>JAGTVA010000024.1 GCA_018224445.1 Saprospiraceae bacterium
AATGAAGGGCGTAATAATAGTAATCGTTTACTTCATAGGAGGCGTCGGTGGCTACGGTTAGGTAAGGACTCAACACGTATTGACCGGAGAGCGCCACCTGAGTATCACTGAACTTTTGATTGGGGATGTCGTCTTTTTTGGCGGAGAGGTGTCTTCCTGTAATGGCCATGGAGAGATTGTCGCTGTTGTGCAGGTGATAGCCCGCTTCGAGCAGGGGAGAATTGGGAAAACCGTAGCCGGCTCTGATAAATCCGTTGTAGGGCTGGGGTAGCGATTCGGTGCGCATCCCCACCGGTCTGATGTTGGGTTCACTGTATTCCACAGCCAGCGGTCTCGCAGTGAGCGAATATTGGTAAGTCAAGGCACTCAGGGTATCGGCAGCAGGTAAAGTAGGGGAAAGTCTGAGTTTTTCAGCGTCCATCAACCGGGCCTCAAAGCTCCTGATCACCTCTACCTGTTCTGCGGGCAGATCGCGTTCTTGCGCGAATAATGTGGAAAACGATACAAGGGTGCAGGCAAACCACAATAAACTCAGGGATATTTTACTCATTACTTTAGCTTGTCTTTAAAAAAATATTACGGTTTTTCAATTTTGATCTCATCTCCTTCTCCTTCCCGGCTTTCCGCTTCTTTAGCTTCAGCATCCAATTGTTTAATTCGATTGAGTTTCTCCCTGGCCTCACTGACCAATTCCGGATCTTCATCGAAGTGCTCGATTACTGCCTCCAGTGCTGCACGAGCGTTGAAATTGTCGCCCTGGATGACCAAAATATCTGAAAGTAATACCAGTGACCTGGCTACCCACAAGGGATAATTGGAATTTTCCTGCACGGCGGCCCTGGCGAGATTTTCTGCGAGTTCAATTTCATTGTTCAAAAAATAAATGCTCGCTATCCGATACCTCGATTCTGCAGCATATACATTATTTGACAATCTGGTTACAGCATTAAAACTCTCCAATGCATCGGAAAAGAGTTTTTCGTCAAACTTAATTTTGGCTTTAAAAAAGTGTGCTGCTGCCTTTTGGTCCTCTCCGGCTCTCGGATTGTCGAGGACTTTAGCAGCCATGGTGTTTACAGCTTCTTTGTGCCGGATCCGGTAGGCCGATCTCAAGGCGCCCATTTGCGCTTCAAATCGCTGATCATTTGAAGTGGCGCGTGACTCGAGGGTGGTGTAGTGAGTAAGAGCCCGTTGAAAGTCCTCTGAATGGTGATAGCTTATGGCAGCCGCTTTTTCCAATGCCCGGATGTAATAATTTCCGGTACCTCTCGATATTACACTTTCGTAATCGTTCAGTGCACGGTTCCAGTTTCTGAGGATAGAATTACATTCGCCCCTATTGTAAAAGGCTTCTGTTAGAAAGGTCCCTCTGGGAAATTGTGAAATATAGGCCCCATAGGACTGAATGGCTCGTTCGCAATTGCCCGCCATATACTGAAGGTCAGCCGCTCTGTACGTAATCGAGTCTCTGGCAAAATCCGAAAAGTCAATAACACCAATATTTTCTACCAGCGTAAAATACTTTTCGGGCTGCCCCAGGTCGTTTACATAAATTTCTTCAAGTGCTGCCAATGCATCCTGCGCTTCCCTTTTATCCGGATTGTTTTCAAAAACTTGTTTGTAGTGGTGCATGGCGTTGGCATTGTCGCCCTGATTGTAGTGAATCAGGCCGAGTCTGAGATGTGCTGTATTGACCAGGGGAGAGGTTTGGCCGTAATTTTTGATCAGTCTATCGAGAGCGTTTACCGCCTCCGCACTTCTGCCCATTTCTTGAAAAGTAATTCCCAATTGAAAAAGGGCGTGGTCTGCATAAGTAGACTGGGGCTGAGTGGCCACCAAATCCTCCAGTAGTACAATTTTGTCGAAAGGTTTATTGGTCAGGCCCAAAATCATTCCTTTTTGAAAAATGGCGTAATCGTAGCCTCCGACTCTCATTTCAATGGCATCGTTATAAAATCGGAGAGCCTGACTGTAGCGGTTGTTCTTAAAAAGACAATCTCCCGCTCTCAACATGGCGTCACTCAATACTATTCTTCTCAGATAGGGATCTTGAATGTTTACGGTATTCAACCTGATAGAGGATACTGCCTCCTGGAAAAAGCCCAGAGCCACTTCATGCCTCTCGATTTTGAGGTAGTTGTACCCTTGTAAATAGTTAGCCACCGGGATGCTCGAATTTTCCGGCAAATCTCTTATTCCACGGGCTATGGAAAAATATTGGTTCAATTCTTCTATACTCTGTTCAAATTTTCTGTCCCTATGGGAAATTTCAGCTTTCCAGAAAAGCGCCTGAGCGCGCAAAGAACTGTTGAGTGGATTGTAAAGAGACTTGTCGAAAAGGACTCTAGCCTCATTGAGCTTGTTGTCGACAACATGTTGGACGGCGCGGTTAAAGGTCACTGTTTGATAAGCCCTTCTGATGGTCGGAGCAGGTGATTCGATGTTTTCGATAATTTCAATGGACCGCTCATAATCTCTGCTGTTGAGCAATACATCTCCCAGAATTTCCTGCGCCTGTGCGTAGTAAACAGAACCCGGTTGAATAGATACGAGGGTATTCACTGCCTCTCGATCGTATTGAAGCTCAGCACTTAATTTACCGTAATTAAATCTCGCTTCCTCTGTGATTGCATTCACTAGGTCATGTCGCAAGGCGTTGGCAAAAGCATTTCTGGCAGATTCATAATCCCCTGATTCAATGTAACATTCTGCGAGATAGAAATTGCCGTGTTGGCTGATTTTATCCGAATCCCCTGCCACATAGAGGAGGTGCGGTTTAGCTTCTGTGAATTTATTTTGTCGGTAAAGAGAATAACCGAGTTGGTACCTGATGTTTCGGTCGACAACACCACCTGCATTTACAGCCTTGCCGAGGTATTCTGCCGCTTCAGCGTAATTTTCGTTTTCAAAATGGGACTGTCCCAAAAGCAAATTCATTTCTGTAAAATACCGATTGGATTCGTCCTCAGCATAGGGGGTGAGATAACTAATTACCCTGTCGTAGTTTTTGTCGGAAAAATGTATAGAGGCCACATAAAAAGGAACCAGTTTGCCGTAATAACCGGATGATTCGACTTTGCGAAACCCCTCAACAGCGAGATCACTCCTCCCCGTGTAATAATTGCTCATGGCGTAGTAATAATTGGAGGGGTAGTAGTATATATCTTTAATGTCTAAGATGGGTAAAAAATAACCGATTGCGCGAGTGAATTCCCGTTGAGTAAAGTGGCTGTATCCTGCTTTAAATGACGCTTCTGAACGAAGAGACTCCGGAAGGTCTTCCATATCCACCATTTCGTAAAACCTGATGGATTCCAGGTGGTTGGTTTTATTGTAATGGTAGTTTGCGATTTCTAATATGGCTTCAACCGCAACCGGATTATTGGGATTTTCACGCAGGAATTTGGTCATCTTTTGTTCCCCTTCCGGGAGCCCTAATCGAATGAGACAGGCCGCTTCCATGAGTTGAGCTTTGGCATCGAGCAATGGAATGCCCTCCCGATGAATGGGAAAATCCATATTTTGTGCCATCCTGAATTCGTGAACCGCCGCACCAAACAAATGTTTTTCAAAATATTCCAGGCCCTTTTTAAAATGCCTTTCGGTGTCGTAGAACAAGGCTGTTTTCTGGGCGTACACTTGAGGACTACTCATTGCTAAAAGGAGAATAAATGCAATTATTTTATACTTTATCACCGGCTTTAAATTTTACCATATATTCAGGGATAACAATCGATCAGTTTCGATTATTGCCACTAAATTACAATTTTTTTAATATTAAACAAAATAGGTTTGGGAGGAAGTCCGAAATTCCCACAGGAGCCGGTATTTGGGCAATTCGAATTACCTGCAATTCCCGAGGTTTTAAAAAAAAGGTAACTTCTACTCTATTATTCTATTTTTCTCTGGCGGGGTTGCGATTTTTTCAGAGGGTACGGACAGTTTTTGCAACCGGATTTACAGCAGTACCCTCTTTTCAGGTGGTATCTTTCAGTGAAGACATACAGGCCGTTTTCAATGGTGTAGTCCTCACCCTTTATGAGTTTCTGGGTACTCAAGTGATTATCTTTTTACCTGCTGGGGAATAAGTGCCGTTTTACTAATCAGTGCGTAGGAGCCAAACATCACTCCACAGAAAAAAAGATCTCCTGCCAGGGTATTTAAAAAGAACGGCAATCCGGCAACATATGCAGCAATCAAACCACCTATATTTAGGGGGTACATGGTCCCGACGGCCCAGGCTCCAAAATTAGAGACCAGGAAAAATATGACAGAGGCTGCAAGGCTGGCTCCTATCACTCTGCCGGGATTAATTTTTTTGAGAACAAATCGCGCCAACAGTACCATTAGTAAAATGGCAAGCCCGGTAAAGAGTAAGTTTTTACTAATCCATACAAAGCCTTCATAGTAGGCTGCATAGACGACATTGTTTAAAATGAGATCGGTAATCCAGACGGCCAACACAGGCACCAGAAATGCCAACCATTTTTTGGAAAAATAAGCACCGCCAAAAAGGGCGATGGCTCCAATGGCTGTGAAATTTGGAGGGTGGGGTAGTAGCCTGCTCATGGCTGCAAATAAGATAAAGAGTCCCAGAATTAATCCCTTGTGCTTATAGTTTTGATTCATTGTTTGTACTTTTGATCCACAAAAATAGTTACTCCCGTGACTTATTCAAAATTATTAACTCACTTCATTTTATAAATGTTGAATAGAGTCCTCGTTTATTTATTTAAAGTCCCAATAGGTGGAAGGAGGAGAATAGGCCCTATTTGAGTTCCGGGAGTAATCACCATTTTTTAATTTTCTTCAAAAAATAATTTAAATCGCGCGCAATGAACGGCAAACACAATGGATTTTTTCAAGCGCCCTACAGGGGTAAGAACAATTATTGGCGCTATCTGGTAGTATTGTTGGCGGTAATGGTTGGGTATTTTATAGGGCAATTGCCACTCGGGATTGCGGCCCTGCTCCAGATGAATTCAGGTAAAGAGGGGGTGAGCATAGATGAGTTTCAAAAAACTGCCGATTTTAGTGTATTGGGATTGGATGCCAACCTGGGGTTATTTTTACTGTTATTGAGTTTTGCAGGGGCACTTATTTTTCTCTGTGCAGCTACCAAGTTGTTTCACCGGAGGCCCTGGCAGACGTTGATTAGCTATTCGGGAAGGTTAAATTGGAGGAAAATCGGGTTTGGATTTTCAGCCTGGTTGTTCTTGTGTATTGTGGTGGAGAGTTATTCTTATTTTTCAGATCCGGAAATTTACGAGTTTCACTTTGCGGGCATGCAATTTGTAATTCTCCTGGTGATTGCATTTTTTGTACTTCCACTGCAGACTTCTTTTGAAGAATTGTTTTTCCGGGGATGGATGATGCAGGGATTGGGTTTTATGTCAGGGAGTAAAATTGTTGCCTTATTGATTTCAACCGCCTTGTTCGCAGGAATCCATTCATTGAATCCGGAGGTAAAAACCTATGGATATGCTCCCATGATGATGTATTATTTTCAGGCCGGGCTTTTTCTTGGCTTACTTACCGCCTTGGACGACTCTCTGGATCTTGCGCTGGGGGTTCATTTTGCGACCAATTTCTACGCCGCCGTTTTCTTTAATTACGAAGCCGCCGCGCTCCAGACACACTCCCTTTTTACCTCTGAGGAACCGTTGAATGTAATGGGAGTTAACCTGAGTTTTCTTATAATAGCGGTAATATTTATTTTCTTTTGTAAACACCTCTATAAATGGAATTTTAATTCTCTGTTTCGCCCTGTGGGAACTCCATCTGACAGATTATTGGATACCGACAATGAGGAGGACTAAGGAGATTTTATTTTTTTTTAATAAAATCCAATGTACACAAATGTTAAAAATTAACGTTATTAAAATAATTTTTTGAAATATATAAACATCTTTTTATGAAGTTGAATTTTCTTTTAGTGCTCCTCTCCGTTTTATTTTTTTCATTGATCTCAGTCAATTTAGATGCAAGGCCAGGGTATTGGCAAATGGAAGTGATGTACGATATAGAAATTGATTTTGACGTGGAAAAGCACCGCTTTACAGGGAAGCAGGAGGTGACATTAACCAATCACAGCCCGGAGGCCCTGGACCGTGTATATTTTCACTTGTACTACAACGCATTTCAGCCCAACAGTATGATGGGGATGAGAGCTGCCAATATTGTTGATCCGAAACACAACATGGGCAATAGGATTTCCAGGTTAAAGCCCAATGAGGTGGGATACCACGACATTAAGAAAATCACAATGGATGGTGAAGTTTGCGAGTTTCAAATTACAGAGACGATTATGGATGTTTTTATTCCGTATTTAATTCCTCCGGGTCAAAAGGTTACTTTCTATCTGGAGTACGAATCTCAGGTACCGCTTCAAATTAGAAGAACCGGGCGAGAAAATGAAGAGGGTGTTGTCTATTCCATGGCTCAGTGGTATCCCAAATTGGCCCAGTTTGACCACCGTGGCTGGCATGCACACCCCTATGTAGGGCAAGAGTTTTACGGTATTTTTGGCAACTACGACGTGAAAATCAATATGGATTCATCCTATACAGTTGCTGCGGGAGGTGTTTTGCAAAACCCACAGGAGGTGGGACATGGATATTCCGATGACTTGGATCAGGTTGTAGCGGATGAAAATGGGAAGCTTCACTGGCACTTCAGGGCAGAAAATGTTCACGACTTTGCCTGGGCTGCAGATACCGCCTATACGCATTCAACCTACCAGACAGAAGACGGTCCGCTTTTTAGATTTTTCTATATTTCCAACGAGAGGACCAGTCACAACTGGGAAAAATTACCGGAGATACTGGAGACCGCTCTGACTTATATAGAAAACCGATGTGGAGAATACCCCTATCCGGAATTTAATGTTATACAGGGTGGTGATGGCGGAATGGAGTACCCCATGGCCACATTAATAACCGGGGAAAGGCCGCTGACGAGTTTGGTCGGGGTCAGTGTACACGAACTCATTCACATGTGGTATTATGGGGTTTTGGCGACCAATGAAAGTATATACCCTTACATGGACGAAGGGTTTACCACCTATATTACTGAAGAGACGATGAATCACCTCGCCAGGCTTGAATTGTTGCCCAGGAGGGAGTGGAAACCTTTAGCCCACAGCGACAGAATGGCAGCCTACATCAATTTTGCCCGGGAGGGCAATGAAGAACCGATGAGTACTTTTGCCGATCATTTCCAAACCAATTCAGCGTATGTTATTTCTTCGTATACAAAAGCCGCCCTTATGCTTGTTCAGTTGCAATATATTGTTGGAAAAGAGGCCTTGGATAAAACCCTTCTAGATTATTACGAACAGTGGAAATTCAAACACCCTCTGCCGGATGATTTTTTCAGACTGGCCGAAAGAGTTTCCGGATTGAATCTCAAATGGTTTCAGAATTACTGGATATCAACCACCAATACCATTGATTACGGTGTGGACACTATTTTTGGCAATCCGGATGGCAGCACCTCAGTTATACTCGTCAATAACGGAACCATACCCATGCCCATCGACCTCACGGTTTATGTAGATGGCACTCCCTACTACTTGAACATACCACTGGTGATTACCCACGGACATAAAAAAGTAGACGACGGAATGGAATATATGTTGATGCAGCCCTGGAAATGGACCAATCCCATGTACGAACTTCAATTGCCTTTTAGCCTGAATCAAGTGTCCAGAGTCGTTATCGATGAATCCGGAAGGCTGGCCGATGTAAATCCAATGGATAATATTTTTCCAAAACCCAGGGTAACCGATTAAATTTTATCGCAGGAACTTGAATCGTGTGTAATTAACTATTTCAAATTTTTACCTTCGACCTGCGAGGGTCTTGCCTAATCTATTGTATAATGACTTCAATATTGTCGTCCTTTAGTTTATGGCCCCCCAATAGTTGCTTATTAATTCAATACTGGTGTCCTAATTCCTGAATCTGTAGTGAAGGATTTAAGCTATAAATTTAAATGGTAAAAAGAATTATTAAATGAAGATCGTATTTTTTGGTACCGCCGATTTTGCTGTTCCGTCGTTGCAGCGGATGAATGAAAGCGACCATGAAGTAATAGGGGTAGTTACTGCACCTGACCGGAGAGGAGGAAGAGGGAGGAAACAACGGATTTTGTCCCCGGTAAAGAATTACGCCCTTGAAAATGAATTATACCTTTTGCAACCTGTGAATTTGAAGTCTGAGGAATTTGTACGCCAATTGAAATCCCTGCAGGCCGATATTTTTGTGGTAGTGGCCTTTCGTATGTTGCCGAGGATGGTCTGGAGCATGCCTCCCATGGGAACGGTCAATCTTCACGCCTCACTATTGCCTGAATACAGGGGTGCAGCCCCCATTCACCATGCCATCATCAATGGAGAGACCGAAACCGGCCTGACGGTTTTTAAAATTGCTGAGGAGATTGATACCGGCGATGTGCTTTGCCGTGAAGTCGTAAAAATAGAACCTCACGATACAACGGGTGATTTGCACGATCGAATGGCTATTGCGGGATCTAAGTTACTTCTAAATTGCATAGAAAAGTGGGCAGTGGGCAAAATTGACCTGCAAACCCAGGATGATCGGCTGGCCAGTCCGGCCCCAAAATTATTTAAGGAGTTTTGTGAATTGGACTTCAATCAGCCAACAGCTTTGGTGTACAACAAGATTAGAGGGCTGAGCCCCTTTCCCACCGCTCACACCACAATCCATGGACAAATGTTTAAAATCTTCCAGGCAAGGCCGGAACTTTTTGATGAAAAGTTGGTAAAGGAACCGGGAACCTTGATAACCGATGAAAAAAGTTATTTAAAAATTGCTACTACAGATGGCGCAGTGAACTGTCTGGAGGTTCAATTGCAGGGGAAAAAGAAAATGAATATAGAGGAATTTCTGAATGGAATGGGTAATCAACTACCACTAAAGGCGGGGTAGTTTTAATCCTTATTGACAATGGATGAAAATAAGGACGATGCTTTATCTGCGAGGAATTCAATAATTTTGGTCTCGGGAAGCAAACTCTTGGATTCGGCTTCGTTCGATTCGGAATAGCTGAGTTCTGTCTGTTGTATATTTTGATTTAAATTAAAAGGAGATACAGTAGATTGGACGTACACAAAGCTGAATAAGCTAAGCGCCAATACTCCTGTGATTATACCTAATTTAAATCTTTTTTTCACTTTCCTAAATTTAATAATTTCCCAGCTGGGAGTTAATCAGTTATTGGACTGTTTCAATTTGCGAGTTTGATTGAATTTTATCCACACTTTTATTAACTGCAAATATAAAAATAAGTTTTATATTATTGTGTATTTATCAAGTACTTTTTATTTTTTTTGTACCTAATAAGTCACGGGCAGTTATTGAAATATCAATAAGTTGGCAAATTATATGTTTACAGTTCGGTAAAATTGTTATGTTTAGGTTTTAGAAATATTGTGAGTATTGGAAATGAGTGATTTTAAATTTATTCACGCTGCGGACCTTCACCTGGACAGTCCTTTTAAGAATATTTTATCCCTCAATCCCGAATTGGGGGATGTACTGCGGAAGTCTAGCGTAGCCGCTTTTCATAACCTGGTGGATATCTGTATACAGGAAGAGATTGATTTTCTTCTGGTTTCAGGGGACAGTTTCGACAGTGGATCCGGCAGCCTCGCTGCCCAAAATATCTTTATTGGTGGAATGCGTAAGCTGGAAGATGCAAATATCCGGGTGTATATCATTTGCGGGAATCACGATCCGCTTTCTAGTTGGTCAAGGGCCTTAAAGTTACCCGCCAATGTCCACCGTTTTGAGTCCGGATCCCCGCAGTTTCAATTGTTTGAGAAAAATGGTAAACCCGCAGCTGCCATTCACGGGGTAAGTTTTAAGGAAAGGGAAGAGAAGCGGAATTTGGCTGTCCAATTTTCCAAAAAAAGTGGCCATCCATTTTCTATCGCAATGTTGCACGGAAACCTGGGGCAGAATACAGGACACGAACCCTATTGCCCCTTTATCGCTGAAGATCTTCGCGCCTCAGAGATGGACTATTGGGCGCTGGGCCATATCCACAAAAGGGAAGTGGTTCTGGAGGGAATACCTACGGCAGTATATCCCGGAAACCTGCAGGGCAGGCATTTCAACGAACCCGGAGAAAAAGGCAGTTATTTGGTAGAGGTAGAGAATCAATCGGTTTCAAATCTCTATTTTAAGTCCCTTGCGCCCTTGATTTTTCACAGAAAAAGCATAGATCTCAGCAACACTCATGATTTAGCTTCCTTTATCGTTCTTTTGGAAAACCTGAAACTGGAGCTGGAGGAGGAAATGCCGGAACACAGTCACCTGATCAAAGCCGAATTTACAGGCAGGACGCAACTCTTTCAAGTTCTTATGGACGAGACAGAACTCACCGAACTTTTTGGACAATTGAATGAATCCATAAACTACGACCAGCCCTTTGTGTATTTTGATCTCCCGAAAAACAGAACGGGCCCATTCATTGATTTGGAACAGAGAAAACAGTCCTCTGACTTTTTAGCTGATTTATTGAATGAGTTTGAACGCCTCACGGGGGATAAAGAGTTATTGCGAGAAATCCTTGCAGAGATCACCGCGGAGTTGTCGAGCCACCAAAGTTATAAATACATAAAAAAATACCTGGCTGAAGTTGAAGGGGAGAACTCCTACCCAACTATTTTGGAATCTGCCCGACAGAAGTGTTTGTCCGGCCTTTTTGCCCACGAAAAGAAAAGCCAATGAGAATAAAAAAATTGTTTCCGGAGGGGTATGGGAATTTTTACCAAAGGGAAATTGACGGCTTTTCCAAGGGTCTGAATATCGTTTATGGTGAAAATGAAGCGGGGAAGACCACCTTGCTCGATTTTATACGCATGACTTTTTTTGGTTATCCCGACAAGAGGTCTAAAACCAACAGAAGACCGCCCCTCAAGGGTGGCAATCACGGTGGGAAAATAATCTTTGAGACCTCTGATGGCAGTGTATACGACCTGCATCGATCCGGGGGGAACAATGGTATTTCGCTCTTCGACCATCAGTCCAAAACAACCCAATCCGAAGAATCTTCATTCAGCCGGTTGACGGGAAATGCCGGAGCAGACCTGTACAATAATATATATGCCATCACCCTGGATGAATTGGTGAGTCTGTCCGCACTCAATGAGTCGGGGATGCAGGATCGTATATACAGCATGGGCATGGGGTTGGCCGGTATGGATTTTGGCGCCTTTGAGAGCGGCTTGGAAAGCGAAGCCGAAGAGTACTATAAAAAAAGAGGTAAAACACAGACTTTTGTTGAGTTGGCGCGTGAAATTGATGCCCTACAAAAAAAGAAAAATGAGTACATCAGGAATGTAGCTACTTTTGACAAGTTGAATCTTGAGGTGAAAGAGTTGTTGGAGAAGAAGGAAGGAATGACCAAAGCAAAGAACACCCTGGAAAGCGAACGGAGAAAACTCGATAACTTTATCAAAATTTATCCCGATTTTATCGCCTACTACCACCTTCAAGAAAAGAAAGCCGGTACTGAGGGCCGGGAGATCGTATCCGAAGAGTATTTCAATCGGTATGTGGAAAAAAAATCAAAAAGGGAGAGCCTGAAGGAGGAATTGGAGGAAATAGATCACGAAATTTTGGGTTTGCGCAAGGGACTACAAAAGCTTAAGATAGACCCCGACTTGGAAAAGCAATTGCCCCAACTGGATTACCTGAAGTCCCACATCGAGCTGTACCGTCAAAAATGCACGGCACATTCCAATCTTCTTCTTGAATTTAATAGGATGGAAGCGGAGACAGAGGAACTTCTCAAGAGATTGGGCCCGGAATATAACCAATCAGAAATAATAGCTCTCCAGGGAATCCACAAAATCAAAACCAGGGCATTGGAATTTAAGGAGGAATTGAATTCCCTGTATTCAGGTAAAACAAGTCATGAGAAAGAGTTGGAAGGGGTTGAAATGGAAATTGGGAATCTTGAAGAAGAACGCAGACAATGGTGTGAATCCCTGGCGGATTCGGTCGTTTTCAATGACCAGGAGCGAAGCCATGCCTCTGAAAAACTCGATGAACTCCGGGTGCAATTCGAGAGCATGATGGAACATATCCAGAGCAGGAATTCGGGGAGCAATTTTTCCGAAAAGTACCTTGTGTTCGGACTCGCCGCCATTATGTGTATCACGGGTGCGTTTTTATTTCAGGTGGCATGGATGGCAGCGGCCATATTATTTTTATCGGGTATACTGGCAGTTGTTTTTGCGTTTTGGAGAGATAGGAAGACAGAGTCAAAAAAAACTCCAAATAGATACAGCCCTAAAGAATTGCGAATGCAAATGACCGAATTGGAAAAGAATATCGAACACTTTGATAAGTGTACAGAGAAGATAAATGAAATTGGCCGGCAGATCGAACTCAAAAAAAAGCACAGAGAAACCGTCCGGGACAAGTGCTTAAATACAGACAACAAATTGGAAGAGACTACCCGCGATTGGAAAATCTTCCTGAAAGAATCCGGATTGTCTGCTGATGTCGGGGTTTCCGAATTTTTGAACGCACTGCCTGAATTGGAAAAAATAAGAGAATTGGACATCAGGCAAAAAAAAATCCTGGAAGAAAAGACAGTTATCAAATCGCAAATAAGGGAATTCGAAGGACGGGTGGAGGAAATGGCTCCTGATAAGGCCGAAGGTCAATCCACTGAAATAGCGGCCGTGAATCTCATTGAACAAATGAATGAGTGCAGCGAGCAGATTCAAAAGAGAGATGCTTTGGGAAATCAACTCCAGGACCGGGAGAGGAAGCGCAATTTGAAGAGCGAACAGAGCGTCAAGGTGGAGGGTGAAATGAATGCTTTAATGAAAAAAATTAACGCAGCAGACGAAAATGATTTTTTCGCCTTTTTTGAAAGCCAAAAACAGCACCTAAAGGACCTGGAGGAGATGGACAGATTGGTGGAAAAAATGGAGGCCGTTGCCGGCCCGGGAAAAGCAGAAGCTGCCTCCGGGTTTTTGGCAAGCCATCCCCTGGATGAGCTGGAGGCCAGGGTTGAATCCCTCCAATCGAAAACAGATGCCCTCGGCAATGAAATAGAAAAAACCGATCGGGAGATTGGAAGCCTGAATAACGAAATCCGGAAAATGCTCGAAAAAGGAGATGGTCAGAAAATAAACACGGAGCTGGAGGGGCTTCACAGTCAATTGAGAGAGGCCTTTGAGAATTGGGCAGGATTGCAAATAGCCGGCAGAATTGTGAGGGAATGCAAGAAAAAATACGAGGAAAACAGACAGCCTCAGGTAATTAAAAATTCACAGGGTATATTTAATAAAATTACCAACGGAGCTTATTCCGGCATTCAGGTTTCACTGGGGGATTCTGAAGTACACATCATCGACAGTGGTGGAGGGCGAAAAACGGTTTCAGAACTCAGTAGGGGAACCCGGGAACAATTGCTGCTGTCTATGCGGATGGGCCTGATCGAGGAGTATGAAACCCATACGGAACCCCTGCCGGTAATACTCGACGATATCATGGTCAATTTTGACAGGGCGCGCGCCGAAAAAACAGCCGAAGTATTGAGTTCTTTTGCAGCGGATCGCCAGGTGATATTATTTACCTGTCACCGCTACACCCTGGATTTGTTTGCCCCTTTCAACCCCAATCGCATCGACTGGTAGTTACCTTACATACAAAAAGTAATCCAGGTCAGTATTTCCGGGGAACTGCATTGGGGCAATTGTCGAGCTTTTCTTGGAGTTTGATCGGGTTGACATAACCTGCACGGTTTCCAAAGTGATTTCCGATGTAATTTAAAATATTGGTAATTTCAGTTTCTGTCAGCTGGTGCAGCGGAGGCATGGGGTAGGTCTCCACTTTGGGATCGAAGGGATCGGGCCTTTTGATGCCGTACCTTATCAGGCAGGCGGTGGAGTGGATTTGTTCGCCGGTCAAAAAGGGAGATTGGTGCAGGGAGGGGATGAGGTCTCTCAGTCCACTTCCGTCCTCCATATGGCAGGAAGCACAATGGGTGCGATAGAGCCACTCGCCCTGAGAATAGGGATTGAAATTACAGGAAACAGCGGTGAAATAGATTAAACTCAGGCCGATGAAAATTCCGGATACGAGGAGTTTAAGATTCATCGAGAAGGATTTTGATGTCCTCCATCAATCGGTCCACTTCTTCGTCCTTGGTTCCGTCGCAGTAACTGCGAATGTGCCTGTTTTTATCAATCAATATCAGCCAGCCACTGTGGTCGAAACCACCAGGTGCATCTTCATCCTCTACCGCTATACTCATATAGTCCTCAGCGATGTCGTAAATTTTATCCCGGTCCCCCGTCACAAAATGCCACCGATCTGAGGTTACGCCGAGATTTTCAGCGTACAACCTGAGCCTGGGTACTGAGTCCCTTCGGACATCAATGGTGTGAGAGAGAAAAAGTACATCGTCCCTGCCCTCAAATTCTTCGTACATCCTGAGCATGGACCGGGTCAATTTTGGACAAATCGTTGGACAGGAGGTAAAGAAGAAGTCAGTTACATATACTGCGTCCCCGAAGGTTTCATTGGTCACCCATTGGCTGTCTTGGTTTACAAAGGAAAAATCCGGTATAGTGTGAGGAATGGTGTCTCCTTCAATGATTTTAGGAAATCCCAAAATGGGTAGCTCCCTTTCATTAGCAGAGTGGCAGCCCCAGGAGGCTGCCACTATTATTAATATCAAGGTGAAGGGTAAGAATGCCTTCACTCCCATTATTTTATTGGTCATCGGCTTCGTCTCGTTGATTCAGATTCGATAAAAACATTTTGGCCTCATCCAGGCTGGAGCGCATATCTTCAGCAATTTCGTCGATTTCTTCCTTTTGATCGCGATAGTATTCCTCGGCCTCTTCGAAATCGAAATTATCTCGGTCGGTATCGGCCCATTCTCCCATCCAATCAAACATATTCCCATCGGCTTCTTCCAGGCGTTCAATGAGATCGTTTATTTCATCTCTGGTGGCGTCGTCGAGTTCTTCGCCCCTTTCTTGCAGATAGGCACGCAGTTGATTTGCTGCTCCCCGCAGTTCATTGGTGAGCGGCATTACCTCATCGTGCACCTGCATCACTTCATCTTCCATATCCAGAAGGAGGTCTTTTTTTTCTTCATCGGATTTTTCTGTTTCTCCATTTCCGCAAGCTACAAAAGACAAGGAAAATACCATTGCACAGGCGGTTAGGATCGAAAATAAATTTAACTTTTTCATTGGTTGATTTTTTAAAATTAATAAAAATACTTTAGGGGCCAGGAATTACCCTTTGCCTTTACAATGTAAAACGCAAAAGGGACCTAAATGTTTTTAGTATGAAATTAAAGGTCGACAATTTGCAATGTGTAAAATTTTATTTCCCGGAGGTAATTGTTTGAAACCAATCTTTATATATAATCATCAAAAATTGATGAGCATTATTTTAAGTTATTTTTAAGTAATTACTAAAACGAAACTGAGTTAAATAAATCCTTTACAGGGGTATTGGTTAAAGCATATTTTTCAGTCGTTCAATTTCCCGGCGATCCTTTTTGGTAGGCCGTCCCAGTCCTTTTTCTCTGAACTCAGATTTCTTTTTCCGGTTGAACCAGCTTTCGTATTTCAGGTATTCTTCCTCCGGAGTTAGGTCCTCGTAGCAGGTGGCAGCAATGGCTGCACCCACTCTTTTTTCCAGTAGTTGAATGACTTTGACGGTGTAGGTAAATCCATTTTTACGGAATTGAATGACGTCTCCAGTTTCTATGGTTTGAGCGGGTTTTAATTTGACTCCGTCTTTGAGTACGTCTCCGTCTTTACAGGCCCTGGTTGCCCGGGACCTCGATTTGATCAATCGAATACTCCATATCCATTTGTCGACTCGTACCTTTTGCATCAATTTAATTTATTACTCTTTAATGTTCCTCCTTTGTGAAGATAAATAAATTTTTTGCAAAAATAAAATATCATCCTTTTGGGATTCTGTTGTATTCTGAACATTTGGTTCTAGCCGAGAAATTGACGCGGAAATAAAACCCTGAAAGGGTGGCATTCGTGTTCTTCTTCATCACCTCCTCAAAACCTGGTATTAATCGGCGGCAATTTCAAATCCAGGGATTTCATCGCCTCCAAAACCTTTTCAGCCACGAAGTAATTTCTGTACCACCTCTGATCGCAAGGTGCGATTATCCAGGGGATTTCGCTCTGGTTTAGAATGTATTCATAGGCCTCCATATACTCCTCCCATTTCTCCCTGATCGACCAATCCTTATCGTTGTGTTTCCAATGTTTTTCCGGGTCTTCCCTTCGCTCTTTGAGTTTCTCCAACTGTCTTTCGGGAGAGATGTGCATATAGAATTTTAATATTAGGGTATGGTTGTCTTCTTTGATCAGTTTTTCAAATTCATTAATAGCCCTCATGCGCATGTGTACGCGCTCCATATCAATCCACTTTTCCACTCTTTGGATGAGTATATCTTCATAGTGAGAGCGATTGAAGATATGGATTCTCCCTTTTTTGGGAGCGAGGCGGTGTACCCGCCATAAAAAGTCGTGATTGAGTTCCTCTTGCGAGGGTTTTTGAAATCCGTAGGCCCAGGTCGCCATAGGGCTGCATTGCTGAAATACCTCTCTGGTTGTTCCGTCTTTTCCGCTGGCATCCATTCCCTGGAAGATTACGAGGACGGCATATCTTTTATCCGCGTAGAGCAAATGCTGTAATTTTCCGATTTCTTCTGTCAGCTTGGCTGTCTCCTTTTGAATTTTCTTTTTTTTCAATCCTGCCGGATGGAAAGTGGGAAAGTCCTCTAAATTTATTTTCATCTTTTTGTTATTTTAAAGTTTAAAGGAAAAGAAATTAACGATGCAATGAAAAAGAAAAAAATAAAACACTCTTGAGCCAGCGGCGAAAATAAAAAATTGAAAACAGGAAAATTCAAAGGCTACGGTTAGGAAGCATATTCGGGGTCAAATCCTGCTAAAACAAATGTACTAAAAATTTGAAAATTTGGCTGGTATTTAACGGTTTAACTGAGCCCCCATCCTTTTTCTCTCACCCCAGAGGCGCAGAGAGCGCAGGGAAGAGGCGCTAAGAAAAAAATCTGGGTTAAAGGGTCTTAGCTCCCGGCCCGGCTTAAAATCTAATCAGTATCCGACTTTTTAAAAGCCATCAATCTCGCAACGTATTTGCCTATCACGTCCAATTCGATATTAACCTTGTCCCTTTTACTCAATTCGCGGAAGCCGGTATGTTCGTAGGTGTAAGGGATGATGGCAGTGTAAAACCCCTCCTCCGTGACTCCTGCTACAGTCAGGCTCACTCCGTCGATGGCGATGGAACCTTTTTCGACCACAAGCGAATGATAGGATGGGGGAATGGAAAAATAAAAGTACCAACTTCCACCGACTTCTTCAATCTTAGAGACATTTCCAAAACAATCCACATGCCCTTGGACCAGGTGGCCATCGAGTAGGGTAGTGGGAGTTGCAGAGGTTTCGAGGTTTACTTTCTGTTCTTCTTTCCAATGGCCTGCAGTAGATCGGAGAATGGTTTCCTTTACTGCGGTAACGGTGTAGAGATCGCCATCAATTTTTTCCACAGTCAGGCAAATCCCATTGTGGCTAACGGACTGGTCGACCTGAAGTTCCCTGGCAAGGGGTGACTGAAAAGTGAATTCCAATGAACTTCCCCTGCTCCTAATTTTTTTAATTTCACCCCTATGGCGGATAATACCTGTAAACATATATTTATACCCTATTTAAATTTTTTATTAAACCTGATACTGCAAGCGAATAAGCCCACGCACCAACTTTGCGGAACTTTCGTTTGCAGACCGTTTTACCTGATCAGCTCAATGAATCCACGCAACTGAAAGTAAACTTCCGAGCCACTTAGATCAATATAATAGACTTTGGCGGTGTAGTGGTAGGTGCCCTCAGCCAATGGAGTTCCGCTGAAATTGGTTCCGTCCCAATTTAAATCCGGATCATCGGTCCTGAATACCCTTTGGCCCCAGCGATTGTAAACTTCAAAGTCCACTCGTTCGACAAAAATGTAGGGGCTGAATGGAATAAACAAGTCGTTGTGCCCGTCCCCGTTGGGCGTGAAAGCATTGGGCAAATTGTAAATGGGACAATTGGATTTGCATATCCGGTTGCTGAACTCACTTATATTACCAGTGGTGTCAACTGCTCGCACTGCATAACATCCCGTTACTCCAAAGTCGGATTGGTGTGTGTATGAGAAAACATGGCCGGCAACTTCGTCGATCCATTCCAACTCTTTGTTTTCTTCACCGGAATAATAGATAAGAAAACGCTCCGTATCGCCTTCAAAGAAATCGCATTCGCCCGATTCCCAGATCAATTTGTTTTCGAGATTTTCCAGATCAGCACCTGAATATTGCTCGGGATGGGTGCAGATGTTCTCTACCTCAAGTAAGGGAGGACAGGGTGGAATGGTATCCAATGGGGTTGCGCAGAGGATTTGAGAAAAATTGATTATAGGTTCCCCTATCCCATCCAGGTAATAGCTGCCCGTACTTCTGACCAAATAGCAGTATTCGGTATCGTTAATCAAACCGGTGTGGATAAAAGGAGATTGAGTTTCCCGACTCAGTGTATCGGTAATCTGACCGCTGTCGTCGAGGAGGAATACGTCAAAAAAGTCGTTGATCCAGGGTACGTCTTTTTCCCAGTCGATGATATTTGTTTTGTTGCGTGAATTGCTGGTCAGAAAAACAGTAGACGCACGAGGGGATCTCCCGTATTCTTCCTGGTCCGCTCCGGTATAAAAGGAAATTCTGTAGGTGTAAGCATCGCTAACTGTATTGAGGGCGGTATCGGTAAAGCTGGTATCGTTGGCCATCGCAAAGGTATTGCTGTTAAATGTGCCTCCAGGTATTTCGATAAATTCCTCGTTGCCAATACCTACAGATCGAAATACTTTATAGGTATAAGGTCCGGGAAAACTAAGTGAATCAAAATCGGGAATCAGGGGTTTGGTCCAGGTGATGGAGACGGCTCCTTCTTCCTCATCTGTTGATTCTACAGAGGCTTCGATTATCAGCGGTATATCGAGGGCCAACTGCGCACAAGCTTCGTTGGAGGGCAAGCTCTGAACCCGATTGAAAGGGTTGTTTCCAACCCCACCTCTTCTGGCAAATTCCGCAGTGATGCGGTAACAGTATTGGACTGCTTGCTCTGCCGTTTGGTCTGTAAAAAGGTATTGATCCCCCTCCGATGATTTTATTCCAAAACCAATAGGCACATAACCCGATTCCGACAAGTCTGTTCCACAGGTGTCGATAGCTACTTCAGTGGAGGTGTTTCGCCTCCAAACGGTAAACCCATTGAAGTAATCATCCAAAGTCTCCTCACAGGCGTAAGGCTTGTCCCATCTGAGATCGATGCCGTCAAGCCTGCTTATAGAGGTAAGATTTTCCGGTGATGGGCCGGAAACTGTAATCGCCAAATTTTTCAAATCTACCAATCCTGAAGTATCCCCCAATCCTGAAGTAGAGAAAGCATTGTCCTCTGCTTTAAAAATTACCTGATAAAATTGATTTCTGATGTGGTTGCAGGAGGTCTCCCAGATAAAAGTCCCTTGTACAGGAGGATTCTGGTAACTTCTTGGGACCTCGAATCGGGCGGGGCTTATGTTTAATTCCAGGGGGCCTCCATCTGCCCTGAGTTTTACGAGTTGTCCCGGATCCTGATCTTCAGCAATAATAGTTTCTACTATGGTGTCTCCCGCTATTACGCACAACTCGTCGGTGGACGAAATTTGAGGAGGTGTGGTTTGGCAATTGTCTCTGACGTTAATCTGCATATCGCGGATGGTGGTGCTGATGATATTTCCATTTCGATATTCATTGATTTTAATGGCAATGTTGTATTCACCTCTCAGTTGGGGTGCATCCCATACAAAATCACCGGTGACGGGATCCATAGAGATCTGATTGTCGAGACCTGGAATAATCTGATCGGGAAATTCATATCTGGGAACCGGTTCGCCGGAGGCTTCCAGAGATTCTATCAGATGAAAGCTCAAGCTGTCGCCATCCGGGTCGTAAGCGTTGGGATTGTGTATAAAGCGCTCTCCTACGCAAGCAAAATCCACGGGTGGATTGAGGAGAACTACCGAATTATTATATCCCTGGAACTGGGGATTTAAAAAGGTGAATTTGGTTTCTATATAAAATAATACAAGGTCTGAGTTTGGGAAATTGATATTCTGAATCCCGGCAATCCTGTTGGGGTCCGTCATAGAAATGATGTAGGTACCCCGACCGGGATAGGTGTGTTCACCGACATATAAGTTTACTTGCAGATCGTTTCCTATTTCCACCCCATTTCCATTGCCATTTACCCTTTGAACAACAGAACTCTGCCCGTCTCCCCAATTTATGGTAATGCTGTCTCTGTCGGCAGCTACACTCGAGGCTTTGGTATAGGTGGTCACGATGGCCCTGACGGTGAGATCTCCTGTTTGTTCAATCGCTATTTCTCCGCCCCGATTGTGGGTGGCGTATGCCGTGGAGATGTCGATAGCAACCAGGGCGATTAGCGGGCCGAACAAATAAAATAAAAATGATCTCATTATAAAATATCTAAATTTTACCAACCTGTATGTTGGATAGGTATGATTTAATCTAAGTGTTGCCTTAACAATATCTATTCTATTGTGCATTTGCACGGGCAAAGGCGTGAAATTAATTAAATCTATTCAACTATAGATCAAAACGGAATTTCAGCTCAATTAGTTTGATCTACCTCCAATTCTCTCCAAAGTTCAACGCAGGATTTCAGAGAGTCCCTCCAATGGGGAATATCGATTTGCAATTGATGTTGAATTTTTTGCTTGGAAAGTACACTGAAGTTGGGCCTGGTCGCTTTGGAGGGAAATTCCGATGTGGGGACAGGGATCACCTTCACATTCAAATTGCTGTACTCAAAAATCGCGTGGGCGAAATCGTACCAACTGCTCACACCCTGATTGCTGTAATTGTATATTTGACCGGACAATCCTCGATTGCCGCAGATTAATTCTTTGACAAGTGCAACGCTGGCACCAGCTAAGTCAGGTGCATAGGTTGGAGTACCTATCTGGTCGGTTACCACCTTTACTTCATCCCGGGATTTTGCCAGTTTCATCATGGTCAGGAAAAAATTATGGCCAAAGGGGGAATACACCCAGGAGGTCCTGACTACCACAGCCGATGGATTTACTTTCAGTATTTTAATTTCTCCTTCCAGTTTTGATTTTCCGTAAACCGATGAAGGCGTTGTGGCATCCGTTTCAAGTAGAGGCCTGTTCAACTTATTGTCATAGACGTAATCCGTTGAATAGTGAAGAAGTCGACAGGAGTATTTTTCACAATACTGAGCCAGTAGGGCAGCTCCATCTGCATTGAGTTTGTGAGATAATTCGGGCTTTTCTTCCGCCCGGTCGACAGCTGTATAGGCTGCGCAATTGAGAGTGAAATCCGGTGAATATTTTTGAAAAAAATCTTCCAGGTGGTCGGGAGAGGTGATGTCGAGTTCCCGTTTGCCCGCAAAAATCCAATCGAAATTTCCAAAATCCTCCTTCTTTTGGTGAAAAGATCTTCCCAATTGGCCGTTTGCTCCTGTAATCAGAATCTTTTTTGTCATTCGATCTAATTTTTACGAGGTATTAATTTCAGGAATAAAATTAAATTTCTTATCCTATCTCCAATTATTTTTCCCGGCCCCAGCCCGTTCTTTTTTAGGTATCTTTTATTATAACTATCTAAAAGGTTTGTGGTCCCTGAGATTCGACAATTTTTTATCCTTTTCGCTTACGATCATGTCAGAAAGTGGTGTCGGCCATGAAATACCGAGTGCATTGTCGTCGTATCTCACCCCCCCCTCTGCTTCGGGGACATAGTAGTTGTCGCATTTGTAATTAAAAACAGCCGTTTCACTCAAAACCAGGTACCCGTGTGCAAATCCGTGCGGAATAAAGAACTGCAATTTATTCTCCTCTGACAGCACCAGAGATTCAACCTGCCCGAAGGTAGGAGAACCCGGCCTGATATCCAGGGCCAGATCGAGTACTTTGCCCTTGGTGACTCTCACCAATTTAGCCTGGGCATAGGGCGGCAATTGGTAGTGAAAACCCCGGAATACATTTTTCACTGAGGCGGACTCATTGTCTTGCACCCAATTGACTTTTCCAATTTCCCTTTCAAAAACGCGTTTGTTGTAGCTCTCAAAGAAATATCCTCTAGGGTCTTTGAAAACCCTGGGTTCTAATATATATATACCGGAAATCCTACCCTTTCTGACAATCATATCGATCTTTTATTTGTCTCTAAAAAATATGCTGATGGGGACTCCTGTGAAATCGAAGTTTTTGCGAATTTGGTTTTCCAGAAAGTAACGATAACTGTCTTGAATTTTTGACGGATGGTTGCAAAAAAAAGCAAAAACCGGATGAGAGGCCCTGATTTGGGTGACGTATTTTATTTTGATATAAAGTCCCCGGTGTGCTGGTGGATTGTTGCGCTCTATGGCTTTTAGCAATACGTTGTTGAGTTTAGAAGTGGGGATGATTTTATTTCTTTTTTCGTAAACTTCCATGGCGAGCTCCATGATTTTTAAAATCCTTTGTTTTTCGTGAACGGAGGTGAATACTACCGGTACATCGGAGAAAGGAGCTATTTTTTCTTTAATGGTGCGCTCCATATCCCTCGCCGTATTGGTCTCTTTTTGAACCAGGTCCCATTTGTTGACGACAACCACCACCCCTTTGTGTTTGCGGTGGGCGAGCCAGATGAGTTTGACATCCTGAGACTCAATCCCCAGCGTTGCATCGAGCATGACTATACAAACATCTGCTTCTTCAAGGGCTTTAATCGCCCGCATTACAGAGTAAAATTCCAGGTTTTCGTGGACTTTTGACTTCTTTCGTATTCCGGCGGTATCAATCAGTAAAACCTCTTTTTCAAACTTATTGTAAATACTGTGAATGGAATCTCGCGTAGTTCCCGCCTGATCTGTAACTATATTTCGCTCTTCTCCCAGGAGGGCATTGGTAAGCGAAGACTTGCCGACGTTGGGTTGTCCGATTATAGCCAATTTCGGAAGGTTGTGAGTGGGAATGGACTCCTCGGGTAATAAGCTCACTACTTCGTCCAGTAGCTCACCTGTTCCGGAGCCCGAAATTGCACTGACCGGATAGGGGGTACCCAAGCCCAGGCCCCAGAATTCAGGTACCTCCAGATGGCGTTGAGTGTGGTCTACCTTATTGACGGCGACCACTACATTTTTTTTACTCGACCGGAGCATTTGCGCTACTTCTTGATCCAAATCCGTAATTCCAGTGGTGACATCCGTCAAAAAAATTATCACACTGGCCTCCTCAATGGCGAGTCTTACCTGGTCCCTTATGGCAGATTCATATACGTCGTCAGAATCGGGTACAAATCCCCCGGTATCAATGACGATAAAATCCTTACCGGTCCAATTGGATTCACCGTAAATTCTGTCTCTTGTAACTCCACTGATGTTGTCTATGATAGATTTTTTTTGACCTATCAAGCGGTTGAAAAAAGTGGATTTGCCGACATTGGGCCGGCCTACTATGGCTACTATGTTGCTCATTGTTTATTTCTATGGAGTGCAAATTTAATCAAGATGCCGGACAAAGTCCCCATTATTCTTTATTTGTAATTTTTTAGAATCGTTTTTTTCAAAAACAAATGAAGGTGATTTTTTGATTTATCTATTGAGATTAGGTATGAAATTATTTTATTTTTATATTTACAACAAAAAATTATGGACGATTCTAAACCCTGGCTAAGCCATTATTCTCCCGGAGTACCGGTAAATATCGATGCGGATCAATACCCATCTCTGGTCGCATTATTTGAGGATTGCATTACAAAATACAAAAACAAGCCCGCTTTTACCTGTATGGGAAAAACCATCACCTACAAGGAATTTGGCAAGAAGTCCAGAAAGATGGCCGCCTATCTGCAGTCCAGAGGCCTTGAACCCGGGGATAGGATTTCGCTGATGATGCCCAATACGCTCCAATATCCCATTGCTTTATTCGGCTCATTACTCGCCGGTTTGGTGGTGGTGAACACCAATCCACTTTACACCCCAAGAGAGATGAAGCACCAGTTTACGGACTCCGGAGTAAAAGCTATTATTATAGCAGAGAATTTTGCCGCCAATCTGCAAAAAATAATAGACGATACCAAAATTGAGGTGGTCATCAAGACCAGTATTGGTGAGTTGCTTGGGGCAATTAAAGGGACTGTGGTCAACTTTGTAGTCCGACGCGTGAAGAGAATGGTGCCTAAATATCAGATCAACAATGCCATTTCTTTCTCTCACGCACTCAAGGAAGGCAAAAAGTTTACCATCAAGCAAGTGACCCAAACTCCTGACCGCGTAGCAGTATTACAATACACCGGAGGGACTACCGGGGTTGCCAAGGGAAGTATGTTGACCAATCGAAATTTGGTTGCCAATGCACTCCAAATCAGGGCCATAATGGATCCCTTTTTAAAAGAGGGAGAGGAAGTCGCCTTGTGCCCTTTGCCGCTTTATCACATTTTTGCATTTACGGTCAATTGTGTGGCCATGATGAGCTTTGGAAGTCACTCGATATTGGTGGTCAATGCCAAAGACATTCCCTCTGTGATCAAGGAATTTAATAAATACCCGGTTTCTCTTTTTACCGGAGTTAACACTTTGTTTAATGCGCTGCTGAATCACCCCAAATTTGCAGAGGTGGATTTCAGTAGTTTAAAAGTTACGGTGGGAGGTGGTATGGCCGTCCAGCGATCTGTTGCAGAGGAATGGCTTAAGGTCACAGGATGTTTTCTCAATGAGGGATTCGGTATGACTGAATCGTCGCCTCTCGCATCGGTCAATCCTTTGGATGGAGGTGGTCAGTTGGGCACTATTGGAATTCCCGCACCCTCCACACTGATGCGGATTGTCGATGAGAGTGGCTCTGTGCTTCCTCCCAATGAAATTGGGGAAATTCAGATCAAGGGACCCCAGGTAATGAAGGGGTATTACAACCAACCCGTGGAAACAGCTAAAACCATTGTTGACGGATGGTTAAATACCGGAGACCTAGGACTGATGCAGCCGGATGGGTTTTTCAAAATTGTGGACCGCAAAAAAGACATGATCAATGTTTCCGGCTTCAATGTTTTTCCCAATGAAATCGAGGAGGTATTAGCCTCTCATCCCAAGGTGCTGGAGGTTGCGGCTGTGGGTGTTCCTCACGAAAAATCCGGAGAATGTGTTAAAGTTTTTGTGGTCAAGAAGGACTCCTCTCTGACAGAAAAAGAACTTATAGCTTATTGCAGGGAAAATCTCACGGGTTACAAAGTACCCAAAGAAGTCGAATTCAGGAAAGAACTTCCCAAGACCAATGTGGGTAAGATCCTGCGCAGGGCCCTTCGGGAGGAGGAGAAAAAAAGCTGATTTACCGAGGACCAATGGTGTGATTCTTCCACTTGCTTTTTTAAATCACCAGGTCACAGAGTTGACCTTTTGGATCATTTTTAGGATAAAACGTTCACGTACAATTCACTAAATGGTTTTGCAGTTCTAATTCAGTATTTTTTTTAGAAGGTGTTCCTTCGGATTTTTTCGATAGGAATAGAACCGCAAAAGGTATTAAAATATGCATCTTAAATTTATCCTCTCTTTCTTTTTACTCTTTGCCATTTCAGACAACAACTTATGCTCACAGGAATGGGCCAGGCAGGTGCACCTGGAGGGTAATTTCAGCGTGATGCTACCCAACAGCCCCAAACTGAAAGTCAATGAAGTGGTCGATCCCGTTTTTGGGGAATTGAGGCTAAATCACTGGACAGCGGTTGATACAAGTGCTAAAACCGGGGAAATGGTGTACACCATTTTTTATACCGATTATCCGGAGGACATGGTCCACCAGGACTCTACAGATTTACTGGAGGAATTTTTTGCAGCTACAGCTGAATCGGCTGCCTACTCGATGGCAGGGAACCTGATTTACTCTTCTGAACTCGGTGGATTCGAATGTCCGGGCTACACCTTCAGAATTCACTATAATCTGGGAGATGCAGTCATCCGTTCCAGGGCTTATTTGTGTTGTTCCCGACTGTATATCCTATCCGTTGCCGGACTTACCGAAGGAGTATCGACCGACCAATTATTTAAATTTTTCAACTCGTTCAGGTTAATCAATTCCTGTGATGTGAGGTAAGTAGTACAAATGTCACTACTCATTTAAACTCCAATCGTACTCCATATAGGAAATATCTGCATCGGGTTTGAGTTTGACCTCGCTGTACTGATTGAGGTAATCAACCACCGTCATTCCGTCGACTTTAAAATCTCCGCTGTACCATTGAAAAAGTCGGGAAACTTGCGCTCTATCCGGGCCTTCGATAATATTAAACCTCGGATTGTTTATAAAACTTAGGGTTTGCTGTTGCAGTTGCTCTTCTAGTTTTTCGGGGGTATAGGCCTCGTTGAGTAAAATCGGACAGGAATAGGATGCGCAATTGACTGCAAAATGTATTCTGGGTTCTTCAAACTCCTTTCTGATGATGCCGTGTTCCACTGTATTGAGATCGATTTCTGTTCCCCCTATGTTGATAAATTTAATATCCCAGACCGTACTGACAAAGGGTATGTTTACCCTTCCACCTATTTCTTTGATGGTTTCTACCGGGTAGTGGTCTGCCACGATTTTAACCGTAAAGGCATTGTACACATTAATCCAATAAGCCAATTGTTCCGCATCAGACCACTTCTTTTTGTCGGGAGCTGTGGTCGACAGTGTATGTAAATATTGGTTCAACTTCACACTGTCCTTAATAAATCCAGGGTAATCTACCTCGCCGACATCGGAAACGTGTTTTTGAAGCAACTCCGTCCACAGGCTGTGATCCGGTGGGGTAGGGGAGGTGTTGGGGAAGTTTTTTTGACTGAAACAGGATGGAATAATTAAAAATATGCCGAGGACCAGTGAGCCGAAGTTAAAAAATGAAGGACTGATTTTCATAGTTGGATGTTGGTGTAGATGTACTTTAATAACGCTTATATTTTAAAAGCCTTACATCTTCTCCATTTTTATCTTACCTCCGGGGAAAAAAAACGAGATAACCTAATCATATAGAAGAAATGATTCAACCAAAGGTAGGATAGTTGAAAGGGCAAAGTGATATCCTTTATAGGAATGTATTTAATTACTGCTGAATATATCGCTGAGCAGTCGATTGAGTTCATCCTCGCTGTGAATTAATACTTCCCTGGCTTTGGAGCCCTCGCTGGCTCCTACAATTCCAAATGCTTCGAGCTGATCCATGATTCTTCCGGCGCGATTAAAACCCAATTTCAGTTTTCGCTGAATCATGGAGGTGGATCCCGACTGAGCCTGATAGACCAGATGAGCGGCATCCGTGAACATTTCATCCAACTCGGACACACTGATTCCACCGGGTCCTGCACCCTCCTCCGTACTGAATTCAGGAAGCAGATAAGGCTCAGGATATCCTTTTTGCTTTGAAATATACTCCAGGACTTCCTCTACCTCGGGAGTATCCACAAAAGCACACTGCAATCTAATGATGTCGCCTCCTACAGAAAGCAGCATATCTCCGCGGCCTATAAGTTGATTGGCGCCGCCACCGTCCAAAATAGTTCTGGAATCTATTTGAGAGGTAACTTTGAAGGCAATTCTGGCTGGGAAATTGGCCTTGATGATACCGGTGATGATTTTAACAGAGGGTCTCTGAGTAGCTATTACGAGGTGAATTCCAACCGCCCTTGCCAATTGAGCCAGTCTGGCTATCGGCATTTCTATTTCTTTTCCGGCGGTCATGATCAAGTCTGCAAATTCATCGATGACCAGAACGATAAAGGGGAGAAACTTGTGTCCCTTTTTGGGATTTAATTTTCGGTCGACAAACTTATTGTTGTACTCCCGTATATTTCTCGCTCTACCTTTTTTTAATAAATCGTATCGCTGATCCATCTCTATACATAGAGAATTCAGGGTCTCTATTACCTTGGTGGTGTCGGTAATGATGGGTTCTTCTTGTCCGGGCATTTGGGCCAGGAAGTGGTGTTCCAGATTACCGTAGGGAAATAGTTCCACCTTTTTCGGATCTATGAGAACCAGCTTAACTCTGGAAGGATGATTGTGGTACAGGATGCTGATCAGTATGGCGTTGATTCCGACAGATTTTCCCTGTCCGGTAGCACCGGCGATGAGCAGGTGTGGCATTTTAGAGAGATCGGCTATAAAAACTTCATTTGAAATGGTCTTGCCCAGCGCTATGGGCAGCAACATCTTTGTATTTTTAAATTTTTCGCTCCGGATGATTTCTTTGAGGGATACGATTTGCTTTTTCTTGTTGGGGACTTCGATTCCAATGGTCCCCTTACCGGGTATAGGGGCAATGATTCGGATACCCAGAGCTGCCAGTGAAAGAGCAATGTCGTCTTCCAGGTTTTTAATTTTAGAAATGCGGACGCCGGGAGCGGGTACGATTTCGTATAAGGTGACTGTCGGTCCTATGGTTGCCCGGATTTTTACAATGTCTATTTTGTAATTAGACAGGGTATTGATTATTTGATTTTTATTGTCTTCCAGTTCTTCCCTGTTGATGGATACCTTGCCCGAGTCGTGGGACATGAGCAGGTCCAGTGTGGGTTTTTTATAACCCGAAAGTTCAAGTGAGGGGTCGTATTCAGTGTCGAGATTGTATTCATCTTCGGTGGCAATATCCATTTCCGGATTGATGTCGTCTTCTTTATTGATTTCTATTTCTGAACTCTCTTTTTCGAGTTTTGGCTTAGATTCTACGGAATTTTCAATGGGGGCATCATTACTCAGGGAAAATGATTGGTCGGTTTCAGTGGAATCGTCATCGCCCTCATCCTCCATGTCCACATCGGAGTATTCGTATACGGTGTCTTCCCACGGTATCTTTTTATCCTCAGGTCTGGACTTTGTTTCACGCTGGTCCAAATCTTGGTCACCGTTTGAATTTTTACCAAAACCTCCCCAATTGAATTCCTGTTTAAATTTCGGAAGAGAAAACTCTCTGAGGTTGATATTAAACAGCAGGATGAGGTATGTGGCCGTTAGGAATAAAAGAAAAAAGAAGGTGCCTATGGTACCGATAAAGGAACTGAACCAATTTGTTAAAAACTCCCCAATGGCTCCTCCCCAGGGGAAATGTGAATCCTCCAGGGCAAAGTCCATGATGAATTCCATCAACACCGAGACCAGTACCAGGGTGTAGAGCGTGTATAGTACCTGGTTGATGAATTTTTTAATAGATCCCCCGAACGCAACGATATAACCCAATTGGAAAATGATAAACGGAATGACAAATGAAGCTATTCCAAAGAGGTAAAAAAAGAAAAATTTGGATATAAAGGCCCCCAATCTTCCCAACCAATTGCTCGCCTCCTTTTCCGCATCAAATAAAACCGAGGTGTCCTGCTGTCCAATTAAGGCGTCGTCTGCTTTCCAGGTGAACAGGTAGGAAGTCAATGAAATCAATAAAAACACCGACAGCAGTATGATAAACAGCCCGAGGAGGGTGTGAATCCTCTTGTCTTTAAACCAGTTGTATGAGAGGTTTTTATTTCGCTTTTTCTTCCTGCTTCTTGCCATGGTGTAATTAAATCAATTACAAAAGTAATAAAAATCTATTATGTACACACCACATTAAAAATAATTTATATATTCTAAGGAAAAATAATTTAATGGTTGGAGTGCAAATATTTCACAGATTGAAGGTTGTCTTTCCTATCGGAAAAAACCGCCGTGATCGGTGCGATCAGATGGATCGGCGGGCAGGTTGTCCTTTTTGTCAAACAAATCCGGTGGGAAATAATAGGATTCCCCCTCCATGTCAAAATCTGATGAAAGCGATTTTTCCTTCTCCTCTATTTCCTCCTTTTCTAATTTGCTCCTAAAGAGAAAGGCGACCACTATTCCGACTATGCCTCCCATGAGGTGGCTCTCCCAGGAAACCCCTTCCTCTCCGGGAACTATGCCCAAAAAGTAGCCGCTGTAAAGCACCGTGACAATGAGGGCGAGGACAATAGATTTGATGTTGCGCCTGAATATCCCACTCCAAAAAACAAAGCTCACCAAGCCGTATACCACCCCGCTCGCACCGATGTGAAAACTGGGCCTGGCGAAAATCCAAACCGACAGCCCCGTGAGCAGGTAAATTAAAGTAAAGCTTTGAACGGCAATTTTTTTATAAAAAAAAAAGACGATAAAAGTGAGGATGAGGAAAGGCAGTGAATTGGAAAACAAGTGCAAAAAATCACCGTGGATAAGGGGCCCGGTAACAATTCCCTTCAGACCTTCAGTTACGCGGGGATATATTCCCAACCAATAAAAATTCAGGTTGGTGACGTAACTGAATACGTGAATAAACCAAATCAGAACTACAAAAAACAAGGGGAATTTTGCAGCCACAACTACACGGTCGATAAATTTTTTATCCTCCAATTGAAAGCTTTAGGTTTGGAACATCCCTATGTGCAATATGGTTTAGCGTTCCCAGTGAATTACTTATACCTCCTGTATACCAATTGGATGAAATTTTTTGCCTTCTTCACTTTTTCAGGTTCACTCCATTTGAGGTTGCCGGCCACTTCACGGGTGAGGTAATCTTTGGCCTGATCGAAATTCTCCATGGAGTTCAACCGCTTTATCGTTTGTTGGAAAAACAGGTCATCTCCATCGAACAACTCGTTTTTTACATAAATTTTTTCGTTGACGCCCATGGCTTTGTTTAGGTCGGTTATCGGCAACTGACTGAGTTTTTCGGAAATTTCGTTGGCCTTTTTGATTTTAAACAACTCGTAAATTTCCGGCTTTACATCGGTTTTTTCATCTGTAGGAGTTGCCCGACTAGTCTCCACCACCTTTACCTGTGATTCTCCGCGGTCGCTAGAGGAAGATGATTTTACGGTAATTACTGCTTCGTCGGCATGGTTTTTCTTCTCAGTCTCCTCCTTTGGTTCCTCCGGCAAGGGTCTGAATGACGCTTGTTCTGATTTTAATTGGGAGGAGGGATTTTCTGCGGAGGACAATACAGGCTCGGGTTTCCTTTCCGATACCCGATCGGAGCTCGAATCTCTCTTAACCTGCTCTTGTGGAGAATGAGTTTTTTCAAACTTCAGGTGACTTTTATTCTTCTCAAAGTTTTTATTTTCTCCGGAGGAATTAATTTTACCCGTGGAAATAAGGGCATCGTAAAACTCGCGGGTGTAATTCATCAGTAAATCACTTTCCAGCCTGGATACGCTGCTGTCACCGGGTTCAAAGGTTTCGATGAGGCTGTTTATCTTTTGAAGTTTCTTTTTGGCTGTTTCCAGATTCATGTTTTTTTCTTTTACTAACGACTAAAAATCAATTTTAATGCGAAGTTCTAAACTTATTATAAAAAAACCAAATATATTCATATTAATAATTGGCTGCGATTTAAACAAACTTCTGTATTAAACCCTTATGAATCCCGGTGAATTTCACAAAACCACAAAGAATTTAATCATTGCCTAATAGTTTTGCATAAAATTGAAAAAAATAATAGAAATTTGCTGCTATGTTTTTAGAAACCAATGTTAAGTTACAACCCGCCGGTTGGATTGAAGTGGTCTGTGGATCCATGTTCTCCGGAAAAACCGAGGAGTTGTTGAGGCGGCTTAAACGGTCGGTTTATGCCAAGCAGCATTACCTGTTGGTAAAGCCTGCAAAAGATGTCAGATTTGCCAAAAGAGAGGTAGTTTCTCACGACGAAAATGCCATGGAATGTATTACCGTGGCTCAGGCAACCGATATTTTAAAACACGTGTCAGAGGTGGAGGTTATAGGGATTGATGAAGCCCAGTTTTTTGATCAACAGTTGATTGAAGTTTGCGAGCAGTTGGCCAATGCGGGTAAACGGGTAGTGGTGGCCGGACTGGACATGGACTTTTTAGGCCGGCCTTTTGGCCCTATTCCTCAATTGCTCGCCATTGCAGAATACGTTACCAAAGTTCACGCGATTTGTCCTCATTGCGGTAACCTGGCTTCCCATTCCTATCGATTTGCCGAGGGCGAAGCCACTATTATGCTGGGAGCAACGGAGGCCTATGAACCCCGGTGCAGAAAGTGCTTTAGTTTGGGAGACAAACTTTTACCCAAGAGCTAGAAATGTCCAAATTTTTTATAAAAACGATGCAATACCCCCGCTCTTTCTCATTAGTTTTCATATTTCCATTTATCGACATAAAATGTATGCATAAAGGTGGATGATAATACGATAATTTTTGTAAATTTGCACCCTAAAATTAAAACGTATGGCAGATCCTTCCAGGATAATTGATGTAAATATTGAGGAGCAAATGAAATCGGCATATATAGACTACTCTATGTCGGTTATAGTTTCAAGGGCTTTGCCCGATGTGCGGGACGGTTTAAAGCCCGTACACAGAAGAATTCTCTTCGGAATGGACCAATTGGGTGTCCAGTACAACAAATCGCATAAAAAATCAGCTAGGATTGTGGGTGAAGTTCTCGGTAAATACCATCCCCACGGTGACAGTGCAGTATACGATGCCATGGTCAGAATGGCACAGCCCTGGTCCTTGAGGTACCCACTGGTTGACGGCCAGGGGAACTTCGGTAGTATGGACGGGGACAGTCCGGCGGCCATGAGGTATACAGAGGCGAGACTACAGCGAATTTCAGACGATCTTTTGGGCGACATCAAAAAGGATACGGTCGACTTTGCATTCAATTTTGATGACACCCTGGAAGAACCGACTGTTCTTCCATCCAGAGTGCCGAATTTGTTGATAAACGGAGCCTCAGGTATCGCTGTGGGTATGGCGACCAATATGTTGCCTCACAACCTGACCGAGGTAGTCAATGGACTCGTCGCCTATTTGGACAATCCTGAGATAGAAACGGATGAATTAATTCAATACATCACGGCTCCCGATTTTCCTACGGGTGGAATTATTCACGGTTATACCGGAGTAAAGGAGGCATTTGAAACCGGTAGGGGAAGGGTAGTAGTGAGAGGAAGAGTGGAAATAGAAGAAACAGACTCCGGTAAAGAGCGACTGATCATCACTGAAATTCCATACCAGGTAAATAAAGCGACCCTGGTGGTGAAAATTGCGGATTTGGTCAACAACGAAAAGGTAACAGGAATCAGCGACGTCAGGGATGAATCGGACAGGAGTGGATTGAGAATAGTGGTCGAACTGAAAAGGGAGGCCATGGCGAGCGTGGTGCTTTCTAAATTGTACAAATACACTCCCCTTCAGACCTCCTATGGCGTAAATAATATCGCTCTGGTAAACGGCAGGCCTGTTCAGCTCAACCTCAGGGAACTGCTCGGGCATTTTATAGACTTCCGTGTGGAGGTGGTCATCAGGAGAACCAAGTACGAACTGAAAAAAGCCGAAGAACGGGCCCACATCCTGGAGGGTTTACTTATAGCTTTAGACAACCTTGACGAAGTGATTGCCTTGATTCGCGCCAGCAAAACAGTAAACGATGCCCAGGAAGGCTTGATGACCCGTTTCCAGTTGTCCGAAGCCCAGTCCAAAGCAATACTCGAAATGCGTCTGCAGAAATTGACAGGCCTCGAGCGCGAAAAAATAAAGACTGAGTACGACGAGTTGATGGCCAAAATCGAGTACTACAAAAGCGTTTTGGCGTCTGATAAACTTCAAAGGGAAATTATAAAGGAAGAGTTGCTCGAAGTGAAAGAAGCCTTCGGGGATGAAAGGAGGACAGAAATTTCCTTTGACGATGGAGAAATCAGTATAGAGGATATGATTCCCAACGACGACGTGGTGGTTACTATTAGCCACCTTGGGTATATCAAGAGAACTAAGGTGTCGGAATACAAAACTCAGGGCAGAGGCGGAAGAGGATCGCGTGGAAGCAAGACCCGAGAGCAGGATTTTATTGAACACATATTCTCGGCGAGAACCCACGACAATTTATTGTTGTTTACGAAATTGGGCAGGTGCTTTTGGTTAAAAGTATATCAAATTCCCGAAGCCAATAAAAACAGTCTTGGACGGGTCATCAGAAATATAATTCCGCTGCCCAAGGAAGACAGTGTCAAGGCTTACATTAAAATCCAGGATCTGGAGGATGAAGAATTCCTGAACAACAACTACATCATTTTTGCCACCGCTTTTGGAGTGGTTAAAAAGACTTTGGTAGAGAGTTTCTCCAGACCCAGGACGAATGGAATTAACGCCATTACCATTAGGGAGGGAGACAGTTTACTCGAAGCGAAATTGACCAACGGAAATTCAGAAATAATGTTGGCCAATAAAAACGGCAGGGCGATAAGGTTTCACGAGTCCAATGTCAGGAGCATGGGCAGAACTGCTGCCGGTGTGAGAGGAATGAAATTGGACGGAGGCAAAGACCGGGTTATCGGAATGATTACAATTGATCCTGAGGACCCGAATTTCTCTGTACTGGTACTCTCTGAAAAAGGAAATGGAAAACGCTCGAATGTGGACGATTATCGCATTACCAACAGGGGCGGTAAGGGAGTTAAAACTATGCAAATTACCAAAAAGACCGGAACTTTAGTAGCTATGAAAGCTGTTTCAGATCAAGACGACCTCATGATCACCACTAAAACCGGAGTTGTAATCAGACTGGATGTGAGTGAACTTCGCATTATGGGGAGGGCAACGCAGGGAGTGAGATTGATCCGGTTGAGCGAAAATGAAGCCATAGCAGATGTAACACCCGTTAAGAAGGACGATGAAAGTGAGGAGGAGGAATAGATTCGGGTTGATTTTTTTTAACTGATCACAATTCTTTACCTGTGAAATGGTTATTTATTTAACACTAAAACATAAATCACATGAAAATTGGAATTATTTTTTGCCTCAGCATGATGTTGCTTATACCCTATGATTTGTTTACCCAAAACATCAATCGCGAAATAAGGGAGGCATCCAGAGAGCTCACTCGTTTCAACCTGGATCCCCTTCAGAACAAAGCCAACCTTATCGAAGCTAAAAAGATAATTGAAGGGGTCATTCAAATGAAGGAAGCGGAAACCAATTTCAGAGCCTGGCAGACAAGAGGTGAAATTTACAATTCTTCGCTAACTGCAGAAATCACCATGATTACCCTGGAGGGAAAGGAGGGATTTGAAAACCCAGAGGACGGTGTAATTGCTTATCAGTCCTTTGAAAGAGCCATTTCTCTCGCAGAAAAACGGCACGAAGAGCGGGATGCTCTTGCAGGAATTACTGAAGCTGCTGGACATTTGGGTAACATTGGTAGCATGTTTATCGAAAAACAGGATTATGCAGCGGCTTTCCAACCCCTTAATCTGGTGTACAAAATTCATAATATACTTATTGAGAAAGGAGAAGACCCCATTTTTGAAAATGAGGAAGAACTCAATAACCACCTCTATATATTGGGAGTTTGTGGATTACAAGCCGGTGAAACTGACCTTGCTGAAAAGTATATGTTGCATCTCTACGAAAAGAGATACGATGAATCCAGGGTTTACGTAACCCTATTTAATATGTACGTGGAAGACAATGAGGAAAAAGCCCTTGAAATTTTAGAAACAGGGAAAAAGGTATCGCCTGAAGATATCGATATTCTCTATGCAGAGATAAACTATTACATCGCCAAGAACGACTTTAAAAATCTACAGGAAAAGCTGACGGTTGCCATTGAAAAAGACCCGGAGAACCACACGCTATACAATGTCCTGGGTAATGTATTTATGAATTTGATGACCGAGGCCATGGAAAATGAGGAAGAAGAAGATGTGATTCAAAAGTACTTTGAAACTTCCCTAAAATACCTTGAGGAGGCTATAGAGTTAGAGCCCACTTTTTTTGAGCCTTACTACACCATTGGTTCTATTTACTTTAACAGAGCAGCCATTTTGACACAAAGAATGAATGAGCTTACCATGTCCCGGGAGGACCAAAAATTGTATGAACAGTATACAAAGGAAGCAAACGAGTTGTTTAATAAAGCTCTGCCATACTTCAAAAAGGCAGAGAGTCTGGAACCTAATGACATAACTACCCTGATTGCACTGCGAGAGACATTTGCGAGAATGCAAGACTTTGAGCTCTACAATGTATTCAATGAGAGACTAGAAAAAATTGAGAGTGGAGAAAAGCTTGAATCTTCATATTTTAATTTCAAGGAATAATCAATCACCAGGTTTCAAATAGTTCCCGGTAGGAGATAATTTTAATGTACAATTCCCCTGGATTTTTCCGGGGGAATTTTTTTTTATATTTGCAAAAATATTATTCAGATGGATCAAAAGATAATTTTTTCAATGATGGGAGTGAGCAAAATGCTTCCCCAAAATAACAAAACCATTATTAAAGACATTCACTTGTCTTTCTTTTACGGTGCGAAAATCGGAATAATCGGGTTAAATGGATCCGGTAAATCTACCTTGCTAAGAATTATTGCCGGAGAGGATCAAAACTATCAGGGAAAGATCGAATTTCAAAAAGATTACTCTATTGGTTTTTTGGAACAGGAGCCTACACTTGATGGCTCTAAAACGGTAAAGGAAACCGTTAGTGAGGGAGTTCAGGAGATAATGGATGTCCTCGCAGAGTACGAAGAAGTAAATCAGGCCATGGGGATGGAAGAGAACTATATGGATCCCGATAAAATGGATAAATTACTACACAAGCAGGGAAGTCTGGGAGAAAAAATCGATTTAGTGAACGGTTGGGAAATTGATTCCGTACTGGAGCGCGCAATGGATGCACTAAAATGTCCGGATGCCGATAAATCTGTTGAAATTTTATCGGGTGGAGAAAAAAGAAGAGTAGCGCTCTGCAGATTGCTGCTGAAGAATCCCGATATTTTATTACTGGATGAGCCCACCAACCACCTGGACGCCGAATCTGTTCATTGGTTGGAGCAACACCTGGCGAGGTATAAAGGAACTGTCATTGCCGTGACCCACGACAGATATTTTTTGGACAATGTAGCAGGCTGGATACTTGAATTAGACAGAGGAGAAGGTATCCCCTGGGAAGGAAACTACTCGAGTTGGCTCGAGCAAAAGGGAAAAAGACTGGCTACCGAGGAAAAGCAGGAGAGCAAAAGACAAAAGGCACTTCAGCGGGAATTGGAATGGGTGAGAATGAATCCCAAAGGGCGACAGGCTAAAGCCAAGGCCAGACTTAGTAATTATGAAAAAATGGCTTCAGAAGAGGCCAGGTCAAAAAATGCCAATTTAGAAATTTTTATTCCCCCGGGCCCCAGACTGGGCAACAATGTGATCGATGCCAATGGTTTGTATAAGGGATACTACGATCAGCTCTTGATTGAGGATTTGAGTTTTCAGCTCCCCCCGGCCGGTATCGTGGGAGTTATCGGACCCAATGGAGCCGGAAAAACCACCCTGTTCCGGATGATAATGGGACAGGAGAAACCCGATAAAGGCGATATTCAAGTAGGCGAAACCGTTAAGATCGGATATGTGGATCAAACACACGAAGATATTCACCCCGATAAAACAGTTTACGAAGTGGTTTCCAACGGCCTTGATTTTATTCCCTTGGGGAATACAGAGATCAACAGCAGAGCCTACCTCGCGCGTTTTAACTTTACCGGTGCCGATCAGGAAAAAAAATGCGGTGTTCTGTCGGGTGGTGAGAGGAACAGGTTGCACCTTGCGATGTGCTTAAAACAAGAAGCCAATGTACTGTTGCTGGATGAGCCCACCAACGACATCGACGTCAATACGCTAAGGGCGTTGGAAGAGGCTATTGAAAATTTTGCAGGATGCGCAGTCATTATCTCCCACGACCGATGGTTTTTAGATAGGGTAGCGACTCATATATTGGCATTTGAGGGAGATGCGCAGGTCTACTTTTTTGAAGGGGGCTTTACCGATTATGAGGAGAACCGAAGAAAACGACTGGGTGAAATCGGAAGCAAAAAATTTAAATACAGAAAGTTGACGGCTGAAGGGTAGTGGGGTAATTGTATCAAAATTATCTATATACCGGGAGAAACGAAATAGGTTAACCTGAGATTAAATAACTCAGGAGATAATAATCGGAGTTTTACTCCTTTTGTTTGTCGAGCCTGTGCTTGAATTTTTCCTCATGAGCATTGTCGGCCGGAGTGTAAAGACTGACATTTTTGATTTCCACCGGAAGGTAATCCTGAATTACAAAGTTATCCTTGTAATCGTGTGGGTAGAGATAGCCTTTGCCGTACCCCAGTTCTCTGGTGAGCTTACTCGTGGCATTTCTCAGGTGTAGGGGGACCTTGACGTTGGGAAATTGCCTGGCGAGCTCTCCTGCCTTATTCCTCGCGACATAAGCCGAGTTGGATTTGGGTGAGCAAGCGAGATATATAGCGGTTTGACTCATGGGTATTTCGGCTTCGGGAAGGCCGATGTTTACAGCTGACCGGAAACAGGAATCCGCGAGGAGCATAGCGTTGGGGTTTGCCAATCCGATATCCTCGGAAGCTGAAATGATCATTCTTCTACAGATAAACTTGATGTCCTCTCCTCCCGCCAGCATTCGATGCATCCAAAAGAGGGCAGCATCGGGATCACTTCCCCTTATGCTTTTGATAAATGCGGAGGCCATGTCGTAGTGATTTTCTCCGTCTTTATCGTATTGAGCGACATCCAGGTGAATTACCTGAGCGACCAATTCGTCTGTAATGCTAATTTTTTTGGAATTTTCTGAAGCCACCGATTCAACAGCGGATTCCAACGCGTTCAACAATCGCCTGACATCTCCCCCCGAATACCGAAAGAGCTCGGTTTTATCCTTCAAATCAATGTCGTACTGTGAGAGAATCTCGTCGTCGCGAATGGCCTTGTCCAGAAGAATGGAGAGTTCATCAACCCCCATTTCCTGAAATTTATACACCCTGCATCGGGAAAGCAAGGCATTGTTGATTTCAAACGACGGATTTTCTGTAGTGGCACCGATCAGGCTGATGATTCCCTTTTCCACTCCACCCAACAGTGAATCCTGTTGAGACTTCGAAAATCGGTGGATCTCGTCCAAAAACAAAATGGGTGCGGGTCGATGAGTGGTGATCAATTCCCTGGCGTGGGCCAGTATATCCCTGACTGCCTTTA
>JAGTVA010000025.1 GCA_018224445.1 Saprospiraceae bacterium
ACCCAGCATATATTCATGTTGCCGGATACATCTGTCACTTCCATTACGATCTCTACCTCACCTATGTCTGCACAGCAGAACTTAATCTGGGGCCTCGGGAAGTTCCTGTCGGGATTTTGATTGCCCTCGTGACAAGGAGTAGTAGCAGCGGGGAACAAGTGTCTGATCCCTTTTCTGTAAGCCAATATACTGGCAATACCGCAGTTGTCGTAAGATCCGTCGTCCCAGGCCGATACGTGTACCAGTGCTTCACCATCGCTTCCCAGAGATACTCTTGTGCGCTCATCACATAACGCAATGGGTGGCACATTGTCAACTACATTCAGAATGTAAGTACACTCTGCTATATTGTCGCATCCGTCATTAGCTGAATACGTAATTGTATGCTGTCCAACGGGCAAGTTCAATACCTGATATCTCTGAATCTGTTGATTCCAAACTACTGTACCTGCACTCGCTGTTACTACAATATCCGTGATTTCCTCGCCGGTACAGTTGTTGATAGCCGTCAATTGCTGTGCAATGTAATCGCCTACGCAGTCGTTGTAACGCGTGCTTACGTTCACTATAGTACCCGGATCTGGGCAGTCAAGGAATTCGGGCTCTTCATCGTTTCCAACTTTCAGTATCTGAGTTAACTCAACATTTTCAAGTGTACACCAGTCCACCAAAGTCCATGTACGGATAACTTTATAACCACCGCAGTCATCGTAGATAACCGCATCGGTGTAGTTTCCTACAATCTCCTCACAACTCTCAATAATCGGACTGCCCGATTCAGAAGGATGTGGGTGACCGTTTAAATCCAGGTCAAAATTATCACCACAACTCGCTATCCATGTCGGAGGGGCTTCGTACTCGTTTATATCCCCTCTTTCAATTGAGATAACCTGATCACAGGAAGATTGATTTCCACTAAAATCAGTGGCCGTCCAAGTCCGGGTTATCACACTGCTATACTCATCATCGCACTCACCTGGCTCAATAACTTCGATAAAATCAACTGACTCAAGTCCGCAGTTGTCCGCAGGATCAATTTGTTGTAAAGAGGAAAATAAATTGACTCCTATCGTCTCCAGGTTAGTCGTCCAGAAGGTAAAGGCATTGTTAAAAGAAATAGTCCAGGTTCCACTGGGAGATTCCCCATTGAAATCAGACAATGAACCTCCACCAATTGGTTGAAGCAATCTTCCATCATCTGGGATAACACATGGTACAAATGGGTCTCCTGCGTCGTCAAACTCCACATCCAGCGTCCACACGGTTGGCGCAGTACAGGTGCTGTTAATAAGTGTAACAGAAGTACCCGAAGGGCTGGTAATGGTGGCAGATATATCAGCTAACCATGCGATATTAGAAGACACTAAAACAATAGGCACACCAACATTCTCAACTTCTGCATCTGCGGGCAGATAGCTAAAATCGAAGTCGTAACTCAAGGTGTTCGTCAACACATCATCGGGGTTATAAATTATTGACTCCAGAGAAGAAAATCCGGGAGCCGGTTCAGTCGGCAATTCGTCATTGCAGGAAAGAATCAAGTCAAAACACTCGATGGTCGGCTTAAGTTTGTCTTCAATAAACAGGTATCCCCAACAGCTATTTCCATTGTCAGGATCTTCAACACTTACTATGAGATTTTGTCCGATGTACTGTCCGCTTATTGGATTCCCAACTGAAATACCACCCAATGTCTCAATGGAAATGTTGTAATCGTCGTAACATTTATAGGGTCCTCCCTCCAATACCATATCGGCATTGACCAAAGCCTCGCAATTTTGATCAAGTGAAACATTTACCAAATCATTACAAACCAGAGTTGAAGTGGGATTCGGTACCTCATTGACTGTGATCGTAAAATCACAGGTACCAACATTGCCCGAACCGTCTTCAGCAATGTACTGGAAGCAATGCTCGCCTATGGGGAGAAATTCACCACTTTCAAATAAATTACAATCTGCTGATGCATTGGGATTGGGAATGGCTTCCAGGTCTCCTGAATTATAAAACACAGAAAATGGAGCGTCCAGGTTAAATCCAATACTGGCAAGAGTAATTGGAGCGGCAAAACCACATGCAGCAGAAGCTATATATGTATCATTTCCGGTAGCCGGTGTACCATTACAAGAAGCTGGCGTTCCAACAGCTCGAGCATCCAGGGTTTGAATTTCAATCCATATTCCACCTCCTGAAAAAGCCAGAGGGTCGGGAAAATCCAGACAGACACAAGATCCGTTATCAGCAACACTCAACGGATAGTTAAACGTACCAATCGGAGTAAACCCTCCATTTATATAGGGTACAACTCCCGGTGCTTGTTGTTCGTAAATATGAACAAATATCTCAGGAGAAAGTGGAAATCCACCGGTGTTCTGCTCAAAGCAAAATCCATCTAAAAATCCACCACCCGGTGTTTCAATAAACTGTATAATGGAATTTTCAACATTTGGTGGACCGCCGCAAGCCAATGCTCCTCCAGCTACAGGATTGAGACATGGGTCACAGAATGGACCGGCTATTGATGCACTGACAGGTGGACAATTATCGGTGACATCTAAATCAAAATTGACAAATTGTCCACACTCTCCACCACCTAAGGTGATTTCAATATCGTTACAATTTGGAAAGGATGGAGCTTCTGTATCTTCTACTGTAATATTCACCTCACAAGACCCTACGCCCGGAGAAGAGAATATAACCGTTGTTGTACCAACAGGATAAAAGTCACTGGCGTTCTCTGAATTATTGTAGTCATTGGTGTACATAGGGGGTTCAGGGTCGGCATTGGGATCGTTGGCCGTAACGACCACATTATCAATCGCCGCTCCATAGGACCAATTTCCTTCGTCGTCGTAGCAAAATCTTATTTGAAAGTCGCTGTTGTCAAATCCGCTAAGACTTACTGTCTGTCCAGCCCCATTGACCACACCTTCCTGGCTAAATATCAACTCCCAGGTACTTCCATTCCATGCCTCAACCAAGAAGATTCCATCACTAAAGAAATCTCTGGTGAGAAAATCAAAGGTCAGTTCAATTCCACCTCCACTCAAGTCCATCACAGGGGTCTCAATACAGTGAACTCCAACGGTTCCTCCACCTCCTCCAAGCGCATCGTCATCGATCACGGCAATACAACCTTCAAAACCCGAAGGGTAACCGGGGTTTGACATCCAGAATGGTGCGGCATTGTTGGAGTTACACTCGTAACTAAACAAAGCATCCATACAACCTCCGGGAGTCGTGGATCCGGTAGTTGTAGTGGTATTAATCCAGCCGGTGGGTTGCACACAATCGTTGAAGTTTTCATCCAACACCACAATAACACTCGATGTTCCACCGCATTCAGGTCCAACAAATTCTGGTTCCGGGACATTCACAAATGCACCGCATTCACCCGGATCATTGGAAACGGATATATCTTCAGGACATTGAATTTCGCAGTCTGAAGAACCTTCCAATATCAATATTTCGTAACCACATCTATTGACAACTGAAGTAGCCCAGAAATAAAAGGTTAAGGACCCACTACTTGAATTAAGCACAGGAGGGTCACCTAATTCTGCAACAACGTGAAAAAACTGAACCCATCCAGGTCCAAAATCCCTATTGTCAAAAATCTTTGGACTATTCACATCCGGCCCGTCGTAAATTTCAAGGTAGTCAAAGTTTCCAAAAACCGAAAATTCAAGAAATTCGATTGCACTCACTCCAGTAAGTGTGGTTACTGTTGCACACCCACAATTAGGGTAGTTTGGAGGAGAAGCACCACCGGATGAGCAGTTTCCTCCCGGTCCCCCGGGATCCGTAAAGATATCACCTTGGCTGACAGTGAATGTTTCGGTTTCGCCGGCATTGGGAACTACATAGTTTTGGCTTTGTCCAATGGACAAGCAAAACAGACATAAAGTAATCGTGTAAAGTATATGTTTCATGGTTTATAGGTTTATCAGGTTATAAAATAATCGAACCAGTGTACCAGGTCAATTAATTTTTCCTTATTTATTGGTGTTCATAAAGTCGAATAAAGATTGCATGGATGAAGGATGACCCTCTGCACTTTCGATTGCGTCGATCAACTGCTTAAATTCAGGCTCTACTTCACCAAGGAAATAACTGGCAGTAGCCACAGCAGAAACCTGAGGATTGCCGGGATCTCCACCAGAGGGATCAGCTATTTGAGGCATTCCGAAAATTGAAAGATGTAAATTCGACCTCTGATGGCTGTACTGTGAATTAAAGAACACATTCAAACCGGCACTAAACGCATCTTCAAATGTCGCTCCATAATTCAATTCATTGATTACGGCAGTGTAGTACTCCATTAAAAGGAAGTTTTCGTTACTGGCTCCTAGGTTTTTGACTTCCATTTCGAGGTTGTTTACTTCGGTTTTGAGAGTTTCAAATGCCGTGTGCATGGTTATCTCAGAATAATGGGGGTCACCTTGTTGAGCATCTAGCTGTGTGCTGACAACAGAAAACAGAAGAAACATCGGCACAATTGCCAAAAGGCCTCCTGAGATTGCCGTGCAACATCTTTTTTTAATTGTTTTAATTTTCATGAGATTACGTTTTTTGGTTAAAATTTTTATTTTTGTTTCTTTAAACTATTATTGTTAAATACCATAAAATAAAACCCGAACACCTTAAATGTGTATTCAAATTTTAATTCATAATAAATCTAACCAAAAAAATTCTTCGGGGAGTTTAAGGCGAAATATCTAATCAGAAACTTAGATAGTTCTCTCTAATTCGCCTGATTGAATAACTACTACTCTCGCGATCATTTAATGGTTTATTGGTATAGGTCACAAAAATGATACCAACTTTTGCAAATCGTCAGATTCACTTTCATTTTATACGTCTTAATTTCTAGTCTGCTATTTTAGACCTTTTGGTAATATCTCTGAAACCTGTTGCAAATTTAACCTATATCGGACTAATTCATCCTATCCTGTTTGGGTAAAAATCACATTACACTAAGACCTAATGTCTAAGAGGCATTGAATCAGATGAAGAGAAATATTTTTAACATTTAATTCGTGGTAAAAAAATCTTATTATTGCACAGGTGACACAACTTTTAATTCCAATTTATCCATTTTCTATTGGGTTTCCCCTCCTGGTTGCCTTAAATTGCAATTGTTTTGACTTTAATCCTCATCTCGAATTTGGAGGAAAATATTACTTTTGAAATAAAGACAAATTCAATAATTCACTGACCACTATTTATATAATATGATCGGAAATACCTGCATTTTATAATATAAAAAAATTGGGCATTGACAGTATATAATATACATGAGTAAAAAAACAGGAGACTGGGGAGAGCAAATTGCAGTGAGATTCCTGAATTCAATGGGTGTACACATTCTCCATCAAAACTGGAGGAGCGGGCATTGCGAATTGGATATTGTCGGCATAGAGGGCAATACGCTGATTTTTTACGAGGTGAAAGTCAGGAAATATGATAGTCCCACCGATATGTTTGATGCCATTGGCGTCGATCAGATGAGAACCCTGGCCAAGGCAGCTTCTGACTACATGCAAATATACGAATTAGAGGGTGAGGTGCGTTTTGATTTAATCGGCATTACTTATTACGATAAAACAAATTATACAATAGACCACAAAATGGATGTATTTTTTCCCGCATAAACTATGTGATTTATATAAAAATAGTATCTTTGCATCCCAATTCAAAAAAGCAAATCAACTTGTCGTGTGAATTGGATAAATTAAAGTGAAGGGATTGATATCCTCAAAAGCACTTTTTAATAAAAAAAATTATTCGAAATGAAAAAGGAAATTCATCCTGAAAACTACAGATTGGTAGTGTTTAAGGACTTTAGCTGCGATGAAGCTTTTTTGTCAAAATCTTGCGCTCCCAGCAAAGAAACCATAGTTTGGGAAGATGGAAATGAGTACCCATTGGTCAAATTGGAAATTTCAAATAAATCCCACCCATTTTTCACAGGAAAAATGAAATATGTGGATAGCGCCGGGCGAATAGATAAATTTAACAAGAAATTTGGCAAATCAAAATTCTCCAAGCAGGATAAATCGGAGTCTGAAAGTCCGGAAGTAGCTGAGACGAAATAGTTTTGGCCCTTAAAAGAAATATTAATTTTATAGCCTCGATCTAAATCATTGGGGCTATTTTTTATATATTTGTAGCCAAATGAAGAATCTCATTTTTTTTGACGATGCAGAAAGAGAACACCTGCTTCCGCTAACTTATTCGCGTCCCGTGAGTGAGCTCAGATTCGGAATGCTCACCATCAGGGAAAAATGGGAGGCCGATCTGGAGGGAAAGGGCTCATTTATCACTCAGGACTATCTATCTGAAATTTTTCCCATCGAGATCTCAGACGACAACTACGTAATCAATGGAGCCGTTTTGCCCAATGAACGATTGGTGAAACTCATTTCCCAACTGAGTTTTAACGAAGCTCTTCTGCACAAAGAAGAACTCATTGCAGCCAGATTGAATAAACAGCAATTCGACAATCTCATAGAAAACCGTCCCATTGAGGAGCTCATTGGATTTGAGTTAACGACCACCCCTGTAAACAAAATCCAGCAATTACCAGACCTCGTAAGGGATCGAAAGTCTGACCTGGACTCAGATTTCCTCCGGCTTACTCGCGGAAAAAAGTCCCAGCCTTTACCCCAATCTGCTCATGCCATCTCACCCGAAAATATATTCATTGAAAAGGGAGCTCAAATCCAGCACGCGGTTTTAAATGCATCGGAGGGGCCTATATACATTGGTGCCGACACAACCATAATGGAGGGAAGTTGTATTAGAGGTCCTTTTTACTTGGGTCGGGGTAGTGTGGTAAAAATGGGTACTTTAATTTACGGCCCCGTCTCCGTAGGGCCTTTTTGTAAACTGGGAGGCGAGCTCAATAATGTCACCATTATAGGGTACAGCAATAAAACCCACCACGGCTTTCTCGGTCACTCCTACCTGGGTGAATGGTGTAATATCGGTGCGGGTTCCAGTAATTCCAATCTCAAAAATACCTATTCGTCTGTCAGGTTATGGGACTACCCTTCAGGAGAGACTTTGGACACCGGTCTTCTTTTCTGTGGCCTTTTTATGGCAGACCACACCAAATGCGGAATAAATACTACATTCAACACGGGTACAGTGGTTGGATTTGCCTCCAATCTTTTTGGGCCCATCATGCACCCAAGGTTTATCCCGTCTTTCAGTTGGGGAGGAGGAACTACCTGGGTAACCCACGAAGTGGACGGAGCATTAAAAACAGCGGAATCCATGATGGAGAGACGAGGATTGCAATTGCGCGATAAAGATAAAGCTCTTTTTAAAGCAGTGCACGAGGAATCAAAGGCCTATCGAATCTGGGAAAAACCAAACCAAAAAGAATCTCGATGAAGCCGCCCCTTTGGAAGAAATGGCTCAGTTATCTTTTTGAAATTCACATTGAAAGTAACCCCAGTAAATTCAATCCCCATCTTTATGTCAGCCTGAAAAAAGGCAGATATCAATTGTGCACCAAAAACGCTGTATACTCCTACGAAGATAAATACGACAATTTTAAACAGATTTTCGACCAATTGGACCTCCGTGTTTTGGAAGGTGGAAAAATTTTAATTCTCGGCTTTGGACTGGGGAGCATCCCCATTCTTTTGTCCAAAAAAAAGGTGAAAAACATTTGCATTACCGGTGTGGAAATAGACGAGAATGTATTGTACCTGGCTCATAAATACGCCCTATCTAAAATTTCCTACTCCATGGAGCTTGTCGTGGCCGATGCCCGTGACTATATAGAGCTCAACAGAGAAGAGTACGACTTAATCGCCGTAGATATCTTTGTGGATGATCTGATTCCTAATCACTTTCAAACGGAGGCCTTTTTAGAAAAATGCAATAATTCTTTGGGCTCGGAAGGTGTACTACTATACAATTCACTGGCAGCCAATCAAAAAGATAAAGAAGATTCTGAGGATTTTTATTTCAATGTATTTACAAAAGTTTTTCCCAATGCTCATTTGGTAGATGTTCGCGGAAACTACATAATGGTAAACCTCAAATCCGCATTAATAAAGTAAGGCCATTACACCTAACAGCAAAGAGATCACCTATCGGTAAAATCATTGGCATAAAATAAATAAAAGAACAACGCAATTACTTAACTTTGTAGCCCAAATAATGAAGCTATGTTTACATTTAATATATACCTGAGATTCTTTTTCCTGATCGCACTCCTTCCGCTGGCCCTCTATCTATCTTTTGAATTTGGCTTTTGGTACAGCTTTCCTTTTTATTTGTTTTGGGTTGTATTTCTAGTGGGATACCTCATGCTTGGAACGGTTCAATCCGCTGCTAAAATGATGGAAAAAATGGATTTTTTAGGCGCTGAAAGCAGATTGAATTTGACCCTTTCACCCAAACTTCTATTTAAAACCAACAGAGCCTACTACTACATGCTCAAGGGAACCATTGCACTCAACCTCAAAGACAATGAAAATGCAGAAAAGTTCCTGCTAAAAGCAAAAGAAACAGGCTTGTCTACCGGAAACGAAAAGGCCATGGTCCACCTGCAACTCGCCAACTTGGCAGCTGGAAAAAACAACTGGAACGGGGCGCTTATGCACTTTCGAAATGCTAAAAAATACAAAGTCACTGACCCCAACCTCCGCGACCAAATGAGGCAGTACGAAAAAGCACTCGCGAACCGCGGGGTGTTAAAAACTGCGGGAATGACCAACAGAGGGATGCATACTCCCGGGGGCAAACGAAGAAGACCAAAGATGAAGTAAATTCCCAGCAAGATGACACTTAAACCGCGTTATTCAGAGGCCCTGCCATGAATCATGTGCCCAAAAAACACCGCATTGGCCATGATTTGAGCTGTTCCGTACCAATAACCGCGAAAAAATACTCCGTCTGACAAGTGAATGATCCTTCCTCCCCCACTCGATTCCACCAAGATCGAAGCGGCATTCCCCAACTCCGCCCGGTGGGTATCGTGAAGGTATCCACTAACAAGGGGTGAATCGAGGTAAGTGAGCGGGGTTGAAAGTAAATTATCAGCGGGTTTAATCGCCCATCTTTTCCTAGTAAAAATATGAAATATTTTATCCTCGTAGCCAAATAATAAGGGATTACTCAAATCACCCCTCCCTTGCAATATACTACCTCCCACTGAGAAAGCACCATAAGAGTCAGAAATATCCCTGTAGGCACTGATGCTGTCGGGCCCGGATGTCAATCTGCTGTACTCGGCCTTTGAAAGGTTGTAACGCCCGGCCCATTGAGAGGAGCTCCCCTCGAGAATTAAAGTTTTACCTCTCCCCAAATATTCCCGGAGCTTTTCAGCAAAGGATTTACTGCCACTAAATCCCGACATAGAAGGAAGAATAATTGCGTCGTACTGGTTTAAATCAATGCGGTTGAGTCTATGTGTACTGACTTTGGTCACCGGAATTCCGAGGTGCTTGTCAAAGTAATACCATATTTCGCCAGCTTTGTAGGAATTGACCCCATCTCCGGTTACCATCAAAATGCGGGGGAAATTCAGCATTTTGAAACTCTGACTCCCCAAATCTATCCCGGAGGCAGAAAGACCGCGGTTTAGAGGATATATCTCAATTCCCGCTTCAGCTGCCAATTCGTTTATGGCTTCAAACAATTCACTTTTCTTTTTATTTTGAATACCTGATAGAACGAGAATAGATCCCTCCTTGAAGTGCTCAGTATGGTTATTAATTTCAATAGAAAAGGGAGAAAATGCGACCTTGGCCTTGATCCCCTTTTCCAATAATTTATACAACAAGGAGGGAGCCAAAAATTCGTTCCACCTGAACACATACCCCACTCCTGAGGCCTCAAAAGCTTCATAGGATCCGCTGTACTCAAAAGTCCGGTATTCGAGTTTTGAGGTGAGATTATTCTCAATAGTCAATAACTCCGTTTCTACCGCATCAATACCGAATGCCAAAGGCATAGTCCAGGTACTGACATCGTAAAACAGGCTATCGGGAAACTCATCTACCGTTTCAAATAAAGTGCGAATCAGGTGATGCCTCGGTTGGCGAAGGGGTACATAATAGAAACTCATATTGTCTTTTTTTCCTTCCAGGACCTCAATGTCGTGGGTGAGCATCATTTTCACAAATTGAAAGGTCCGGTACGAATCGGGTTTTTCAAAAAACAGGTAGCCATCGAAATTCAAATCCGGCGATTTTTTGACTGCATTGAGAAAAAATTCCCTTTGATAGCCTTTTAATTCGCCTCTCAACTCCCAGGCTCCCTGAAGGGTAGATAAACTAGTGGCCAATTGGTTTCTGATGGCTTCAGCAAAAGTGAGTTTTCCGTGAAGCGTCTCCTGTACGTGCCCCCTGGAACTCGCCTGTTCAAATAAAATTCCGACACATCCCTGAATATCGGGATAGGTAGAACCTTTGCCGTAGTAGTAATCGTCAAATCTCTCTCTGGTGTAATAGGGAACCCCTAAGGCATCCAATGCATCGGCATGATACTCTGCAATGCCCTCAGTTAGTTCCTGATTGACCTCTGGAGTCATCGGATTGGTCCGTGAGGGAACGCCCGGCTGGAAAAAGTAGGTGGCATTGGAGCCCATTTCGTGGTGATCAGTAAGCACATTCGGCAACCAGGATTGGAACATCCTGATCTTGCCTATGGACTCGGGGTGCTGGACCGGCAGCCAGTCTCTGTTGAGATCAAACCAGTAGTGGTTGGTCCTCGACCTCGGCCAGGGCTCGTTGAACTCATCGTCGTTGGGATCACTCACTTCTGCCCCAATCCATTTCCTGCTGTTCACCCAACTCACAAAGCGTTCATAGCCATCCGGATTCATACAGGCGTCCAATACAATTACCGTGCTGTCGAGTATCCCTTCAATTTGATGCTCCATAGATGCAGCCAGATACCATGCGTACAAAAGAGCTGCTCCCGTACCACTCGGTTCATTCCCGTGGGAAGTATAGGCTTGGTAGAGAACCAGTGGGTTGAAAGCCCCTTCCACACAATCATATGAACCGGGGTCTGTTTGGGCCAGGTGGCATTTCCGGAGGTCTTCCAGTCTCTCGTGATTGGTCGGGGAGGTAATAATTAAGGCTGAAATCGGTCGGTTTTCGTGACTCCTTCCCATCTCAACTTTTTTTACTCTGGCACTTTTTTCAGCTAAAACTCCCAGAAAATGCTCTATCTGAAGATGATGGGGATGCCACTCTCCCGGTTCAAAACCCATAATTTCCGTGGGATTGGGAAAGTCTTTCATCGCGGATTTTTCTCCAAAAAAATATGGGTAATCAAAATCCTGTGCGAATAAAGCTGGAAGAAATAAAAAGGTTATAAGAAAAATACACAGTGATCGAAGGAAAGGGTAAGAAAAAGCTAGCTTCATATTTAATTTTTAAACAGCCACAAGTCAAAATATCACAACTAAAGAACATAAAATTAGTTCATTCGCTTGAAATTTATCAATTTTGCAGGGCTTAATTGATAAGGTGATAAAAATGAACTTTTTAATAGTATATGTTATTATTGCAATTTTTGCAACCATACTGATCCTCAATCTCTATTTCAGGATTCGGGTATTTAAGCAATATAAGTATTTGGTAAAAAACAGGGTTCAATTCAGAACCCGGGACATTTTCAATACGGAACTCATGGAAAGGGAAGTGTACCCCAAATACCCCAAACACGAGGAATCCATCAGAAAGTTTGTAAAATACATTCGGTTTTCCATCAGAATGGCCATTGCATTGATCACTCTTATTGCGATCTTAGGGGCGATATTGATGTATTACCGCTAATGAATTCCATTGAGCAGACGGGTATTTTTATAAAAAAAATAAATTATTAAAGCAAAAATAAAACGAGGTAAACGCCACTATTACAGGACTCATTCGTTTCCCAATGATGTAGAACTCCTAAAATGCCGCTAATCCATTTATTAAAAAAAACATACACCCTGGATGAAAAGAGTTGAGCCATTTATATATTTTTTAATATTATCGCCATTGATCTTGTCCGCCTGCGGCCTTTTTGAGGAGGATGAACTGTATCCACATTACATTCACATGAATGATTACCATATTGTTGTCGAGGACCAGCAGGGAACCGCAGACCAAAACCTCTCCGACTCCTGGGTGTATTACGGCGGTGATTTGCTCGGCGCTTTTGAATTGGGTGCAGATGTCCCCATTTTAAATAATAAAGAAAATAATCAATTACTTATTTTTCCCGGGATACGCGAAAATGGAATCAGAGCGCTGCCCTCTTTACATTTCATGTTGAGGCCCGACACCTTTGATTTGCAATGGGAGGCCCTAAAAATTGATACGCTGGTGCCTACTTTCAGGTATTTTGACGATGTGAATTTTCGATTGATAGAAAACTTTGAGTTTGGAAATACCTTCAACCAAAATCTCGATGGCAATCCCAGCACCCGATTGGTTCGTTCATCAGAGGATTCATTTGAGGGTAGTTATTCCGGAAAAATGGAGGTATTTGAAGGCAGTGAGGTATTGGAAGCAGCATCGGATTTTATTTATCTCGACCTGCCCAATGGCAGGCCGGTTTACCTCGAAATGAACTACAAGAACAATCATCCCTTTTCGGTAGGACTGGTGGGAGAGCGTCCCGAAGCTGCAGAGACCAAATTTTACAAAATCACTTTTAATGAAAGTGAGGACTGGAACAAGGTAGTCATTAATTTTCAGGATGAAATCTCTCTGGGGGGATTTACGGGTTATCGAATTCTATTTGGTATGTCACTCGACAGGGATCACCCTGTAGACACAGCCACTGTTTTTTTAGACAACCTCAAGCTGGTACATCGATAGACATCAATGAAAGACAGAAAAAGGAAGGATAGACTGGTTTATTTATTGGCTGATTTTGCTTCGGCGTTTATCGCCTTTATCCTTTTTGTCTACTTGTCTGAAGAGCACATTCCTACCAATCACTCTCTGAATGAAAATTCCAGCCTGTTTCTTTCGGCCTTTCTCATCGCTGTTATTTGGATGCTGTGGTATCATCTCACCGATTATCATCGGGACATTTATCGATTTTCCAGATTGGAGGTTTTGGCCAAAACTATAGTCTTTTCGATTGTAGTACCGGTTTTTATTTTAGGCCTGTTCTCCATTCATCAGGAGTTTCGTTCTGAATTTCTAACCTTAAGGCTCTGGGGTACCTATGCGCTCCTCCATTTTGCACTTACCGCTTGTACCCGTATGATTTTGCTCACACAAGCTAGCCGGAGATTGAAATCCGGGCAAGTAGCCTACAATACCATTATAATTGGCGGGAGTAAGAGCGCTAAAGACCTCTATGAAGAAATTGAATCCATGCCCAAAAGCCTGGGGCACAACTTTATCGGATATGTGGATATCAATGGAAACTCCGACAAAGCCCTTAAGAGCAAACTGCAAAATATAGGCAACTATAAAGACATGCCTGAAATAATGTCTAAATACCAGGTGGAAGAAGCCATCATTGCCATGGAGAAAGCCGATTCAAAAAAACTCAACGCAGTCTTGAACGAGCTCTTCGGCCGTCAGAATCAAATTTTGGTGAAGGTTATTCCGGATATGTATGACATCGTTTTGGGGAAAGTGAAAATGAACCACGTATACGGTGCCGCCCTAATAGAAATAAGAAGACATCTGATGCCCCCCTGGCAAAGGCACCTCAAAAGATTAATCGATATACTTGTAAGCCTGGTTTGTTTAATTTTACTATTGCCACTCTTCGTTTATATCCTCGTCAGAGTTAAAATATCTTCCCCGGGCCCCGTCTTCTTCACCCAGGAGCGAATTGGACTCAATGGGGAGCCATTTAATATTGTTAAATTCAGGAGCATGTACGTGGATGCGGAAAAGGACGGGCCACAACTCTCCCACGAAAAGGATTCCAGATGTACGGACTGGGGGGCAACCATGCGGAAATGGAGGTTGGACGAATTGCCTCAGTTTTGGAATGTACTCAAGGGGGACATGTCTTTGGTCGGTCCGAGGCCTGAGCGCGAATACTACATCAATAAAATAATGGAGCGGGCGCCTCATTACAAACACCTGTTAAAAGTGCGGCCGGGTATTACCTCCTGGGGACAGGTAAAGTACGGATATGCCTCCAATGTAGACCAAATGGTCCAACGGTTAAAATTCGATATACTCTATATGGAAAATATGTCGCTGGCGCTGGATTTTAAAATCCTTTTCTACACGGCGCTGGTGCTTCTTCAGGGCAAGGGGAAATAATCCTTTATTCACTTTTTATTCAAGGGTTCAAAAGATAATTTCCGTAGCGCCGAATCCAAATTTGGGGTGGTATTCGTTTTTCACCTCCCTGACATGATCCAAATTGCGGGCTATTTGGCCAACCGTTTCTCTTAGTTTGCCTTTTCCCACTCCGTGAATAATAAAGACTCTATCCACTCCCAGCCTCATGGCCTGGTCCAGGTACTCCCTGAATGCAGACATTTGCAACATCAAGGCCATCCTGGGGTTTACTTTTGAAGGGTCCTCTACCAATTTCTCGAGGTGTAAATCCAGGGTAGATTCAAAATTGACAAATTCCTCGGTATTGTATAGATCCATTTTGTGATAGTGCTCGCCTGAACTTTCTTTTCTTTTCACAGTAATCCCGGATCCAGACTCTACTCCACTTCTGATTTTCCCTTCGAGTGTGTAGACTATACAGGGCTCACTGAGTATGTCCAATTTTTGCATTTTCGAGATAAAGTCTTTACCTCTCACTTTTACTTTTCCCTTCCATTGGCCTTCAAATCCCAGGGTCGAATATTGCGAGCAGTCATAGCCCAATAAAGGAGACGAATCGAGCAGGTGAGCAGGCACCGAAAAGATCTGTTTCAATTCTTCAGCCTTTACATACTCCCCTTTTTTAGATTGAATCGCTCCGCCCAACTCCAGGTTTAAATCACACGCAAACCCAAAAGTCGTCTCATTGTATAGAAAGAAACGAATTATAACCTGTGCCTTTTGTACTTGTCTCTGTACCAATAATTTCAACATGCCAATACTGTATTAAATTGCCGAAAAAAACGTCCGATCTCCAGTGGCAAAAATTGCACCGATTTTGTGGACTGATAATTAATTTTGCGGGCTTAAATGATTTGATATTTCACTACTCAAACTAAAAAACCAGAGAATAAATTACTATTCCCCTTACCTTTGCCGCACAATTTAAACTAAGCCAGTCGTTAATGGTTGGATAATTATGAATAAATCGAATATACCGGAAAAAAAATACGCCATCAAGGAGGCATTCTACACCCTTCAGGGTGAGGGATTTCACGCTGGAAGACCCGCAGTTTTTTTGCGATTTTCAGGGTGCAATTTATGGTCCGGATTGGAAAAAGACCGCGAAAAAGCCATATGTCAATTCTGCGATACAGATTTTTGGGGTACCGACGGACTTAACGGAGGTAAGTACAGCGGAAAAGAATTGGTTAATATGGTGGCCAACCTCTGGCCCGATCAACCTCCCGAGCAAAAGCGGTTTATTGTTTGTACCGGTGGGGAGCCCATGCTGCAGCTGGATACTGCACTCATAGATTATTTGCACCGTAAAAATTTTGAAATAGCGTTAGAGACCAACGGAACCATTGAAGTTCCCCAGTCCGTCGATTGGGTGTGCGTCAGTCCCAAGGCAGGGGCTGAGGTTGTTCAAAAATCAGGTAATGAGCTCAAATTGGTCCATCCTCAACCCGGGATTATGCCGGAAAATTTCAACCACTGGAATTTTTCCCATTTCTACCTACAGCCCATGGATGGAAATTTCACTGAAAAAAACACCGGGATTTGCCTTCGGTATTGCCTGAAAAATCCAAAGTGGAACTTGAGTATTCAAACGCATAAAATACTGGGTATTATGTGATTTGCTTCGGCAACCTGAAAACATTCATATAACAATTTTCTGTTGGCCTTTCAATTCACCAGGTATTTTTATTTACTTCCTTTAAACCCTCACTCCGGGTAGAAAATATGCCCTACTGCAAAATTCCCTGAGTTGTAGAATTGAACCCTGTTACAAAATTCCTATATTTGCCACTGAAACTGTGGTGAAAAGTAAAATTATTTTTATAGAAACCGCAGTCTATGCTTGATAATTCAATTGGGATTCTGCTGAATCAACCTGCTGATATTAAAATGGGGGGTGATTAAATGTACCGTTGTCAGTCCTTCGTGTTTTAAATAAAAAAAATGAAAGTTTTACTCAAAACTGCTACCCTAATTGATCCCGGCGGAAAATTTTCCAATCAAACTGCGGATGTGCTCATTGAAGAAGGAGTAATATCTGCCATTGAGCCAAACATAGACACTAAAGGGGCGGAGGTCATTCAATTGAAAAACCTTCATCTCTCTCCGGGTTGGTTGGATTTGGGTACGCAGGCAGGTGAGCCCGGATTTGAACAACGCGAAACCCTGGACACTTTGGCTATGGCAGCAGTCAATGGTGGATATACCGCATTGGCTGTATTTCCCAACACCGATCCGGTAATTCAAAGGAGGGCAGATATTGACTCCTTATTGAAAAAATCTGAATCTCTTCCCGTAAAAATTCTACCCATTGGAGCAGCTACACAAAATTGCGAAGGCCAGAATCTCAACGAATATATGGATATGGCTGTTTCCGGCGCGGTGGCTTTTTCAGATGGGCGAAATTCAATTGCCGACTCAGGTGCCCTCAGCAGAGCACTGATATATGCCACTGCTGCGAATAAACCGGTAATAAACCGGCCTTTGCATCGAAATTTCAGTCCTTTTGGTGTCATAAATGAGGGATTAGAAAACCTCAAATTGGGGCTTGAGGGCATTCCTTCAGAGGGTGAGACCATCGCACTCCAGCAAGACATTTCCGTTCATCGATATTCAGAAGGAAGATTGATTGAATTGGGAATCACATCAGAACAGTCTATTGATCTTATAAAAAATAGAAATCCCGAAATGTTTTTCGGAGTACCGGTAATGAATCTGCTCTTCACTGACAGCGAACTCAGTGAGTTTGATACCTATTGCAAGGTATTGCCACCTCTTCGATCCGGCCGCGATCAAAAAGCACTTATTAAAGCTGTAAAAAAAGGAATAATTGATATCGTATTCAGTAATCACGAGCCCATGGAAGCAGAATTAAAGGAGGTGGAATTTGGTGCAGCCGCATTTGGAGCAAGCACCTTGGATACAGCTTTTAGTATGGGTTGGACAGCCCTTCATCGAGACCTGTCCATAGAGGATTATATTAGACTTATCTGTCACAACCCCTATCGAGCCCTCAGCATGGAACCCGGTAAAATTGAAGTAGGTGAAGTGGCGGACTTGAGTGTATTCAACCCCAGTGAAAAAATAACTATTGGCAGAGGGGAAATTAAATCCAGATCTCTCTCAAATCCCTCTATAGGAAAACAGTTGATGGGGAAGGTATATGGTACGGTAATCGGAAAAGAAATCAATTTAATCTAAAATTTTATTGTCTTTTATAGAATTTTATTTTCTTTACATCAATCAAAAATAAAATATCATGGAAAAGCAACCAACTGTATTCAATACCTCTCTTAAGTATGGACTAATTGGAGGGTTGATATTAATCATTGTCGCCACTCTCTTGTATATGACCTTGTCCCCCTCCTCAACCATGCAGGGAATACTCGCCTTTTTTATAAATACGGGTGTGTGTGTCGCCATAGGAATTTTCGCCATAAAGTCCTACAGAGATGAGGTTTCCGGAGGGGCCATAAGTTTTTCCAAAGCCTTTATAGTCAGCTTTTTATCCATTTTAATCACAGGAATATTACTTGCATTTTTTCAGATGGTGTATTTCACCATAATCGATCCCGGATATCAGGAGGAGATAATCAACAATTTGAGAATAATGTATGAAGACATGGGTATGGAGGAGTCTGCAATAGAAATGGCAATGTACTGGGTCGAATTATTTCAACACCCTATTATCAGCTTATTCTGGAATATTTTCATGTATACACTTGGATCTGCCTTGTTGTCTCTCGTCACCGGATTAATTATGAAAAGGGAAGAGCCCCAGGTCAATCTTTAATTCATGGGGTCGACGGATAAAAACAAAATTGGCCTGATCTGCGGGTTGACTGTAGCAGCCTATTTATTTGTGGTTTGGGCCATGCGAAAAGAATTGCTGTTCGATTTTTGGGTGTTCAACCTCATGTGGCTTCCCTATTTTTATTTTGTCTTTTTAGCGGTCAAAAATAGTTATGAAAGAAATCCAGAGATAGATTTCAGGGGAATGGTAAAGGAGGGATTTGTGGTGTACCTCATTGCACAATTTATTTACTACACGGCCTATTATTTCCTGTTTTTTGAATTAGATCCCTCACTGCTCGACCTCCAGGCCACAATCGACCTGGAAAGAATTGAACAGACGAGGGGGATTTTAGGAGAAGAACGGGCCGATGAGATGATAAAAGGGCTGGGAGAGGAGGCCGGTCGCATGACTCCCGGAGATTTACTTAAACAATTTATCCCCTCTTTGCTGCCGGGTTTCATAATTGCTGCTATTTTTGCATTAATTGTTAAAAGACCTGGAGAGTAATGCCGGAAATAAGTATTGTGGTTCCCCTGTATAACGAAGAAGAGTCCCTCCCTGAATTGATGAGATGGATAACAGAGGTTTTATCCACACACCCATGGACCTATGAGGTAGTACTTATAGACGATGGAAGCACGGATCAATCCTGGCGTGTTCTCACTTCCTTGGCCGGCCAATACCCTTCGATCAGGGCCGTGCGATTCAGAACCAATTACGGCAAATCAGCCGGACTGCAAAAAGGTTTTGAAATGGCTAGGGGACGGGTGATTGTCACCATGGATGCAGACTTGCAAGACAGCCCAGAAGAAATTCCGGAGCTGTACCGAATGATTACTGAAGACGAATACGATTTGGTATCGGGCTGGAAAAAAAAGCGCTACGATCCTATTACCAAAACCATCCCCACCAAGATTTTTAACTACACCACCCGATTGGTTTCCGGAGTTAAACTCAATGACATCAACTGTGGATTAAAAGCCTACCACCGAGATGTAATCAAAAACATAGAAGTCTACGGTGAGATGCACAGGTATATTCCGGTCATTACCAAATGGGCGGGATTTAACAGAATTGGTGAAAAGGTAGTAGCCCACCAGTCCAGAAAATTCGGAAAAACAAAGTTTGGGCCGGAGCGTTTTATCAATGGATTTCTGGATTTGCTCTCCATCACACTGGTTGGAAAGTTCGGGAAAAAACCCATGCACTTCTTCGGTCCTCTGGGTACCTTTTTTTTCATGACCGGTTTTTTAATTTTAGCTTATTTGAGCTTCCAAAAAATTGCTTTCGACATGACTCAAATGACCTCGAGGCCCCTGTTTTTTTACGGATTGCTGTCTTTTATTTTCGGGGCTCAACTCTTCCTGACCGGGTTTCTAGCCGAGTTGGTATCCAGAAATTCACCTCGTCGAAACACCTATTCCATCAGGGAAACGCTCAATATCCAATCCAACGAAGAAATTTAAAATGCAACCTACCATCAAATTCTTGTTAAAAGATATACACGACACACATAAGGCCCTTATGGAGGATGTGGAATTGATTAATCAGTTGCAAATCAGTGTGAAAAAAATAACCGCTTGTTTTCAAGCCGGCGGAAAGTTGCTGATTTGTGGCAATGGGGGAAGTGCCAGTCAGGCTGAGCACCTGGCTGCAGAATTCACCGGTAGGTTTAAATTGGAAAGGCCTCCCCTGCATGCAGAGACTCTGCACAACAACATCTCCCACCTCACCGCAGTGGCCAATGATTACCATTTTAGTCAGGTGTTTAAGCGCTCCTTACAAGCTGTGGGCAAAACAAATGACATTTTACTGGCACTCTCTACTTCAGGTCAATCGGAAAATGTAATTGAAGTATTGAAAGAGGCTAAAAAAATGGGAATATCCTCCATATTGTGGACCGGGAATAAGGATGGAGCAGCGGCCAAAATTGCAGACCTAGCCCTTAGATATCCCGGAGCCAATACCGCCAGAATTCAGGAGGGGCATCTTGTATTCTCACATATTCTATGCGAGTTGGTGGAAACAGAGATGTTTGGTTGACCCTTTTCCCCAAGAAACATCCAAACAATAAATAATAAGATCTATGATTTCCGATTCCCCACTTTCCAAAATCGAAGCAAAATTTGTTCGATGAGCAGTGCTGCAAGAACTGTGATTATGCACCACATCCAAAATTCTTTTCCCGACCTGGAACTTCCAAATAAAGCGCTGGCGGTAGTGCTTCCATCGTGGCTCGTTACAACTGCCTGGCCTCCCGTCATTTCCTCCAAATCTTCTCGCGCATAGGTGGCAATTTCACTCTCCCTGCGGTCGTAATTAAAGGCAACTGTTTTGTGCTGTTCTTCCCCCTGATACACCTCGTAAAATCCGGGTTCGGAAATTTGGTCGTATACATTCAATTGAACACTGCCCGTTCTTTGCTCCACTCCGGGTATGAATTCCCTGCCCTGGCCTGTAATTCTAAAATCGGGTTGTCTTTCCGAAGAAACATTCCGAATGGGTATCAATCGGTCTGTTCCAACCGCATAGGCCACTCTGTCTTCAGTACCTGTCGCTATTGCAGCCCGGTACAATAAGGGGACAAAAACTTCCCCGTTGGAAACCAGGTCGTTCCAGGTGGTATTCAGGGGAGAAGAGCAGATAAATACCGACCCATTTTCGCAGGGGTACTTAGAGACAAAAGACCGGGTATCCCGATAGGAGAGCAAAGGGACTCCATCGGCTCCACCCCGGGATGGAATTACATATCTTCCCGTGGATTTTGGAAGCTTTAGGTCCTGCCTTACTTCCTCAAAAACGCCGGTGAATAAGGGGTCTTCCATATTGATCTGCCCCACCTGAAACTCTCCTTCGCTCCATTGGGAAAAGGTACCCAATCCCAATTCATCAGTCAGGGTATTTAACACCCCTCCTCCGCTTACAGGGGCCGGAAAAATGAGTAGATTTCCACCGGAGGATAAGTAGTCTTTCAGCTCAGAAGCGAATCCCGTGGTAACCTCTTCAAGTTCATTTAAAATAATAAGATTGTAATCGGACAATGCGCTGTAGTTGATGTTGGAGGCTCTCATTAAATCCTCCGTCATATAGGGTATACCTCTAAAAAGAGCACTTAAAAATCGATTGCTTTCCAACCCACTGTGAATGGTGAGGACATTGATGTTGTCCTTAACGTGAAAACTCAGGTGGTACTCGTCATCAAATTGAATGGGATAATCGGTAATCGATACCGTAGCTTTTTGCCATCCGGCACGATTGATTGTAAAGGTAACGGTATCCACAAGTGTCTGCCCGGGTACCAATGAAATCCTACCCGCCGGCCTGCGCTGGTCAGCCAGTTTTAATTCGAGATTGACTTCTTCAGATTGTTCGGTACTGTGATTGGTGATCTGTACGAGCATCTCTCCATTTTGGTTCACAATTTGAAGGGGTTGTGAAAACCACACTGAATCGATACTTACATTGCTGGATTCAATAGATTCTATATAAACCAAATTCAATGATAATAAGCTGTCGCTATTTTCTGGGAAGGAAGTGATATTTTTTTGAAAATCGGAAATTAAATAAAAACTTTGACGCTCCCGGCTATAATTCCTCAGCGCGTGTTCCTGCCTTTGAATAACATCCGGAAGGGTTCGCACAGCCGGTGAAACCTGTATCTCATTTATCATATCCAGAGCTTGTTCTCGATTGTACAGCCTTTGATGCCTGTTTTCAAAATCACCTGTCAAAATCTGAAATTCATCCGCCTCTCCATAACCATTGATGATGTTCCTGGCGGCAAGCCTCGCATTGTTTAACAGACTGATGTCCCTTCCCATAGAACTCATGCTGAAGGAGTTGTCGATAAAAATACTCACTGCCCTGGTGCCTGTTACGACCTTATCCCCTGTGGGAATAACCGGCTGGGCAAAGGCCAGTACCAGGAAAGCGACTGCTATCAAGCGGGAAAACAACACCAGTAAATGTTTGAGTTTCCTACTCTGTTGGCTGGTCTCCTTTATTTCCTTTAAAAAGGGAGTATTGCTGAAATATACCTTTTTAAACCTTCTGAATTGAAAGAGGTGTATTATGATGGGTATAGCCAAAAAAAGGAGTCCCCAGAGAAATTGTGGATTTATAAATTGCATATTGGCACAAAGGTATTAGTTGGATTGAAAATAACTATAAGAACGCATAAACAGATGAGTTGTTACAAAGTATTTTACCTAATCAATATCACCTCTCCGGTGAATAATCTTATTTCGCCCTCAGGGTTCTCCACTTCGACCCTGACAACATACAGGCCGGGCATTGAATTACGCCCCTGAAAGGTTCCATCCCATCCGTATCGGGGATCATTGGGCGGAAAATTTATATTTTCAAAAACTCTGTTTCCCCAGCGATCAAATACAGCTATCGACTGAATACGATCAACTCCATCGGATGCATAAATGGTAAGCCGATCATTAATACCATCCTGGTTGGGAGAAAATGCAGTGGGTATATATACTGAGAGTTCGGGAAGTTTCAATTTAACTAATATCTCCGTATGCCCGGTGCATCCTCCGGTGCTTTCTACTTCGAGAAAAATCACGGTTTCGTCTTCAATAGCTTGAATAACCGGATTGGGACAATCAGCGCAATCTAAATATTGGGCCGGGGACCATAAATAGGACAGTCCGTCAAAATCAGGCGGTGAAAATTGAGGATCCAATTGAAAAATTTCTCCCGGCGATAAAATTATTTCAGCCGGCAAGTCGATCTCTATGGATTCTCTATGGTCTTCAATTAAAACAGCATTGGGATCAGAAAGGCAGTTTAAACTATCTCTCACCACCAGTTCATAGACATCCGTTTCCAGGTTTTCAAATACATTGTCCGAAGAAAAATGGATACCCCCATCAATGCTGTACATCAGTCCTCCAGCCCCTTCACCGAAAACAATGCTGCCGAACCGGCGGTTACAGTCTATATTTTCTACACTATATAAAGGCAAGTCCGGAAATGCTTCTTCGAGAGCCAACACAGAAGTATCCCTGCATCCATTGTTGTTATCTGTGACTACCAGAGAATAGGTACCGGCAGACAGTACCTGAACAAGTTCATCTGAAATAATCTCCCAATCTCCTTGGCCAAGCCACTCGAGAGAATAATCGTCGGATGAAGAACTCGATCCACTTCCGTCAAGTACCACGGGGAAAGTAATACAATCTTCACAGTCCACACACTCCATTTCACTGTGGGGAGCAATTGTATCCAGTCCGACAAAAACTGACTCTTTAGAGGTACAGTAATTGTTTGTATTCTCTATTGTCAGTTGATAGCTGCCAGGTTCTGATATAATCACACTGCTTTCATCGGTGGTCTCCAGACTTTCTCCCGATTCATTTATCCATCCAAATTCAATGGAGGTTAAATCTTCCGACTGTAGGAAAAGTTCCAGGTAGGTCACCAGACAACTCAGTTCATCCAGTCCAAGGAGGGAATAAGCGGGAGGCATGGTATCTATTAGGACTTGTACTTCGTCGGTATTTGTACAACCATTGACAAGGTTGATCACGGTCAACGTATAGCTTCCGGCTTCACTAACCAATGGTGCGGTGGTAGTTGCTCCCTCTACAATAAATTCTTCACTGGTTTCCCAAAAATACTCCGTATTAGCATCCTGGCCTGACATACTCCCATCCAATTGTATCAAACTGTCTCTGCAATTTAGCACCTTGTCAGGCCCGGCATTTGCTATTGGAAGATCAGCTATATTGGGAACAAATATTGAATCCGTAATTACACAATGATTGTCCAAATTGGTCACTTGAAGGTAATACATCCCCTCCGCACCTACCGATATGCTCTCAGCCTCAATATCAGATAATATTTCACCTCCGCTGGTTTGCCACATAAACTCAAGGTCAAATCCATCGGGACTAACTTGCGGTATTAAAATCACACTGTCGTTTACACAATCCAATATTCCCTCTTGATCGATCACAATATCGGGGACGCCAAAATTTTCACCTACCCAAACGCTGTCATTATTTGAGCACCCGTTGAGAAGATTTTCCAGTAGAACAATGTAATACCCGCCGACACCTGCCTCTATGGCCTTGCTGGAATCCTCACCAACAATTCCCCCCGGCGGTCCTTCCCAGGTAACATTAATTTGATCACTGGGAATAGAAGTTTCAGCCACTATTGGCGCTGTCTCCATATGGCAATTGATTTCAGCAGAATCTATAAGGATAATCTCCGGGATATTAAAATCACTGCTCACTACCCAATTGGAAATGGAGGTACAATTGTTCTCTGAAAAAGTAACTTCCAGGGTATAAATTCCCGCACTATCAAGAGTTGTAAAGGAGCTATCTGTCGATCCTATAATATTTCCTCCAGAAGTAGTCCACTGATAAATTGGACTTAAAGAGTCGGGTAAAACTGAAGTTTCTATCAAGAGTTCCTTTTGATTGCAATTCAACACGGAATCACCGAAAAATTGAATAACGGGATAATCTCCTACCGCTCTGACCCACACAGTGTCCAATGCAAAACACCCATTGGTTTCATTTAATACCCTCAGTATATATTCTCCACCCTGGCTAACATTTGGAGTCAGGCCATCGGCACCATCTATTATATTTCCCCATGATGTCAACCACCAATAACTTAAAGTATCACCCATTGAAGATTGAGTACCATCCAATTGCACAGAAGGACTGTCACAATCGATCTCGCGATCTTCACCTGCATTTGCCTCAGGAGTGTGGGTATTCTCGGAAATATAAATTTCCCCTGTCGCCGTACACCCATTTTCCGGATAATAGATATCCAGTACATAGGTTCCGGTTGTACCAACCTGGATAAAAAGAGAATCGGGACTGGAGAGGATATCTCCATCTGCGGTTGCCCATTGCAGATCTGCTAATATAGTGTCCGGAAAAAGGTCAAATCCCACCCATACCGCAGGAGCTTCGCAAGTGATTTTTTCCTCCTGTGAGCCAACCAATTCCGGTAAATCATTTATTTCTTCTACCCATACCGTGTCTGCCGAAGAACAATTGTTCTTGCTGTTGAATACCTCCAGAAGGTAAACTCCGGGGCCATTTATCTCCACTGCAATTGAATCTGCAGAAGATACAATAGAGCCTCCCGACAAAACAGTCCATTGAAAAGAAAAATCACTGCCCTGATCACTTGAACTTCCATCGAGAAAAAGAATTGAGTCGGCACATGTCCAGATTAAATCTTCTCCGGCATCTGAGTGGGGTAAATCCGTAGACTCCTCTAATTCAAATCCATCCACTCCCACACAACCATTCAAGGTATTCGTTACTTCCAGTAAATAATACCCGGGCTGATCTACAATTATTTCCGACTGATTGATCGAGCCTATTATGTTTCCATCTGTTGTAGACCAATTAAAATCGATAATCCCCGGAGGACTCACTTCTGCTTGAATCACCCATTCATCTCCACTGCAATCAATTTCTGAGGGTCCTGAAATTACAACATTGGGTTTCGCCGTATCCTGCGCAACTACCACTGATACCTCCTCTGAAAAACATATCACCTCGCTATCGTCGTAAATGAGCTGCAGCGTGTAGGTTCCAGGTTCATTGACTACCGCGACACTGGAGTCCTCATTTTGAGTAAAATTCCCATCTGTACTAGACCAAATGTATTGTATATAGGCGCCGGAGGAAGATCCGGATGCGTCGAGTACCACCTCTTCCTGAATACAGGTAAGAGTTGCGGGACTTTCAATCAATACCTCAAACTCCACAACCTCCAAATCGAGGTACACAATCGAATCGCATGCTCCCTGCCTCTCAATTTCTACCGTATAAAATCCCGGCTCATTGTATTCTTCGCCATCCACTATTATCCCGTCCCCATCCTGGCAAATGACTGCATTCAACCACTCCTCTGCCGTTTCTTCTACAAATACAGTCACTGTATCCTCAACCTCACAGAGGGGATACATTGCAATATCATCAAGGATAAAGGCATTGCCCGTGCCTACATTACCTGTATGGTTGTATATACACAATTCAATGGAGGTAGTTGATCCGGAAAACCAAGTTGCCTCCATCTCGGTCCAATTACCTATACAGGGTATGCCCGATGGTTCAAAAGTGCCCCCAACTGCATTTCCATTTATAAAAAACTGAAGGGAGGCAGGGTTGAGAAAGGGAACCAATATATCTGTAAATGCCTCCAAATGGTATTCAGTATCTTCCTGAACTTCAATGTATTGGCACCATACATTTTGAGGTGGGGATCCAATTCCATTGACCACCACCATATTCCCATTATTTCCCGTGTGGTCGGTACACAATGGAAAATTTGAATACACTATATCCGGAGAGTTGGCTACTGCAATTCCGTTTCCCTGACTGATGTCATTGGGATCGTACTCATAATCAGAATAGAATCCCGCGTATCCGTAATCGAGGTGAGTGTTGTATACAATATTGTGGGTAATCGCCCTGGAGGTTAGTGTAAAAACCGTTTCCTCATTAACCGTGGCCAGAGTTGACAACTGTTCGGGGGAGTTTACCAAATTAGCGGGCTCCCAGGAGTGATCGTAAGCCTGGCCTACTACAGAACCGGATAATAACACTTCACCCCCATCGCAAATCGTTTGGTCTTCACCCGCATCTACCTCGAGAGGACATCCATCCTCCAAAATAAAAACCCCGCCAAAAACCAAAGGGGTCTGTATCCCAGAAGTTCCGGAGGCTGTAAAAGCCAGAGGGTCGTCGATAATATGTACAATAAAATAATCCTCACAATTGCCGATATGTTCAAAATCTATGGTCAGAATAACCGTGCCATCAGCTAACGACAAGGGGCTTGTGTTGGACCATTCAAAGGTGAGAATTCCCTGGGCCGCCATAGCTGTACCTATGGTAGTATTTCCCGATGGCATTAAATCGTCGTACCCATCAAAATTGAGCGCACCGGCATCAAATTCGATTGTAAATTGAAATTCGTCAATATCATCGAAATCATTTACATATATTTCTACTGTAAAGATGGTTCCGCACAGGGGTTGTCCATTCTCAACAACCAATTGAACCTGGGATGAAAGGGCATTGACAACTATTAGTCCGAGAAATAAAAGGAGAACTTTTTTCAGAAAAATGGATGAAATAGAAGTTTCTGGAAGCGCCATTAATGGTTTAAAGTATAAATCAAATTTAAGGATAAAGACACCTGACAAAGATAAAAAAATATGCCTTTAAACCAAAATTTTAATTCCTTACCTCATCACGGTTACATCGCCAATGAATGTAACGACTTCTCCATTGATTAGCTCCAGAGTAGCCACATACAAATAAACTCCCTCATTCACTCGCTGCCCTCCCAGAGTCAGGCCGTCCCATCCAAAGGCCTCGTTGTTGGGCTCGAAGTTATTTTGAGAGAATATCGTATTCCCCCATTTATCGTATATCTTCCACTCTAAGACTTCCGCAATACTATTGTCTGTCAATACGACCAGTACGTCGTTTATGCCATCGTAGTTTGGACTGAAAGCATTGGGTATATATACCCTGGGGTCGCCAACCGCATTTAATAAAATCTTTGCTTCAGCGGGACACCCGTTGTGGTCTTCCAGGTAGATATTATATTCCCTATCTCCCTTAATGTCAACCATAGGCCTCAGACAATCATCACAGGATAAATCTTCGGTGGGCGTCCACCTAATGAGTTCTATCTGGGATTCCGGAAAATTAATCTCAGTGGGCATCCTAAATGACCCTGCCAAATCTACAATCACTGATTCGGGCAAATACACTTCAATTTCTCTTGGCTTTTCTACCTCAAGATCTCGTTGGATAATACATCCATACCTATCCTCTATCAGCAATTGGTATTGCCCCTCTTTCAATTGACTGAACACCCCGTTTTGATTGACCTCCACTGAGATAGTGGATTCCAATGAGTAGGTATATGGAAAGGTGCCACCCTCCACTGAAAAAACGGTAAGAACTCCGGGATCTCCGGGACAAATCGGTTGAACAAGCTCGAAATCAATATCGGTGGGAACATCCTGAATTACTCTGATTTCAGCTGAATTTGTACATCCGTTATCCAAATTTTCCACGCTCATCCTGTACAATCCACTTTCAGATACTACCACCTCAAAAGTAGAATCGCTGCCTTCAATAGACCCTTCCAGCGCAGTCCACTGAATAGAAATATTGTCGTCGTGATTACTCGTGTTTCCAACAATGGTAATTTCCGTTTCACTACAAGGTAAAATAACCTCTTCCGAAAGGGTCACTTCGGGTATTTCTGCATCTCCTTCTACATTTACTGTTTCAGTAGATGTACACCCTGTTCTAACTAGTGTAGCCTGTAATTGGTATTCTCCGGCTTCATTTACAAGCAGCACCCCTTCACTTTCGCCATCGACAATATTGCCCGATATAGCTGTCCAACTAAACGACACCGGACCGTTGTTTGAAGTTAGCGAAGCATCGATTTCCAATTCAGAAATCAAACAACTCAAGGTATCGGGATCGGAAATTACAATGTTGGGGGACTCATAGTCTCCGGCTATCTCCAATTCTTGCTCATTTCTGCATCCGTTATAGGTATCATAAATTTCAAATACATAGGTCCCCGGTGAATCGGCAACGGCAACAATAGAATCCTCTCGGGTAAGTATATTCCCATCGGATGTACTCCATCGGTATTCGTACCTCATACCGATGGCAGAACCCGTTGCATCCAACAGGGTGTTCAATACCTCGCAATTCAAGGTTTCCGCATCCTGAATTTGAATTCCCGGAATCTCCATATTCTCTTCAACCACTACCCTCGCAGTATCTGCGCATCCGGAAGTATTATTAAACCCAATAAATAAATATTCTCCGGGTTCATTGACAAACACGATGGAGTCATTGACTACCAATACATTACCATCGCTGTCTTGCCATTCAAAATCGACAAGCAATCGCGGAGTTAATATCATTCCGTGGAGCGAAACCTCATCCTGTTGACAGGATAGAAAATCATTAACCACGGCATCTATACGCAAAATATTGGGGTCTTCAGCCAGAATTAATTCGGCAAAAGGATTGCTGCAAGTGCAGAGAAAATCTAACTCGTAAATAATACTCAGACTACCTCCAGCGTAGGTATCCAGGATCTCTACCGGTATCAATATTGAATCCTGATGAGCCGGAATTACAACACTATCAGGAAGAGCTGCAAAATCAATTCCGGGAATGGCCGTGCTCATTGATGAGTACATCAAATTTACCACAATGGGTTCTGTATTATCAGATCCGCCAATTCGGTTCAAGACAAAATAACCCGTGAGACAATCGTCGTAAATAATATTTCCATCAACTCCCCCAACCTCGGAATCCAGATTAGCTCCTGCCCCCGCATTGAAGCTCCCCGCTTCAAGAAATACAGCTGAATCGTAACTTCCGTCAATGACGTCGCCCACCACCATCTTAATGGTGTACGTCTCACAGGGAATGACCACCGCAACAGCCTCAAAAACCGCAGTAAAGCCATCGAACTCGATGAGCTCAACCGCTACCCCATCCCGATTAACTAAATCTCCGCATTGTCCTATATCGCCAGGCCCCTGAGGTTGTCCCTGCGGTGTATTGTCGAAGTAAAACTGCGCATTGTCTTGCCTGTTGACATTGTTTATAGCTACAAAATCGTTGGTACCAGGAATGAGAGCAATATTTTCAGCACCATTGGAAAAGGGTCCATTAATGCCCGGGCCGCTGATAAAAAAACCAAAGACATCGTTGAAGTCATCCCCTACATATTCGCAGTATTCCTCTGAAGCGAAGGTGTAGCGAAAGCGCACGGTATCGGCGGTGGGAATAAAATCAAACTGAACCCCAACCGCATCGAAGGTGTTAGCTCCATCTACTATCGAGGAAAGGTCAACATCCCCATCTTCCATCATATTATTGCCAGTACTGGCTCTATCGTTGGGGCCCAGAATGTTACTGAGGTTTCCTGTGGAAAACACAACACCTTCTTCAATTCCGATAGAACTCATCCCAGTGTAAAAAGTTCCCATTCCATTGGGAGGGCCAATGGATTGAACGTTGTGCACGTCAAAACAATTGCCACCGATCAACACATCTCTTACCAATTCCTCCGCACTCATAATGCCGTTAATGGAAATCCCCATCGTTCGGCTTTTTGAGATTGCCTTTTCCTCCTCTTCATTTATATCCAAACTGTAAGAGAGGAATGGACTCTGCTCCGGCCTTTCTTTTGAGTAACAAAATTCAAGAAATACACATTCCTCAGTGGGGTGGATTTGCAAGAACCTGTTGTGATTCACATAATCCGCTCCGCTTTTAACCGTGGGAACAATACTTTTATGGTAGGGGAGCAATCCGGAAAACAAACTGTAGCTTTTACCCCTTTCGAGGCCGCAGATTTTTATGTCAATACATCCCTCATCGGCATCGGGGAAAAAAATGCGATCGACATCTTCTGTAACCTTAAGTTCAAAAAAATCGCTCGGCTGATTGATATAAGTTTGTCCAATTCCCGAATAGTTCATCAGTAGATACACCCCTGATAAAATAAGAATTAAACCGAATTTTTTATAATTCATGTGAATTTGTAATTTTAAATAAAAACGGGCCAAATAAAATATACCCCAGTCAATTGTACAGGGCTACGTTAGTAATGCCGCTTTTCAGCGCAAATATAACCTTTATTAATCCAATGTAAGCAATATTTTAAGTTTTTTTAATACCTTAACTACAATTGGGAAATTAATTTATTTATATTTCGTAACTTTGCACTTAATAATTTAATTGTCAATAACCTATACTTTAATTTTTATTACTATATATTACTTGTATAAACACCTGAAACAAACGGCTTTACAATTAATAAAGACTTTATTCGCCTTATGTTAAAAAATTACTCAACCAAGCCCCATGCCCTGTTGAATCAAAGAATTTCTCTTGTAGAAGAAAAGATTGACAACAGTAAAACGTGGCAGTCCCTGAAAAATATTGTCGAATTGTACTCAGACGATGATCCATCCGGGCTTGCGCAAAACGAAGATTTTTGGAGAGAGGTGAGCAAGTCTTATTCACTTTACGAAAATTTCATCAATTTAAATCACGGTTCGATTAATCCCATGCCCATTCCGGTTGCAGATGCGTTGATGGCCTATACCCATCTATCGAACGAATTGCCCGGGTATTGGTTTTTCGAGGGCTTCCAGGGGCAAAAGGAAAAGATCCGTCAAAGGCTTGCCACTTTGGTGGGGGTTTCCGTTGAAGAACTCTCTCTTCAGCGCAATACCTCCACTGCTATGGAAACAGTTATTATGGGACTTCCCTTGAATAGAGGGGATGAAATTATCCTGAGCAGACAGGATTACCCCACTCTGAACTACGCGTGGAGACAAAGGGAAAAGTACGAGGGCATTGTATTGAAATGGATAGATGTTCCCATGCCCAGTACCGATAATCAAAAGTTGGCCAGGGCCTATCTCGATGTCCTCTCAAATAAAACCAAGGTAATTCAAGTCATGCACCTATTCAATTGGAATGGCCAATTGATGCCCCTGAGAGAAATTTGCCAACATCTAAAAGACAGCTCAATAGAAATACTGGGCGATGGAGCCCACATACCCGCTCATCTCAAAGTAAGCGTAAACGAAATGGGGATTGACTACTGGGGTGCCAGTCTTCACAAATGGTTGTCTGCTCCCATCGGAACCGGAATTCTCACTGTGAAAAAGGATAAAATTCAAAAAGTAAAACCCATGATGGCTTCGGAGCATCCGGACTCAGAAGATATTCGGAAATTTGAAACCATTGGGATATACAACAGTTCACTGGAGATGACGGTCCACCGTGCATTGGATTACCTGGAACTATTGGGTTTGGACAACAAAACCAGTCGCCTGCAATATTTAAAAAACTACGCTCTTCAAAAATTGAGTGAAATAAAAGGAGTGCAAATCCACACCCCTTTGGAAGGCGAATTCAGTGGTGCCCTCGGATTGTTTTCAATAGAGGGCATCAGTCCTTCTGAAGTACAAGAAAAATTATTCAAAAACTATCAAATATACACTGTTGGGTTCGAGTACAGTGGACTCAATGGGGTTCGAATCAGTCCCAATATATATCACAGCACCAGTGATCTGGACAAACTGGTGGAGGCGGTTTTTACCATTTCAAAAAACAAGTAATTAGAATTTCACCTGCCCTGTTTATTCTACCCAAACGGCGGTCAAGTCGCATTCATCGGTCAACACAGGAACGAAGGTACCAAAAAGTTCTATCTCGACTTCAATAGTCAATGTACCTTCCAGGTCTTTACTGTCTTCAACTTTCATCAACTCTACAATTGTAGTTATTCTTACATTATCCGGATTTCCGTCCATGGTCACATCAACCTCAATACCATCTACGGTGTTTTCAGATCTCAGTATATGGTTTTCGTCAATAAAAGCTTTCTCAGGTTCCCCCTCGACCGGGCCCAGATTAAATTGAATGATTACTGAGTCGTTTTCTCCGGGGATTTCATTGACAATAAACTCAAATTCCTCTTCGCCGAAAAAATCATTTAATAATTCCTCCTCGCAATCAATCGTCCCGACATAGGCACCCAAAAATAAATCCTTTCTGTATACACAACCTTCATTTTCAGTGGCTTCCGGATTGTAGTTTACGGCCTCAGAATCTGTACAGCCAATAATCACCGGATCGTCGTCCTTATCGCAACCGTAAAAAGAAACCAAAGTTACCAAGGTAAATAACAGCAGAAATTTTTTCATTTGAAGGTCTAATTTTATCAGTGAAACTTAAATCAACTCTCAAACTTACCAATACTTTTCAAGAACAAAAAGAAAATTACAGGAATTTAACTTTATGTTATTAAGCTCAATTCATAAATTAAAAAAAACTCCAGGACAACCCATTAATAAATTACTTGTTTAACTTTAAATAACATTCACAGATAAAATATTAAACAAAATATGTCGATTTACAGCAAGAAATGGCAGACTTGGATTGATTCTGATTTAGATTCAGTTTGGGCTTTTTTTTCCAACCCAAAAAATTTAGATCGGATCACACCTGAAGAGATGAATTTTGAAATTCTTTCTGAGTCCGATCCCGGACAGATGTACGAGGGTATGATTATATCGTACAGAGTAAGGCCGCTATTCAAAATACCCACCACCTGGGTCACTGAAATCACCCGAATTAAACCCAAAAAGTATTTTGTGGACGAACAGAGGATAGGGCCCTATAAAATGTGGCATCACGAACACCATTTTGAGGAAAAGGAGGACGGAGTGTTGATGACTGATTTGCTCAGTTACGCATTGCCGGTAGCTCCGATAGGAAATCTTATTGCGGGTAAATTCATCTCGAACAAGGTGGAAAATATATTCAACTTTCGCAATGAGGCCATTGCCAAATACTTTCCAGAGAGAAAAAATTAAGTGCCGAAGGCGGGACTCGAACCCGCACGACTTGCGTCACACGCCTCTGAAACGTGCGTGTCTACCAATTTCACCACTTCGGCTAGAAGTTGTACCAGAGGTGGGACTCGAACCCACACGAAGTTGCCTTCACTGGATTTTGAATCCAGCGCGTCTACCAGTTCCGCCACTCTGGCAATAAATAAATAAATATCACTCCCACATTTGGGGCTGCAAATTTAGTGAAAACTTCTCACATGAAAATGAGATTTCTGTAAAAATATTTTATCTTTTTTTCTACCCGCCCAACCAGCGCATGACATCTAGTCCATTGGCGTAAAGAACCAGAAGAATCACGATCAAAAATCCTATAATGGTAGCGTATTCCATAAATTTGTCACTGGGTTTTTTACCTGTAAAAACTTCCCAGAGCAAAAACATCACATGCCCCCCATCCAATGCAGGAATAGGTAGGAGGTTCATAAATCCCAAAATTAACGACAGGATGGCAGTCACTCTCCAAAAATCCGCCCACACCCACTCTGAGGGAAATAAATTGGTAATAGTCCCGAATCCCCCCAGGCTTTCACTGGCTTTTATTCTTCCAGTAAACATCTGGCCAAATGCTTTAATCTGATCGGTCAAAAAGGTCATTCCCTGATTCACTCCGGCGGGCAGGGATTCAAAAAATCCGTATTCTCTTACTGAAAGATCAAAAAACTGTTCCGGCCCATAGGGAAATACTCCTATGGTTCCCTCTTCCGACAGGGTAATCTCCCTGCTAATGACTGACCCATCTCCGCGTTTTATATCTATACTCACTTCCCGGCCGGCATAATTTCCCGCCATCTCTGAAAATTCATCATAAAACCGGATGGACTTTCCCTCAAAATTAATGATCTGGTCTCCGGGCTTCAGCCCGGCTTCCTCTGCAGGGGTATCGGGTACCACCTGAGATACGACGAAAGGAAATCGAGCCATAAAAATCCTTTGATTTCGAAAATCCGAACTCGACATAATACCCACAAACCGCTCGTCTATAGCAATGTCCATTCGCCTCCCATCCCTTTCTACTGTAATGTGATCCGCCTGATTAATAACTACCTCCCTGATCAATTCTCTGTCGCTGAATCTCTCAAGTGGTTTATCTCCTATGGCCAAAATGTGATCTCCAGTCTGCAGCCCCATTTCAACTCCCAGGCTGTCTGCATATATTCCGGTATCTACCGAAGAGGCTGGCACATAGGTTTCCCCATAAGCAAACAACAACATGGCAAAAATAAAAAAGCCGAGAATAAAGTTGACAAAGACCCCTCCCAACATGATAATCAAACGCTGCCAGGCAGGTTTGGATCTGAACTCCCAGGGCTGAGGTGGTTTTTTCATTTGCTCTTTATCCATGCTTTCGTCTATCATACCGGATATTTTCACATATCCACCCAGCGGGAGCCATCCCACACCGTATTCCGTCTCCCCTTTTTTAAATTTAAACAGGGAAAACCAGGGGTCAAAAAAGAGATAAAATTTCTCCACCCGGGTCTTAAACCACTTCGCAGGCAGAAAATGCCCGGCCTCGTGCAAAACAACCAAAATAGCCAAACTCACTACGAGCTGGGATACCATTATAAATACATCCATTTACTATCCTATATTTTAAATTTATTAACCGGCTTTTAATTACCCGGGGTAACGCGAATTAAAGGAGGGGCAAAGGTAAGTACTTTAACGCAAAAATAACTGAAATCTGATAATTTTGGGTCGAGGGGTCTAAAGGTTTATGGGTTGATGAGTTTATTGGTTTATTGGTTTATTGGTTTATTTTTTGTTGATTGGTGAAGGGCGTTTAGCATTCTGGATGTTTGGTCGATTAATTTTCGGGTTTCAGCCAGGTCTTTTTTGGGAAGGTAACCTAAATCATGGGCGATTATAAGTTGGTTTAATATCTCTATCAAGCTTCCGAAGGATATTTCATAAAAACGGGCTTTGCTTTTTTGGCTCCATCGGGTGCTGCCTTCTGCAATATTGCTGCTTACAGATATCGCCGCTCTTCTAAGTTGATTGGTCAATCCAAATTTTTCATCGGAAGGGAATGAGGTGGTTATTTGGTAGATTTTTTTTACTAATTCGCGTGATAATTGCCAGACTTCTAATTTTTCGAAGGAGTACATTTTATTTTGTTTATAGGTCTATGGGTTTATTTTTTGTTAATTGATGGAGGGCGTTGAGCATTCCAGATGTTTGGTCGACTAATTTTTGGGTTAAAAACTATCTCGCAAAATGGGGCAGGTCATACAGTGCGACCCTCCTCTCGCTCGCGACAGTTCACCTGAATCCAAAGTGATGATCGTATTGATAACTTCATCCGGACGCAAATTGTTATGAGTGATTTCACGTATCAATTCATTGGCTGAAATCACCCGGTAACCAAATTTCATAAATGATTTTTCGGTATAGGGGTTTCTCTCATAAGTTATGGCAACTCCCGGCTTTACCGCTACCAGATTGCAACCGTCTGTCCATTGCTCTCTCTCCTGATAGGGAGAAATCCCCATACCGGCAGATATCAACTCAATCTCTTCCGATATTTCCGCATTCAGAAAATCCATTACAGAATTGTATTTATGGGTATCCCCACTTATGCGATGGACTGTTACATTCGACCTATTACCGTGTTTTACTATGGGTTCAAATCCCACAAAGTGATGGTGATTCACTTGAGTAAAAAGGGTGTCGATGTGCATACAAGACCGCTCAAATGGAATATCTATTTGCACCACATTTTGAACAACCCCTTTGTCGAACAACTCCTTTTTTAAGCTTTTTATAGAGTATTCCGTAGTGCGTTCGGAATTCCCGATTAGCAAATAGTCGCTGTTTAGTATCATCACATCTCCACCTTCGACCGAGACCCCTTCCCCGTTGGCAGAGGGTGGGAATTGATCTAATAAATTTAGGTTGATAATTTTACCCTTTGAATTTAAATGAGCGAGTTGGGGATGGGCGTAAAAAATATATCTGGAAAGCAGATTCTCCCTAAACCTGGCCGCCTTTGCCGCTTTGGTAATCAGCACGTGGTCGTTTATGGTCACTGCGATGTCTCGGGTAAAAATCAAATTGGGAATGGGGTCAAACAGGTATCTTTTTTCTCTCTTCAAATAACCCGATATCATGGTCTCGGCCAATTCATCAATTTCCAAATTTTCCAACATGGGCCTGAAGTTCCTCGGCACTTCTTCGTAATCGAGTACTTTGTTCATAAAGTTTCCCATGGGCTCAATGCCGGATTCCAAAGATTCTCTCAGTAATTTTTGGACCGAAAAAACATTGTCTTCTCCCACAAAAAAATTTAAAATGGAAGTAAAGACATCGTGTTCTCTTTGCATTTTAGGCAAAAAAACAATATCGTCAAACAGTAGTTCTTTAGCTTTCTTTGGGGTTATTCTGGAAATACCTGTTTCCGGACGGTGCACTATCACTCCTTTTAATGCTCCTATTTCAGTGGTTACTTTTGGAAAAAGTTCTTTCATTATACAGTATTTAAATTGCCGAAACAAATGGATCGGAATAACACTTTAATGGTATAGCCCCTGCAAAGGGAAATTTTACAATGCAATACCAGCCTCATCTGAAGTACTTCAAAAATATATTTAGTTTAAGGTTAAATTCACATCGGTTTTAAAAAGCCAAAATTAATAAATATTGCAGACTTATTCCCTTTAATTAAATGAGCAGATACCTTGTTTTTAAATACAGGAAGGATAAACCCCTACAAGTTGCATTCCGTTTGATAAATTATACTTAATTTTGGGCAGGAATATACCTAATTCGTATGAGCAATTTGCTGGATAAAATAAAATCGTTATTTGTGGTGGAAATGGAGGACGAATCTATTGATAATAAATCATCCCAAACTGAGGACAATGAAAAGGATACTCCCCGGGAAGATGAGGAGTCCGGGCGGGAACTGAAAGAAGAAGCAGTAAACAACCCCGCGGGAAAGCCCTCCAATGATTTTCTCGCCATACTGATCAACGCCATGCAATCTGCCGCTAAAGAGGAGGGTATATACCTCGATTTTAAGCAAAACCTCAAATCCCTGAATCACCTGGACTTCGATTTAAAAACCAAATACGAAACAGCTTATGCAATAGCCAAAAATCAAGGTATTGACAAAGAAGACTTGATGCGATCTGCTCAATTTTTCCTGGCCGTATTGGATCGAGAAAATGAAAAATTTGAGGAAACGCTAAATTTGCAGCGAAATCGGAGGATAATCGATAAAAAAGAAGAAATAAAAACCCTTCGCGATCAAATTTTTTCCAAACAAAATGAAATAGAGAAAATACAGGATGAAATCAGACAATTGGAGAGTACCATACAGAGTGAAAAAGACGAACTCAACGACAATCGCAAGAAAATTGAAAAAACAGTTGCAGACTTTGAGAGCTCGCTGAATCTATTGAAATCCAAAATCCAAAAAGACCTGGAGCATTTCAACAATTACCTGAAAGAGTAAACCATGGATTCTAAAATACATTCAAACAAAAGTTTTTGGAAGAGGCCCGAAGGTTTTGTCGGAGGGTTGGTCATGTTTCTCGCCATGGTAGGAGCTGGGTACCTGGTATTTAGTTTTTTTCCACTTCTGCTGTCCCTTGCACAGAATATTTTGTGGTTGAGCTTTTTCCTTTTGGTGATTGCTGCGGTATTGTATCTGATACTCGATCCAAAGATGAGGACCTTTATTTGGTATATGTACCAGAACATCATGCGTTGGTTTACCGGGCTGTTTATTCAAATTGACCCCATAGGTATTTTAAAAAATTACATTGATGAACTCCGCGGCAATCTCAGCAAAATGTATCGTCAAATTGGAAAACTCAGGGGGCAGATGCACTTATTGATGGAACAGATTCACCTCAATAAAAAAGACATTGATTCCAATCTATCCCTCGTCAATGAGGCTCAGGAAAAAGATGATCGGTCCGCCGTGATTTTAAAGTCTCGAAAAGCAGGACGGCTAAGAGAATCCAATATTAAACTGGAGGAACTATACCGCAAAATGGAAATCCTATACAGGGTGCTGAATAAAATGTATGAAAACTCTCAACTTTTGGTGGAGGATGTGGAGGATCAGGTTGAACTCAAAGAAAAAGAGAGGAAGATTATCCACGCCGGGCACTCAGCCATGCAATCGGCCATGAATATGATTTCTGGAAATACCGACCAGAGGATTCTTTTTGACCGGGCACTGGACGCAGTAGCAGATGATGTGGCTTCCAAGGTCGGAGAAATGGAACAATTTATGGAACTCTCGGAAAATTTCATGGCTTCCATCGATTTGCAAAAGGGAATATTTGAAGAAAAAGGCCTTGCTATGCTTGAAAAGTGGGAGAAACAAGGGGATTCTCTTTTGCTCGGCGAAGACAAAGAGTCCTTTATTAAGGAAAAGCAAACCGACCCCAAGGAACTGAAGCTTCCCGAAAAAATGGACAGTGCTGCACGGAAAAACAGACCGGATAATCAATACGATGCGTTTTTTGACTAATAAATATACCGTAATTTTAAACTTTTATCCCTATTTTGCCATTGTAATTAATCAACCAACTAAAATTTAATAATTATGAAAAATCTATTACCCATTTTACTAGGAGGCTTGTTTATGCTGTTTTCTGCAGGACAGGCCAATGCTCAATTGCAGACCCCGGCAGCCAGTCCTAATGCCAAAGCCACATACAGTGTGGGTTTAAGCGAGGTGCACATTGATTACAACCGACCCAGTGCGAGAGACAGGGTTATTTTTGGAGGCCTGGTTCCTTACGGTGAGCCATGGAGAACAGGTGCAAATGCTTCTTCAAAAATTACTTTCTCTGATGATGTGGAGATAATGGGAAACGCCCTTGAGGCGGGAACCTACTCTCTGTTCACTGTTCCGGGTGAGGAAGAATGGGAAATTATTTTCCACAGCAATCTTCGTCACAATACCCCGGGAGGAAGAGATGCGAGTGAGGACGCGCTGGTAATTACAGTACCGTCACATCACCACGAGGATGCTTTTGTAGAAACCTTCACCATAAGTTTGGATTATCTCAGAAACAACTCTGCCCATATTGTAATCGTATGGGAAAGCACTTCTGTACTTATCCCTTTTACAGTGGATACAGATGCTAAAGTAATGGCCAATATTGAACGCGTAATGGCAGGCCCATCAGGCAGAGACTATTATGTAGCCGCTGCATACTACCTCGATGAAGGAAAAGATTTCAATCAGGCTTTAAAGTGGATGAACAAAAGCATCGAAAAAGACGGTGAGCGTTTTTGGGTTCTCAGAACCAAAGGTTTGATTGAAAAAGAACTGGGCATGAAGGATGCCGCCATTAAGTCGTTGAATAAATCTTCGGAATTGGCCAGAGAAATGGGCAATGAAGGTTATCCTAGAATGAACAATGAAACCATAGCGGAGATCAAAGGGAAAAAATAAAGTTCGAAACTTTATTGAAGTAATATTCGTAAAAATGGGTAGCATGCGCTGCCCATTTTTTTTTGCCTCTTTACTTTAAACCTTTCACCTCCTCCAAAGCTTCTGAAAGCATTTCCAGCGCTTTATCTATGGTCGAGAGATGAGTCCTGAAGCTGAGTACAGCACACCTCAACCAAACCCGGCCCTTTAGGGTGGTACTCGAAAGGAACACCCGGCCATCCCGATGGCAAGCTTTTATCAATTCCGTATTAAACTCGTCTATCCGGTGGGGTTCAATTCCCTGGGTATACCGATAGAGGACAATAGAGAGTTCAGGCTTACCTCCGGTTTCAAATCCCATCTCTCCGATTTTTTCATAAAAATACAGCGCCAAAAGGTGTTTTTCTTCCAAAGCCTTTCTAAAACTGTCCAAGCCGATTAATTTGAGAGGCAACCACATGCGTAAACCCCTGAAGTGGCGGGTGAGTTCCGGGGAAATGTCTGCAGGAGATAGTACGGATTTCCCCGTATATGCATCGCGCATATAATTGGCCTGATAGTGGTGGCTTTTAAGCAGGGCATCTACATCCTTTATGATTACGGCTCCAGTCCCATAGGGCAAAAACAACCCCTTGTGGGGGTCAATGGCAATGGAGTCGCACTCAGCAATTCCCTTAAAATAGTCTTTCAAACCCTCCACCAGGATAAAGAACCCCCCGTAGGCCGCATCTACGTGATGCCACAATTGGTACTTCTTACATATATCAGAAATTCCGGCCAAAGGGTCTACTACTCCACTGTCCGTAGTACCTGCCGTACTCACCACCAGAAAGGGATTCAATCCCTTTTTTCGATCTTCTGCTATGAATTCTTCCAACTGATCCAAAGGCATTTTGTATTCGCTATCTGTTTGAATATTCCTGTGGATCGCATCGCCCAAACCGGCAATTCTTATGGCTTTATGCAAACAGTGATGCACCTGTGAGGTGTGGTAAATTACCGCCTTGCTCACTCCCGCTCCCGATATGGAGTGGGCATCTCTTGCAACTGTTACCGCAGTGAGGGTGGCAATGGATCCACCAGAAGTTAAATTTCCGACAGCCCCTTTTGGAAACCCCAAAATTTCAATCAACCAGTCCACCATCATATGTTCCATCCGCACTGCACCAGGACTTCCAAAATATACCCCGGCATATTTGTTGGTGACGGCCGCGAGAAAATCTCCCACAGCCGAAGTATAAAGCCCCCCTCCGGGTATGTATCCCAAATGTCCGCCGGAGGCTGGATTGATTCCAGGTTTTTCAACATACTCCTCAAAGAGGGCCAGGAGTTTCTCCAGATTCTCACCTTTCTCTCCCACTTTGTAATTCTCTAAATTTTTAGAAAAGTCCTCTGCTATGTACCCCGGACTTTCATCTATTTCGGATAGAAAACGATCCGTATATTTGACTACCTCACCAAGCAACTGCCCTCTGGTTGATGCATCCGGATCCAGTGATTGGGAATCCCCTTGTAGTTTTTTAATTTTATTAACCAATTCATCCATAAAACCTATGTTCATTTTTTATTTCCACTTCCCAACAGATAATATAGAATTTGCCCTACTATCATCACCAAAATACACCCCAGGAGATTTAACCACAAATACCCCAGACTTATGTATCCGTATTTATCCAGAAAGTATGTGGCTATTACCAAGGCCTCCGCTATCAGCGTGGCCGGAAAAATGTGACGCCCCTTGAGGTGTTTCATAAAAAAGGCAGCGACAAACACTCCGAGAATAGCTCCATAAAACAGCGATCCAATAATATTAACCGCCTGAATTAAATTTTCAAAAAGAGAGGCAAAAGTAGCAAATGCAAGTGCAATCAATCCCCAAAGCACCGTAAAGCCCTTAGAGGCCTTGAGGTAGTGCCGATCACTTTTGTCTTTGGCAAAATTCCGCTTATACAAATCCACTACAGTGGTCGTTGACAAGGCGTTGAGTTCAGAAGCGGTAGAGGACATAGCGGCTGAAAAAATAACCGCCAACAACAATCCAATAAGCCCTACAGGCAAGAAGTTCAAGACAAAAGTAATAAATACATAATCCGTATCTTTAGTATCCAATCGCGGGTCCACCTGAGTGATAATTTCCTTGGCATCGTCCCGAAGCTGATTTTCCACTACCATCATATTCCGGATCTCATCGGCCAGTACATTGGTTTCCTGCCCCCTTCCCTCCGCTTTTCTGAGGTCTGTATACTGGTGGATCAAATCCTTTTTTTGTTGGTGTACCTCCAGGTACTCCGCCTCGAGCGTGAGGAAATCCCCGCTGCGTTCCGATTCCATTACAATGGCAGTATTGGCGGGGTTAAAATGCAGTGGAGACTGCTGAAACTGGAAAAATATAAAAACCAAAACCCCCACGAGAAGTATGAAAAACTGCATGGGAATCTTGAACAATCCGTTAAACATCAATCCCATTCTACTCTCGTTGAGTGACTTACCGGAGAGGTACCGCTGGACCTGGGATTGATCCGTACCGAAATAGGAGAGGAATAAAAAGGTACCCCCTATTAGGCCTGACCACACGTTATACCGGTTAGAGAGATCGAACTCAAAATCGATTACATTAAGTCTTCCCGTCTCTCCTGCAATAAAGAGAGCATCATTGAACCCCGTATTTTCAGGTAATAGCTGGATACAATAGAAAAAAGCCAGGAACATACCCGTCATGATGACAATCATCTGTTGCTTCTGCGTCTGACTCACCGCCTGGGTTCCCCCTGCCACCGTATAAACAATAACCAGAAAACCTATGATCACATTGGTTGCATTGAGATTCCACCCCAAAATGGTCGACAGTATAATGGAAGGTGCGTAAATGGTAATACCTGCTGCCAATCCCCGCTGTACCAAAAATAGAATAGAAGTGAGACTCCGGGTCTTGAGGTCAAATCTGGATTCCAGAAATTCATAAGCCGTGTAGACCTTTAATCTGTAATACAGTGGGAGAACAAACACACAGAGCAATACCATGGCCAGAGGGAGTCCAAAGTAAAATTGGACAAACGACATTCCATCGGCATAGGCCTGGCCGGGGGTAGATAAAAAGGTGATGGCAGAAGCCTGGGTGGCCATAATAGAAATACCAATCAACCACCACTGCATGGTACCGTCGCCCCTCAGGTAGCTCTCAGAAGTCTTTATGTGCCTGGTCTTGACAATGCCGTATAAAACAATAAAGAAAAGAGTGCCACAAAGCACTATCCAGTCGATTGGGCTCATGGATTAGGTGGTATATATTCGCATAAATAAATAGAAGAGCACGGCAAAAATCACATTGATCAAGATTAACCAGAAATATATCCTGGACCAGGTTCCAAATATTGGAGCCTCATCTTCATCCGATTCCACGATTTTAGGTTTTGGGTCATTCATCCGATCCGAGAGATAAAATATTAGCAAATAATCTAAACGAACCGGGAACCCCGGCCGGCAATTGCCTGAACCATGCGTATCCGGTGTAAATGTAATAACCGTCCCCGTAAGGCGCAACCAATAATCCTCCGTCCCTTGAGGGTTCGTTGGGATCATTGGAGCCCAGGATGGGAGTGAATTCTTCATCCCACTCATCGGCAAAATACAATCCACGCTCTTGCACCCAGCCTTCGAAATCATCTGAAGTTATGGTGTTGGGGAAATTCAATACCGGGTGATCCGGTTGTAGAAATCTGACCTCGGCAGTATGGTCCGTCACTCTGTTTCTGGAAATATTCAGTTGGTAGGGAGCGATTTGATCTGTGTTTAACCTAAATCCCGTATTGTACTGAACGATCAGATTGCCGCCGTTTTTAACATACTCAAAGAGGCGTTCCTGTGCAAATCCCAATTCTTCAATCGTATTGTATGCCCTGATACCTGTCACTATGGCCTGATAGTGGGAAATCGGTGTTGTCAACAATTCTGCTGGATTGAGTATGTCCACCCGATAACCCACCTGCGTCAATGCACCGGGAATGTTGTCACCGGAACCCATGATGTAAGCAATTCGATCGCCCGCCACCTCTACATCCACCCTCACTGCCCTGGCCTCCGCCTGAGAAAGCACATTCAGTTTGGGGATGTAATCGTATTCAATAACCGTCAGGCTTTTATCAAAAACTTCACCATCGACTGTTGCCCTGAGTTTTAATTTTTCGTCACTCTGGTAATCCGGGGATTGAAGCCTGGTGGAAAAAACGCGGGTCTGCCCCTTTCTGTTAATTTCAAAGTTCCAATTGGTTTCTGAAGCCGACCAACCACGGGGCAAAACTAATTCTACTTTTCCCGAGACATCGTCTTTAGAGCCCGTCACCGACACCTCTATTTCACGATCCCGTTCGGATCCAAATACAAATGTTTTTTGGACAAATTGTACAGCTACTGCGGGCAATATGTCAAAGCGTTCGTAAATCTCTCCCTTTGCGGGGTTTACGTATTTATAAATAACGGGTATGCGGTAGCTGATCTTTCTTCCCATAATTTCAACATCGTAATCCACATATAAGTAAGGAGGGGTTTCCGGTTTTCCCCTAATACTCTGATCTTTTACTTCCTGCAGACCACTTGTCCCCTTTTCCTCCAACCAATAAGGAGTAGTCAGATCGGCATTATCGGGAATCGTCATTTTTTCATAAATCTTATAGGCCCGGTTGTGTTCCATAGACAAGTTGAGGGTAGTATCGGGACCCTGTGGGTAAAAACGAAGGTTACTTATTTTGGCCTCTACCGGCAACCTCATGGTAATTTCTGTGGTAAATTCCACTTCCTCTCTTTCCGCTGCATACTGTCGGTCAGCTGTAGTTTCAAGGAAAAGACCGGCACACCACTTAATCAAATGGTCTGCCTGCTCCAGCTTTTTGGCTCTCCAAAATTCATCCTCTATTTTTTCGATATAATCCCTCATTTCAAGGAGTACGGGTATCGAGTGATGTGGGACTCTGTGGTCGTACTCTTCATCCAATCTTTTGCCCAATTTCTCCAGTCTGCCGCTCGGATCTACCCGATTCCAGCTGATGTCAATTCCCTCAAACAAATCGTTGCTACCCCCCAGTTCTTCGCCCTTGAGAAATTCCATGTACTCGGTCTGTGTGCCCCGGGTGGCAGCGGCACCAAATCCCTGACACTTGTGCATACTTCGACTGCGGCCCGCGATCTCAGAATTGGATTGGCCGAGTAGGGGAAGATAAACTCCAATGTCCGCGGTAACCATATTGGATTTATCGGCTTCCTCAAACCGCTCTCTGCTTCCAAAAAACCACCAGGAAGTATTGAAAAATAAGCGGGTGGGCTGCCAGGGTTCCACATAATCCAAATGATAAGAAAATTCTGAGGGATCTTTGCTGAGGTCAAAAGCTTCGTATCCCAAAATTCCCGCTGCAGTATGGTGGCCATGCGTCCTTCCCGGAGATCGGTGGTCGAAGCGATTAATGACTACATCGGGCCTTAATTTCCGTATGGCCCAAACCACATCTGAAAGGGCTTCGTCCTTGCCCCACATCCTGAATGTCTCATCGGGATGCTTGCTGTAACCAAAATCCCTGGTTCTTGCGAAAAACTGATTTCCGCCGTCTATTCTCCTCGCTCCCAGCAATTCCTGAGTTCTGATTACGCCCATCTCGTCACCCAATTCGGGGCCGATCAGGTTTTGGCCACCGCCGCCCCGGGTTGTAGAAATATAAGTAGTTTCCAGGTGTCTGTGGTTGACAAGCCAGGAAATCAATCTGGTATTCTCGTCGTCCGGATGAGCAGCTACATAGAGCACGGAGCCCAGTGTGTTGAATTTTTTGATTTCGTGGTGAATCTCTGAGGAGCTGTAATGAACCGGGGTTTGTCCAAATGCCGTCAGAGAGGATATTAAAAAGGTAATGGTTACAATGGTCCTTGACATAGAGTATCGTTATTTTGCCCAAAGTTATTAAAATATTGGAAACCCATGATTTGTTTAACAAAACAGTAAATATAAGTCCGGATTATTCATGATGGATCCGGTTTATGTCAAAAGATTTTTTAATTGTAAGAATTTCATCATTTTATCGTACCTTACAATACCTGACCACCTAAAACCATACAGTCCAAAACCTGGATATCCGAAGATTAATAACTGTGGAAGAATGAAATTTTGAACTTCATTCACTCTTTATAAAAATTTATTAAAAATGAAATCAGAAAAAATTACCTTTGAGAATTCAGACAGCTACACGCTATCCGCCAGTCTGGAATTACCCATTGACAGAAATCCTCACAATTTCTGCATTTTTGCCCACTGCTTCACCTGCTCTAAAAACCTACGGGCGGTCAGAAACATCGCGGATGGGTTGACCAATAAGGGTTTTGGAGTACTCAGATTCGATTTTACCGGACTTGGGAATTCAGAAGGTGATTTTTCTTCTACCAATTTCAGTTCTCAGGTGAGCGACCTGCGCTCGGCTTATAAATACATCGAAAGCGAATTTAAAGCCCCTAGCCTTATGGTTGGACATTCTCTCGGGGGTACTGCTGTACTTATGGCCGCTTCTCAATTTCCCTTACTAAAAGCAGTCGCAACCATTGGAAGCCCGGCAGAACCAGCTCATGTTCAAAATTTAATCCGGGGAGACCTCGACCAAATAACACAAAGCGGGCAGGCGGAGGTATCTATAGGTGGAAGGAATTTTACCATTAAAAAGCAGTTTCTGGATGATCTTGAAAAAAACAGTTTGCAAAACAGATTGAAGGAGCCCGACAAAGCAATATTGGTACTCCACTCCCCTCAGGACAAAATAGTTGGAATAAAGGAGGCAGAAAAAATCTACACCGCCGCCATGCACCCCAAGAGTTTTATTGGCCTGGACGGGGCGAATCACCTGCTTACCAATGACCAGGACGCCCTGTATGTGGGCGAAGTCATAGCGGCCTGGGCATACAGATATTTAGATTACCCTCAAAAAAACGATTTAAAGACCGACAAACAAACACTGGTTCGACTCGGAGAAAAAGAAGACAAATTTACTACTCAGGTTCAAATGGGAAAACACCATCTCGTTGCAGATGAACCCGCTTCGGCAGGTGGTTTTGATTACGGGCCTTCGCCCTACGACCTCCTCACCGCTTCTCTGGGAACCTGTACTGCAATGACCCTCCGAATGTACGCCGATCGAAAAGGCATCCAACTGGATGAGGTCCGCGTTCACCTGCAACACGAAAAGGTTCACGCCACAGATGCCAATTCCGAAAGCCAAAAAGGCGAAAATAAAATTGACCGCATCTCGCGCATACTGGAGTTGGATGGAGACCTCACCGACAAGCAACGGCAACGCATGCTGGAAATCGCCGACAAATGCCCGGTTCATAAAACTCTGACCCGGTCTGTATCCATCGAAAGCAAATTGATGGAAAGTGAAAAATAGGTTTTAACAGTTAAACTTTTTGCGCTAGTCTGCATTTATGAAGGCAGAGTGGAGAGGAGCAGCGAAATAGAGTGTTATATAAATCAACGGCTAAACTATTTAGGATGCACCCCGATATTAATCCGGCAATGAGAATGAAATAAAAGTGCCAAAGAACAGCTGTGCGTTTTGAATAAAAATAAAAAAGAACAAATAAAAAACCATCAATGAAAGTCCCCATATCCACTGAGGAACTCATACAACTCTACCGTGAAACAAGATCACATACCCTCAGGCTGGTAAGGCCGCTAAAAACAGAGGATTTTGTAGTCCAGCCCGCCACCTTCGTCAGTCCACCTAAATGGCACCTGGCTCACACGACCTGGTTTTTTGAACAATTCCTTCTCAAACCCTACCTTCCGAAATACGAGGTTTTTCACCCGGAGTACAACTTTTTATTCAACAGTTACTACGACAGTCAGGGAGAGCGAATATCCCGGGAAAACAGGGGTTTTCAAACCCGCCCACCCGTGGATAAAATCTTAAAATACAGGGATTATGTAGATGCTCATATGACAGACCTAATGCCTCGCATTCCCGATGAGGCTATTGAAATATTTAAAATCGGCATTAATCACGAACAACAGCATCAGGAATTATTGCTCACAGATATTAAATATATACTGTCCCAAAATCCCCTATATCCCGCATACGATGTCAATTTCCAGGAGGGAATGGAGACTCCGGCCAGGGGTTGGTTGTCTGTGGAAGGGGGACTCCATCGCATTGGCGCCGATGATGGGTTTTTCCTGTTCGATAATGAAAAACCTCGACATCAGGTATTTCTCAGCGATTTTCAAATATCAAAAAACCTGGTAACCAATGGAGAGTACCTCGAATTTATCCTCGACGACGGGTATCTAAATCCACTGTATTGGCACAGCGATGGATGGGCCTGGGTAAATAACCATCGCATAAAGACTCCACTCTACTGGATTAAAAAAGAAGACCACTGGTATTTGTATAAAATGAATGGACTGAAAAAATTGGAAGCCGGTGAACCGGTCACTCACCTCAGTTTTTACGAAGCCTTTGCATATGCGGAATGGAGAGGAATGAGGTTGCCCACTGAAGCAGAGTGGGAAATCGCAGCACCTCAATTGAATATCGGCCTCAGGTGGGAACATACTCACAGTGCCTACTTACCCTACCCCGGCTATCGCAAACCAGAGGGAGCCATAGGGGAATACAACGGAAAATTCATGGTCAACCAAATGGTTCTCAGAGGCCACAGTTTTGCCACAGCTCCTAATCACAGCAGACTTACCTACAGAAACTTTTTTCACCCTGATATGAGGTGGCAATTCAACGGACTGAGGTTGTGCAAACCACTTTAAAGAAACTCCTCCTTTTAGCCCACAAATTTATATTCGTAGATCAAATTATACTGTTTGTCGATTAATTTGTATAAATAAGGTACTATGTATTGCAAGGTTCCTTAATTTGACTTATATTTGCAGTATGAATATGGAAAAAATTAAATCACAAATGAAAAAAGGCATCTTGGAAATGTGCATTTTAGCCATAATTTCCAAAGAAGAAGTCTATGCCTCTGACATCATCGACCGGTTGAAGAGCGGCAATCTCATAGTAGTTGAGGGCACTCTTTACCCCATGTTGAGCAGATTGAAAAAAGCGGGGCATCTGGATCATTACTGGCAGGAGTCCCAGGCCGGGCCTCCGAGGAAATACTACCGGCTCACCCCGGAAGGGGAAGAGTTTTTGCAAAATCTATCTACCTCTTGGGAGGAGATGGTAAAATCAGTTTCAAGTCTTACATCAAAAAACAAAAGCAACAATGAATAAAGTAGTCAACGTAAATTTAGGGGGAGTTCCTTTTATTATTGATGAAAATGCCTTTGAGCATTTATCAAAATATATGGAATTGTTAAAAATCCACTTCAAACACATGGAGGGTTCGGAAGAAATTCTGTCCGATATCGAGTCCCGACTGGGAGAATTATTCACAGAGTACCTCGGATCTCGACAAATTGTGGAAATTACAGATGTAAAAAAAGCGATAGGAGTAATGGGTACCCCTGAGGACCTGGGAGCGGAGGAAGAATGGGAAGAGATTACCGACAACAGCAAAGAGCGGCAGCAATCAGGTGATTACAATCACCAAAAAAGAAAATACCAGACGGGTAAGCGTTTGTTCAGGGACAAGGAAAATTCAATAATTTCCGGAACGTGCTCGGGTTTAGCTGCCTATTTCGGCGTAGCAGATCCGGTTTGGGTGAGAATTGGTTTTGTTCTGGCTGGCCTGGCCTCTGCAGGAAGTGCCATATTGGCCTACCTCATCATATGGGCCATTACCCCTGCGGCAAAATCCGCTAAAGACCGCCTGATGATGCGGGGCGAAAAAATAGATGTGGATGCCATTTCCCGGAAAGTCAAGGAGGAGTTCGACAATGTAGAAAAGCAGTTTAACGAATTTAGCGATTCTTTTAAGAAAAAAAGGTAATCAGGGTCAAATCTAATCCCTCAGGCTGTCCATGAAATACCAGGAGGATTGATGATTTCTCCCTGGAAATTCTTCTTTCAGCAATGCCCTGAGCAATTCAATGGGCATGCTGTTTTCATATAAAATCCGGTCGTGAAAGCTCTTTTCATCCATCAGGCCGGTGTCCACCACTTCTTTTCGCAAAGCCATCATCTGTAGCCCTCCAATCATATAGGAAATCTGATATAGCGGGCCATAGGACCCCTCAAATGACCTTCTGACCTCCGCTTCAGCATTGGCTCGTTCGTGTCCTACCTCTTCCACCAGAAAGTCAATGCACTCGGCTGCTGTCATTTCACCCAGGTGATATTTCAGTGAAAATACAATTCTGGCCGCACGGTGAATCCTCCAAAAAAGCATTCCAATTTCATCCTCCGCATTTCTCGCAAACCCTTTTTCCCACAACATCATTTCCCAGTACAGCGCCCATCCCTCTACCCAAAACGGGGTTCTGAAAGCCCTGCGTTGCACATTGTACCTGTTGTTCATAAATTGCTGCAAATGGTGGCCCGGAATCAATTCGTGGTGTACCACCGCTCTGGAAAAGTGTGGATTGTTCCCCCTAAGGCTCATCATTTTTAAATCGTGATCCATGGTACTCGTCGGGAAGGCAATCTGCACCTGTTCCCCACCGAGAAAAAAAGGAGCAAAACGCTGCATTTCAGGACTGAGCATTCTCATCCTCCAGGTTTCTTTTGCCATCTCGGGTATGGAAATCAAATCACGTTCCTCCAAAAAATCAATGGCCTCCTCTGCATAAAAATTGATCAGTTCAGGTTGTTCCCCGGGATATACCCAGGAGTTTTTCACATACTCAATTGCGTCCATGTAATTGGCACCGTAACCGAGCTTTTCAGCCGACCTTTTCAACTCTTTTTGACACCAGTTAAACTCTTCCCACGCAAACTCAATTAGTTCTTCAGCCGAGTAGGGAATCATCTCTGAATTAATCTCAGCAGCCAGGGCTTCACTCCCCAAAGGTTGTCCAAAAATACCACTTCCGTCGTCCAATTCCTCGGGATTTTCGTAAAACTCACGCAAAAATTCGCCGTACTTTTCCAGCCCTTTATTGAGTTCCTCGTGAGGTTTTTCAACCCACCAACTGAAATCCGGATGGTATAAATGGTAAAATGAAAAAGCCCAGTTTACGTTCTCCTTCAAGTCTTCCACTATATCTGCCGCAAGTTTGGCTTCCTGCCAACTTCCAAAGGGACCGCGGCCTTCAATTTCACTTCTTTTATTGCCAATAGCCTCAGCGGCCGCACTCATATCGGTAGCAATGCGCTCACTGTCGAGGGTTGCGCCCCTTCTTCTTTTCTCTACAAAAAGAACAAGCGGATCGGCGAAATCCACCACAAATTTCATCTCCTCATAACGAAACCGCTCCCCTTTCAATCGATTGCCACTCCTGTTCAACTCATTTTTCAACAAGTGATAATCAATTTTGTCACCACCGCTGAGATCCTCATAGGGAATTTTAGCCATGATTTGATGCCAATCTTCAACCAGTTTTTCCATTCTGTCAAAATAGCCATCACTGTAGCGCAGGGTGTATTTTCGGTCCAGGGCAGCCCGATCCACGGTAAACCGCTGAATATACTCCGGCATTATCTCACCGGCCTGAATACTACAAATCGCGGAGGGCCCAAAAAACACCAATTGAAATAGGATTATAGGCAGTATCATTTTCATATTTCGGAATTTACTTTTTCAATATTGATTGCTTCAATTCACCGGAATAAAAAACACCTCTGCACCTCGGAAAGGGAAAAAGGTTGAATTTTGAAAAATTATCAGTCGGTAACGGTCTCGTATTCCTTTTTATTCCAGAGGTTCATTCCCCCTTTGAAATGAGCGCTGTAAGGGAAGCCCATCTCCTTTGCCATTTCCATAGCCTGGTCAGATCTCAATCCGGACGCACAGTAAAAGTAGAGTTTTTTATCTCTTGGAATGGAATTCAATTTGGATTGGAAGTCATCTCTGTAAATATTCATAAAAACACTGCCGGGAATCCGGCCATTTTCCCATTCTACCGGGGTTCTTACATCGATGAGTACAACGTCGTCCAGCGTATTAATATCCCTTTTAAATTCATCTATTGTCAATTCCAGCGTCTGCCCATTTGTTTCCGAGTCTCCGGATTCCATTTCGCGCTCAATATTTGCAGGGTTATTGCTGCCTGTATCCATTCCCGCTTTGGGAGAAGATGATTCTGATTCACCGGAACACGAAATCAGCAGACAGGAGATCAAAAAAATAAGTGTGTATTTAATCATGTTTTTTTTTACAAAGATAATGAAAATAGAAATCTATCAAATCCGGAAGGAAATCACATCACCCGTTCTTCTATCAACTGAAACCGCACAAATAATTCCTCCGAGTACCAATTTCTCTTGCGGGTGAGTTCTACCACTCTCTTGTGGATTTTATCCCGGTAGGCAAAGTTTTTCACGGCTTCCAGGTCTTTCCAGACACTAAAAGTAGCTTGCTCAACCAGGGGCCATTCTCCAATTCCTATGGAAAAGTTGGCTCCGGGAAACTTTTCTGCTCTTTTACTGACTCCCGGGACCTTAGTCCAAAAATCAAATAATTTCAATCGCCTTATGGAAGCTCGGGTGAGGATACTATAGGGAAGTGGTTCGGAGAGCACAGCCCCATATTCAAAGGGAGCAATCCCATTCCAGGTGCCGCGGCCTCCCACGGGGTGAAGTCTATATCTGGTACAAGTACTGCACCTTTCCCGGTAGTTTTTAAAAATCGGGCTATTAGATTCAAAAACTTGTCTTTCCTCTTCCGACTTCCAAACGGTCAACAAGGCATACCTTCCAAAATCGGGAAATACACTGAAACCGTTTCCACCTCCACATCCAAGCAGCTTGAAAAATTGAAGCCCCTCCACTTCCATCAGGGGCTTGAAAGCCAATTGCATCTGCTTAAAGGCCCAGAACTTATTTCTTTTAAATTGGAAAAAGTAAAGGGCTGTTTGTTGCTCAGATAGGCCTGTACTGGTTTTATCAGATTTCAAATTGTGGATTTATCTCAGTAAATTCAACGAGTATTGAACACCCAAGGAAGACATTCAGTTCAGGACTGCCTTTTCAGTTCATCGGAAAAAGCAAAAGGCCCGACAGGGAATAGGTCTCAGATTTCCATCGCCTTTGCTGGTGATCCGGGAATAAAGAAGTGCTTTCACAAATTTTTAGTTAATTTTGCCACACCATCAAAAAAAGATAGATTTTCCATGTCGGAAGAGTTCACTAATAACAAAGGCATCAAATTCGAGCCCAATGTATCCAAGGCGGTTATCGATACTGCAATTGACGGAATCATAGTGATTGACGCCGGGGGTCGAATTCAAATGATCAACCCCTCCATTACCAACCTTTTTGGATATGATGAAGAAGAATTAATCGGTGAAAAAATAAATATGCTTATGCCTAATCCGGACAGGGAGCGGCATGACCAATATATCAAAAATTACCGGGAAACAGGGGAGCGCAAAATCATAGGAATAGGTCGGGAGGTAGTGGCACAAAAAAAGGACGGCACCACCTTTCCTATTTTACTGGCCATCAGCGAAGCCAATTTTGGCGGGCAAAAATACTTCGCCGGTATACTTCACGACCTCAGTGAATTAAAGGAAATAAGGAAGGAGTTAAAACAGAGTGAAATGCGCATGCTACACCTGTCGGAAAACCTCCCGGTAGGTGCCGTGTACCGCATCGAGGATCAGTTGTACCTCAATCGCAAAATTCAACAAATCATTGGCTATTCCGATGAGGAGATCAATTCGCTCCAGGCTTGGTTTAAAGCCCTGATGGGAACCCATTGGGAGGAGTACTACGAAATGTATTTGCAGGATAGGCTTAGAAATTTTGACCAGGTGAGGACTTACCGGGTCAACACCAAGTCCGGTGGAATCCGATGGGTAGATTTTGCCGGTTACAGGGACGGGAAAGGGGAAGTGTGGATACTGCACGATGTGACCCAAAAAGTCAATATCGAAAGCGAGTTAATTACCCTTAATGAACAACTCGAAAAACGAGTGAAGGAAAAAACCCTGGCACTTAAGGAAAATGTAATTGCCCTGGAGGAGGCCAATAAGAAATTGGTGAAAAGGGAAGAAGAACTGGAGCAGTCTCTCTCAATGGAAAGGGAACTGAACGAATTGAAATCCAGATTTGTCTCTACAGCTTCTCATGAATTCCGCACTCCACTCTCTTCCATTCTTTCCTCTGTGGAATTAATCGAAATGTACTCAAAAGAGGAGCAGGAGGAAAAGCGAAACAAACACATCAACCGAATCAGAAAATCGGTCAAAACCCTCACCGACATACTCAACGACTTCCTCTCTCTGGGAAAAATAGAGGAGGGAAAAGTCACTCCCACCATTGCAGAAGTAAATTTTAATGAATCTATTGAATCCCTGAAAGAAGAAATTCAACACCTAGGAACGTCAGATCAGAAAGTAATTTTCCGCCTGAATAAGGTCGATATCCGAATGCTGACGGACAAGAAAATCCTCCACACCATTTTAACCAATTTATTGGGAAATGCCCTAAAATACTCCGAAGAGGATGTATATTGCGAAGTGGTTAAAGGAGATGACCATACCGCGATTAAGATCATTGACCGGGGGATCGGCATACCCAAAAAAGATCAAAAACACCTGTTTTCTAAATTTTTTAGAGCGGAAAATGCAGAGGCCATTGAGGGTACCGGATTGGGATTGAGCATCGTAAAAAAATACATAGATATACTAAATGGAGAAATAAGCTTTGAAAGTAAAGAGGGAGAAGGGACTAAATTTAAATTAACAATACCTGATAGCCATGAAGAAAATTCTCATTATTGAAGACAATACCGATGTGCGTGAAAATCTGGAGGAAATCCTTCAATTGTCCGGATATGAGGTCTTAGCGGCCAAAGACGGTAAAGAGGGGGTGAATTCAGCCAATTCCTGGAAGCCCGATCTAATTCTTTGCGATGTCATGCTGCCCGTGTTGGACGGCTTTGGCATACTCCAAATTTTGTCTAAAAATCCGGAGTTAAATTCCATCCCCTTTATTTTTCTCACGGCAAAAACGGAACTGTCCGACATGCGAAAGGGAATGAATCTCGGTGCAGACGATTACATCACCAAGCCGTTTAAGAAAGACGAACTCCTCTCTGTTATTGAAATGCGGCTCGCGAGAGCTCAGGAGCATCATGCAAGTCCACAAACCGAGAGTAAATTAAAAAATACGGAGCGGGCAATGGGACTGCTCAAAAGCATATTCGATGCCGCAGAGGAGAGGAATTACCCACCCGGTTATCACTTTTTTTCTCTCCATGACCGACCCAGAAATGCCTTGTATCTACAATCCGGCCTTGTGAAGGAGTACAATACCAGCGACTTCGGGAGGGAGTATATCTTCAGGATTCACACCGCCCAAAACTACCCGGGCATTTGGGAAGCCTACCGCGGAGATCCCTACCGGACTTTCAGCACCTCCATTACCGATTGTACTACCCTCAGCCTTCCTATAGAATCTTTTAGAGAAGCTATACAAAAAGAACCCTATGTCGTCTATGTGCTGCAGGAGATACTCTATCGGCAGAAAGTCAACGCGGAGCGCAAGTTACTCGCCGCTGCCTTTCACTCCGTCAGGAAAAAAGTTTCCATGATGCTGGAGGAATTGCACGGCCTTGGTTTTGGAAATAATGAGCACTCCATAGATATCAACAGAGCAGATCTCAGCTCCATGTGCGGAACAGCAAAAGAGACCCTTACCAGGACACTGTCTGACTTCAAAGATGAAAATCTGGTCGATATTCAGGGTGGTAAAATTGTCATTACGGACCTGAAAGGTCTTCAAAATATGCCTGATTAGTTCATGGGAAAAATATACCTGACCACCGCTGCAAAATACGAGGCATTGAGTTCCAATAATCCGATGGCTTTGGGCCTCGCCTCTTCCAGGTATTCCATTCTCAAAAAAGCCTTGGATTGAAAATGGTGTTGAAAAGTGGCGCCAATATACACTCCACCCTCTCTGCCAAAATTGTGCTCAAACCCCACATTGGCCTTTATTCCGGGTAGAAACTTAGATCGGATAAATGCATCCAGGTTGTACTCGAGATCAAAAACTCCAAAATCACTCGCAAAAAAACTGGCCACCCCCCCAAAACCGGTAGACATTTTGCCTCCTTCCGAAACCGGAACTGAGATGGTCCACACCAATGGAATTTCATAAGCCACCCCCCTTATTGTATTGCTCCCCAGTCGCTCTCCGGTAGAGACCAAAGACACCTCGCTGTTGTACTTCCTCGTCAATCGATAGAGTCCCGTTTCGAGTGAGTGATTTCGAAATAGTGCAATCCTGAAATAGCCACCAAACCGAAAACTGTTTTCCGACTCGGCATTAAACTCATAAGTGCCGGTCGAATCAAGAGCGGTGTCCTCGTAACTCACCAGCGCTTCAGATTGAAAAAGCATACTAAATTCGAGCCCAACATGTACAGTAAACCCTTCGTTCCCGGCAGCTCGCTGACCCATTCCATCTGCCATCGAAATTAATGAAAATCCCAAAAACAATAAAAGACCTTTGATGCGTGAATTTATTTCCATGTATTTAAATTTTTACCCGCCTTTTGACAATTCTTGTTTTTCAGTTACATCCTTCACTGCAGGTTCTTCCTATATCTGTCGGTGATTTTCTATTCTTTTTTTCCAAAAAAAAGTATTCTAAGAACCTCAAACAGGCCCACTTAGTATTTAGCGGGTCGATCATTTTCTGGTATGGAATTTAAAATGAATTCCCGGAGGTGTTGATTGGACAAAGCCAGGTCTTCATGTCGCAAATACATCATATGCCCACTTCTATATCCCTCAAACCTGAATCTGTCTTTCATTTTGCCGCTGGGGTCCAGTTGCCACATGGTGTATTTGGCATTGAAGTAAGTGGTAGCTCCATCGAAGTATCCCACCTGAAACATGGTATTCAAAAAGGGATTCTGGGCCATGGCCTGTCTCAAATTTTCACCGGTATTTTCGTTGCTCCTGTCCCATGGATGCACGGGCCCAAACATATTGTACTTGATTTCTGTCTCAAACCCCAACTCCTCCTTGAAGTAATAATTAATCGCAGGGGTAAAGGAGTGCAGCCAGGAGGTCAGTTCTGCATTGAAATCGGGCCGCTCTCCCGCATCCATGCGGTCAATTCCGCGATATCTAGAATCCAGTCGGCCTATGGTGAACCCCTCCTCCTGCAATAGTTTTTTCCAAAAGGCAGCGTATCCCAAATCCAGGTTGTGCTGCAGTATCACCTTTTCGTCTATACCTGAATACCAGGCTATGCCGCTGGCCATCTCAATTCTCTTGTCCTCCTCCAGAAATCCACCTTTTACCAGTGCGGGCAACAACTGATTGATGGCAAAATGCTCGGCCTCCTCCAATACTTCGTATAGATCTTTGCTCTGCAATTCCTCGCTCAGGGCATTGTGATACCAGGCAGCAGCTGCAAAATAGGGAATCCGATTGGCAATGCCTACCGGGCCATCTCTATCAATGCCCAATCCGGTGGGAGAAACAAGGATTACCCCATTGAGGTACATCCAATGTCTGTTTTGCAACTCGAGTGCCAGGCCGGATACCCTGGTAGTGCCATAGCTCTCCCCAATTAAATATTTCGGTGATCTCCAGCGATTGTGTCTGGAGACAAAAGTGTTGATCCATTCCGCCAGATACTTCACATCGGCATTGACCCCAAAGAACAAATCTCTGTCTACCTCTTCCTTCAAAATTCTGGAATATCCCGTGTTCACCGGATTTACGTATAAAATATCCGCTACATCGAGCACCGAATGGGGATTCTCTACCACTCCATAGGGTTGGATGGGAAATCCCTCTTCATCAATTCTTAAAAATCGAGGTCCCGTGTAGCCAATATGCATCCAAACAGAAGCAGAA
>JAGTVA010000026.1 GCA_018224445.1 Saprospiraceae bacterium
GCCCTAACTTGGTTATTGAGTTATTGAGTTATTAAGTTCACTTCGACAAGCTCAGTATAAAAATTGAGTTAATTGAGTTTGGCGTTCTTGTTTGTTGTCGGTTATCGGTTATCGGTCAACTTCCGACTTTTAACTTTTGACTTTCGACTTTCGACTTTTAACTTTTGACTTTTGACTTTTGACTTTTAACTTTTAACTCGGACCAGATGAAAATTAATGCCTCAGACGAATACGGATTGCGAATTTTAGCTAAAATTGCCCGGGCAGATCAAGCCGATGGGCTAAGCATTTCACAAATCAGTGAGATGGAGGGATTGTCTTCGTCCTATGTAGCCAAGATCACAAGGGCCTTGAGAAAGCACGGACTGATCAACAGCATCCGGGGTCACAAGGGCGGATACGTCCTCGCCAGACCCGCCCTTGAAATCACCATAAACGACGCCCTGAAAGCCCTGGGAGGGGTACTTTACGACAGCTCCTTTTGCAACCAACACGCCGGCAACAATACTTTCTGTGCCAATTCAGTGGACTGTTCCCTCCGGTCCCTTTGGAGAGTCGTTCAAGCCTCCTTAGATAAGATTCTCGATCAAATCACCCTACAGGATATCCTCAATTCTGAAAATAAAACCGACAACCGACTCCGCGTCATCTACGAAGAAGTTTTTCACTCAAGTACCCACTTGAGGGAGTTGGATGTTTGATGGGGGACTATAAAATTTTCATAAGAAAATATCCTGAATACTTGACAATTTTAAAATTCAAATTAATTTCCTTTAATTCAATTGCCTGCATATTGAATTGCATCAGAACTTCTTGAAATCTTTTAACTTCAAGACATCCCGTCAAGTTATGACTGAGAAATTTTACCACAGAGAACACTATGAGCACGGAGGATTTACACAGAGATTCTTAAAATTGCTCTCATTTTTCTCCGTGCAAGCATTTCGACTTGGCTCAATATATCGCTCCGTGACCTTCGTGCACTTTGTGGTTTACCCTGTGGAATAAAGCAGAGCTTTCCACGAAGTAGATTCCACAGGGTGATTCCCGAACCAAATTGGTCATTAGGTCATAAGATCTTTTTGTATTTTCCTACATAATTGCGTTTCTCTTTATTTTTTCAGCTACTTTTACCTCCTATTCGTTTCGGGAAATCTTATATTTGTTTCTGGAAGTTTTTCATCCATTTCCTAAATAAAATACACTCAATCCATGAAACAACCATTGGTCCAACCCGCACCGGAAGAAGGAGACAAAGAACTCACCGAGCTGGTGGCGTTTTATGAAGAGACATTGGGCTTTTGTCCCAACAGTGTAAAAACCATGTTCCACCGACCGCGAATAGCCTACGCTTTTATCGAAATGAACAAGGCCGTCATGGAAAACAAGGGGCGGGTTACCAGCTCCCTCAAAAGACTCATCGGATACATCAGCAGCCGGGCGGCGGGATGTAAGTACTGTCAGGCTCACACCATTCGCGCAGCGGAGCGATACGGCGCAGAAAGAGAGCAGTTGGAACACATCTGGGATTACCGTAGCCACCCCGCTTTTTCGGACGCAGAGCGGGCCGCCCTCGAATTGGCACTCAGGTGCTCTACCGTGCCCAACAGCATGGACGATCAAACCGCTGAAGAACTCAGAGCTCATTGGAACGAAGGGGAAATAGTGGAAATCATGGGAGTCATCTCCCTTTTTGGCTACCTCAACCGATGGAACGACTCCATGGGTACCGAAATTGAAACCGGAGCAGTGGAATCGGGAGAACAATGGCTGAAAAAAGACCTGTGGGAAACAGGCAAACACGGGTATGGGGATGAGTTTAAAGTTTAAAGTCGAAAGTCGAAAGAGGGTGAGGGGTTTAGTGGGGTGAGTTTTGGAAAATAATAAAGAGTCTATTTGCCGGTAGTGCTACTCGCATGAGGAATTGACAAGATCAAGACGCAAACTGTGGTATTGTGTCAAAATCCGCTGGGTTTTCAAATACCCAGTGGATTTGCGGGATGGAGAAGTTTACCTGGTGGAATACCGCTATGCGATAACTGCTCCGCAGCTATTCTCCCCCTACAAATAGAGGTTTTCAATCCTGCGCATGGGTCCGGGGCAGGTGTATTGGTGGCAGGACATACAACTTTGTACCAGCACGGTATAATGGTTTTTAAGATCCGGGGTCGTGGCTTGCCTGAATGCATTGACCAGTGCGATAAAGGACTCACCCATAGTGCGGTACTGATCTGAGGCCACCTGATCCTCATCTGTGGGTTCGGCGGTAAACAGTGCGTGTTCATCAAAAGTAATTTTAGCCGATTGACCTTCTTTTATTTTTGACTTAATTCTATACATATCGTCGTACATCTCGCGCATCAACAGCGCCAGCTCACTGTCTCCATTGGGATTTACTATAGGAATAGAGGGTGAATCCCGAGTTTCATGGGATTCAGACGTGCATGCCAGCAGGAGTATCACTCCCGAAAAAATTACTGAAATAACCTTTATCTTAATGTGTTTCACTGTTGGTGTTATAACTGATCCATTCATGCGGCCGCAGCAAATCCGGTTCCTACTGCCGTTACCCTTTTACCCCTCACAGACCTCTTTTTCCGGTAGGGGATCTTAGTTGGTGAACAACAAATATGACCCAAAGGTATAAATAAAAAGCTACAACAAAAAGGTCACGACAACGCTAAAAACTGAGGTAAAATCCTGTGGTATTCCACCTGACTGCATCCAACCTGCACCGATGTCAAATTGCGTTAATTTCAATCTTTAAACCCCTGAATTGAATTTATTATTCAAAATAACGTTAATTTTGTCGCGAGAAAAATGGTTGTTCGTTGTATTCCGTATTCACACAATCTCAAAGGGAGAGTAAAATCAACCTTTTGTATACATTGAAACCGCACCGCCCGGTTTGCAAAAATCACCCGCGACCATTTAAAAAAAGTTATAAAAAACTACCTGAGTTGTAGAACGAGAGCTTTTAGAAAAAGAAATATTATGCAGTACAGATACAGCAGTATTACCGGTACCGGGCATTATTTACCCACCGTGCAAGTCAAAAATGATGACTTTATCGGCAGGGATTTTTTCGATCGCAATGGACAACCCTTTGCCAAGAGCAGCAAAGAGATCACTGAAAAGTTCCTGGAGATCACCACCATAGCGGAACGCAGGTATGTGAAGGATCATTTGGTCACTTCGGATATCGCTTTTTTTGCTGCAGAGAAAGCCATTAAGGCAGCGGGAATAGACAAAGAAGAGCTCGATTATATCATTGTGGCACACAACTTTGGCGATGTCAAAGCAAACTCCAATCGCTCGGATTTTGTACCCAGTCTGGCCGCCAGAGTCAAAGAAAAGTTGCAGATCAACAACCCCCGAGCCATTGCCTATGACATCGCTTTCGGTTGTCCAGGATGGCTGCAGGGGGTGATACAGGCAGACTATTTCATCAAGTCCGGAGATGCACATAAGGCACTGGTGATCGGATCCGAAACCCTTTCCAGAATCATTGACCCGCACGATGTCGACAGCATGTTGTACGCCGATGGGGCAGGAGCAGTAATTATGGAGGGAAAAAGCGGTGAAACTCCGAGTGGAATACTCGCCCACTCTACCCGTTCCGATGCTTATCAATTCGCGAGTATGTTGTACATGGACAAGTCCTACCACCCCGATAAAAACACCGGAGACATCTATTTGAAAATGCACGGTAGAAAACTCTATCAATACGCGCTGAGTACCGTGCCTCAGGCCATTAAAGATTGTCTGGACAAAAGCGGTGTTCACCTCAGCGAGATTAAAAAAGTACTCATTCACCAGGCCAATGGCAAAATGGACGATGCTATTTTGCATCGATTGTACAAACTCTACGGCATGGATGAAATTCCGCCAAACGTAATGCCCATGACCATCGCCTGGCTGGGCAATTCTTCTGTGGCTACCATTCCTACCTTACTGGACATCGTCCTCAAAGGTGATCTCCCGGATCAGAAAATTGAAAAAGGAGACAAGCTGATTTTTGCATCTGTAGGTGCAGGAATGAATATCAATGCCATGGTCTACGAAGTGTAGCCCAATAATTTATATTGATTCATTTATATCAGGAGGACGGGTTTTCCACCAATCCCTGAAATAAATAGGTATTGGAAGGCACGTGTCTCAATATCAATACAAAGGGCTTGTTGTAAGTAAATTGGGGTGGCAGTGAAGTTGTGCCAAAACCGATGGAAGTGACTGCGGCACCCTCTGCTCCCTTTTCGTCCACTTTCAATACCGCCTTGTGCTTCATTTGATTGATGTATATTACCGGACCGATCAACGCGTGACCGAGCGGTTCAAAATTGGCTTGAAACTCGGAGAAGGCATCCACCATACCCAGTTTTTTCATGGCATCCGGCAAATCGGTATCAAACTCCAGGTCGAGCCTGGGAAAGCTCAACATAATCCGACCGTAATCTAAATTGTCGTACAGCGCATTTACCGTCGTCATATCCAATTGATCAATCCAGTCCATAGCGTCAGAGGGGTGATCATCGCTCAAAATTAAGCTCAGGCTAAAAGTGGAATCCCGGAAGGGAATATCCACCATGGACAAGCCGTTTTGCCTGACGTGATTGAAATTGCGGTCGGCATTCATAAAGGGAACACGCACTGTCGTTCTGTCCGACAGTGCAAAATTGGCGTCGTGAGTAGCGTTTTCATCAAATCCATTGGACCAATCCGCTTTAAAATGTAGGGCATTGATCAAAAAGGCCAGGTCTTCGTCCTCGATTTTCTCCAGTATTTTTTCAATCTTGTCGTTGGTATTTTGCATCACCCAGTTGTTGATCTTATCCAGGGTAGCGGGGTCTCCAAACTGATAAATTCTATCCGTGGCATTGTAGTGCTTTTTCAGTGAGGTCAAAAAATCCTCTTTAACATAAATCCTCGCATCGTCATAGAAAAAGGCGTTGGCTGAGGTGATACTCGGATGACCGCTTTTCTCCTCAAGCCACTTTCTCATTTCAGCCTGAGCGGCATTGATTTCCTCCACGGGACATTGGCTGCAGTGAAGTACCTCCAGCATTTCATCCAGCGTATTTCCTCCCGCCGCATTCAATGCCATATTCATTGCGGTCTGCACACTCCAGGGAGAATACAAAACATTTTCTTCTGGATTCTCCCTGACCAGCTCTTTGAATAAATCCCAGCCGAATTGCTGGTTCATTTCCGCGGTATTACCCACTTCCCCGGGTTGACCAATAGGATTATCAACGATGTCGCTGCTCTTTTCACAAGAGGAAAAAGCCACCAGAAAAAAAGAGATTATCGCGATCAGAGAAAGGGTGAGAGTTGTTTTCATGGTATTGTTTTTTTTGTTTTCGTTCTTTGAAAAAAAGGTCAAAGTCCGTACTAACCTGAGTTAAATTATTATTGCGAAGCATAATTCATAGAAAA
>JAGTVA010000027.1 GCA_018224445.1 Saprospiraceae bacterium
ACTTTTCGACTTTTCGACTTTCGACTTTTCGACTTTCGACTTTCGACTTTCGACTTTCGACTTTCGACTTTCGACTTTCGACTTTCGACTTTCGACTTTTGGACTTACGACTTTCGACTAATTTGACTTTGAACTTAAAAATATGAAACTTACTTATTCAAACTTCTTTTTAATAGCCGGATTCATTTGCACCTCTTTTTTACAAACCGGTACCGCCCAGGAACTCAACGTCAACCTGAGGGTCAGCACCCCTCAGATACAGGCTACAGATCCCCAAATATTCAGAGAATTGGAATCCGAACTAAATGATTTTCTCAACAACAGGGCATTCACCAACATCACTTACGAAAATGAGGAAAGAATCAACTGCACCTTTCAACTCACCATAAAAGAAGCTCTGGATGATGTGACTTTTTCTGCCGAACTGTCGGTACAGTCCTCCAGGCCGGTTTTTAACAGCGATTATGAAACTACCATCATCAATCACCTCGACAGAGACATTCTGTTTACCTATACACAGGGACAATCCATCCAAATAACCCGGACCAGCTATTTGGACAATCTCTCTGCCCTATTGACCTTTTATGGATATTTGATCATCGGGATGGATTACGAGACCTTTGTCCCCCTGGGTGGAGAAGAGTATTTTAAAATACTTGAAAATACCGTCAATGCCGTACCTCCCTCAGAAGCAGGTAAATTTAAAGGCTGGAGGGCCATGGACGGCAATAGAAACAGGTATTGGATAGCGGAAAATCTCATGAACCCCAGAGTTGTGGCTTTCAGGGAAGCCTTATATCAGTATCACAGAAAGGGCCTGGATCTCTGTCACAGCGACCCGGAAGCGTGCCGACTGGAAATATTAGCTGCCCTTCAAACCATAGACGAAGTTCACAGAGCTTATCCCAACAGCATTATTGTACAGATGTTTATGAGTGCCAAAGGACAGGAAATTGTAGATATTTTCAGCAAGGCAACCCGCGGGGAACGCAATCAGGTGTACCAGATTCTCTCTAGATTGGATCCAGCCAACCTGAATATCTACAGGCCTTTAAGATCCTGACACCTAACTGAGTTATATTATGCAGAAAATAGCTGTTTTTGCTTCGGGTTCGGGCACCAACGCAGCTGCCATAGCTGATTACTTCTCGAGTCATCCTCATATTGAGGTGGCACTGGTACTCTCCAACAACCCGGATGCCGGAGTCCTGGAAAAGGCTAAACTCCGCGATATTCCCACCCTGATTATTGATAAAGGAAAATTGAATTCCCGGGAACTGGAACAGTACCTCGAGGATAAAGAAATTGACTGCATCGTCCTCGCGGGATTTCTGAAACTCATCCCCTCTAATCTCCTCAAGAAGTTTCACCCTAAAATAATAAATATTCACCCCGCCCTTCTGCCCGCCTACGGTGGCAAGGGAATGTATGGAATGAACGTGCACCGCGCAGTTTCAGATTCCGGTGATACTGAAACGGGGATTACCATACACCTCGTCAATGAGGAGTACGACAAAGGCCAACACCTCTTTCAAGCCAAAACTCGTATAGAGCCAGGAGAAGACCCCAATGCCATCGCCGGCAAAGTGTTGAAGTTGGAACACCACTTTTTCCCGAGAGTAATCGAGCATTACCTATTGGAAGAAAATCAATAAACCCCGGATTGCCCTGGGATTGACCGATAGTGATAGAACTCAGTTGAAGAACCCGTGCAATTTTTTGGAATACACGGCTGCCAAATTGTGAATTTGAGAATTATCCGGATATTTTTTTGAAAGACCTATCCACGTCTGCGCCCCACCGCTGTGTATAAGTACCAAAGGCGCGTCTCCGTCAATCAGTTGGTTTTTTGCCAGCGCAAAAAGTACTTTTCCATTGTAAAAGGGATCCAATAAAATCCCTGTCTGAATATAAAATTTGTACAAGAATTTCACCACCTCCGGCTCAATATTTCCCATTCCCTTATCCACCCCGTAGGGCAGTAATTGAAAGTCTATTTCTTTTTTTTTCTTCGATTCAATCTCCCTTTTTACAAAATCATCAAATCTTCGGGACCTCACACTCGGAAAGATAAATAATTCAGCGTGTGCAGGAAGAAGGCTGGCAATAATTGAAGAAGTAATTCCGGTACCTGCAGCCACGGCCAATCTCAGTGGGCGGCCGGGAAGTGCTGCCCTGACTTCTTCCACCATTTCAGACACTCCCCGAACAGACCAATTTCCACCCCCACCTTCGGGTATCCATTCCAACTCCTCAGAGTCACCCACCAGTTCAGTGGGCGAAATCTTCCCCTCCCTTAACTCCCTCATAGCAGTTCGACTTACCACTATAAATTCAGTACCCATTTTCACGCACCAATCCATAAGGTAGGTATCCTCGCCCCGGTGTGAAGTAAATACCTTTAATTTTAATCCCTTCCATTGAGCCAGGTAGGCGAGGGCAAAAACCAAATTGGAGTATCCTCCACCCATGGTCACCAGGCACTTCGCCTTGAAATCATCCGAAAAACACGGGTGGTACCTGAGTTTCCTCCACTTATTTCCGGAAACTACAGGGTGAATCAAATCGTCCCTCTTGATATAAATCTCGTACTTTTGTCTTTCATACTCAAAAATAACCTTTTGGGTGGGAGTAGGTTGAGAAAAGTGGTCTACCGTTACAGCATTCATGTCAATGAGTTTTATAATTACTTGCAAATTTAGCAATTTACCTCTTGTATCGGATGGGGTTCGTATTCCACCACACCCTTGTTCCTGGTAAATCAAAAAAAAATGAAAAATCATTTAAAAATTTGCGATATTCATTTCTATTTTTTCCTTACCTTAGTTGCCCGGATTATTCATAGAAAGCTTCTATTACAAGACTACATGCCTTTCACGACGAAACCCTTATGAATAATCCGGGTAGCTGACATCAATTGAAAAAAGCAACTTATAACCCGGTATCGCAATCACCCATTTTACACCTTACACAACACAGATGAAAAGTACCATATTAAATTTACTCATGCAGTTGAACCCTGAGATAAGAAACCGATCAATATTTAGGTCTATAGCAGTAATAACTATAAGTATAGCGGCTTTTTTTTACCTGGAAATGCCCTCTGCTTACAGTTGCAACACCCCAATTCCACTCAACATTCAGCACATTACCATTCACTCAGGTGAAATTTCGTGGTTTCAAACCGGCTCCGCAGACAGTTTTGATATTTCTTTCAGAAAAGTACCAGCCCCCTACCCCACTTACCCCCAAATAACCGGTGTTACCGAATCCTCATTTAATTTGATGGGGTTGGACCCCGGAGGACTCTACGAATTCAGGATTCGGGCACACTGTGAATCTGAAGTGAGTGACTGGTCTCAACCCCGCCGATTCATCACCCATCTGACCAATCCGTCCCCGTGCAGCATTCACCTGCCTTTGGGAGACAACAATTGCGGGGGTTTGGGTGATCTTTTCACCATCTGGGTAGATAGTGTACCCGGAGGATTTTTAGGGGTAGACGTTTTTATTTCAGAGGTCAAAGCCATCGTATCACATACCTGGCCTGCCGACCTTTCCATCACCCTGAGAAATCCCGCGGGAAATGAAATCATCCTAAGCGCCGACAACGGCATAGGAGACGACCACTACGGGGACCCTGAGTCATCGGATTGCAGTCTGGCTACTGTTTTTTCAGATGCAGCCTGCACGGGCATTGAGAGCGGAAATCCACCCTTTATCGGATTGTTTAAACCTCAGGAATCCTTCAGCATATTACACGACAGCAGTCAGGCCGCGGGAAATTGGCAATTGCATATTTGCGATAAAGCACCGGGAGATGTGGGGACTTTGGTGTATTTTGAAATTGTTTTTGAGGAGCTGAGTTGTAAACCCCCGGAATTTAATGAAATCCTGTTTGCGGAGGAAGAAGAACTGTCGTTTAGTTTTACTGCTTTGCCCAATTGCGATTCTGTTCTGGTGGAATGGGGTCCAAAAGGATTTACCTCCTCCTTTGAAAGTGGGGTGTTGGATTCATCAGCCACCCAAATGGTGGTCGATTGTAATGCGCCATACCTTTTGATTGAGGGACTGATTCCCGCTGTAGAATACGATATTTACATGGTTTCTCATTGCAGTGGGCAAAAATCCTCCCCCTCCTGTCCGGAGACCGTCAGTACACTTTGTGCGTCGCCCCAATTAGTTTCGGATTTTGACTCGGAAGAACTCTGTCCTCCGGTTTGCAATGAATACTGTAACCTGAGGGGTTGGTGGACCAATTCAACCGGGGCAGAATTGTCGTGGTTGGTCAACGAAGGGCCTACCCCTGCAGGGGGTACCGGGCCCTCAGCCGGTTTTGGAGATAAGGGAAACTATTTGTACTACCACAGTTCAGGCCCCGATTGTCAATACCCCGGCCTGGCAGTACTGGAATCAACTTGTCTGAAAATTCAATCCGGCAGTGGAAATTGCGATATGAGTTTTTACTATCACATGTGGGGACCTCACGTGAACAGGCTGGATTTGATTCTCTCTACGGATGGAGGGTTTACCTGGGATACGCTATGGTCACTGGCAGGTAATCAGGGCAATGAGTGGATAGAAGTACAAGTAGACCTCTCTGCCTACCACGGTACAACCGGGAAATTTAGATTCGTAGCACAGGCTGCTGAAGGCGCCTTGGGAGACATAGGACTGGATCACATACTATTATACAATTCCGTGCCGGCGGACAGCAATCAACTTTTTTACTTTGTGGATATGGATGGCGACGGGTATGGTGTGGATGGAACCGAAACTTTTTTCTGCACCCACAGTCCCCCTGAGGGATGGGCTGATCGCGGAGGAGATTGTGACGACGGCAATCCCAACATCCATCCGGGGGCCGAAATTATCCCCTGCAACTTAGTCGACGAAAATTGCACGGGACTTGAGGACGACCAACCAACTGACGATCCCATGCGAGACAGTTTGATATTGTTGATTCACGAATCCTGTGCGTTGGCCAACGACGGTTTTATAGAAGTGGAAATTTCGGGAGGGGTTCCGCCCTACACCATTGAATGGAATAACGGCGATACCACCTCAGCAATAATTGATTTGGGCGCGGGGGTTTACTTTGCCACTGTTACGGACAGCGACGGTTGCTTGTACAGAACCGATTTTTTCGAAATTGAAAGTCAGGTCTCCATAAATTTTGTTTTTTCGGATATTGTCCGGCCGAGCTGCATTTCCTCTCACGACGGATCCATCAGCATACTCACAGGTGGAGGCTTGCCCCCTTTTCAATACAAGTGGAATACCGGCGACACCAGCAGTCAGTTGATCGGTGTAGGGCCTGGAACTTACCACCTTACAGTGACCGATGCCAATCAGTGTGAATTTGTATCTCCGAACTTTACTCTCACCGCCCAAAATCCATTTGTTATACAAGTGGCCGAAAAGATTCAACCCAGTTGTTACGCATACCACAATGGAAGTATCCAGCTCGCGGTAACCGGAGGTGAACCACCCTACCAATATCTATGGAATACCGGGGACAGTCTGTATTCAATTCACAACCTGAACTCAGGCTGGTACTCAGTCACCGTTACCGACAGCACCGGATGTGCTGCAAAAAAAGATTCTATTTTTCTCGATCAACCTGAAGAACTCCTGGCTTTTTACCCGGTAGTTTCCCCTCCAATCTGTCCCGGAAAATCAACCGGTCAAATTCTCACGGAAGTACAGGGCGGAAGCTTCCCATATAGTTTTTTGTGGCAAAACGGCACTCAAAACTTCTCTACCAAAGACCTTTTGGCTATTCCATCCGGAACGTATCACCTCAGCCTTACCGATTTTAACGGCTGCTCATTTGAGGATTGGGTAACTGTTGAAGGTCCGGATCCTTATGTGGTGGAGATCGATACCCTCATACAGGTAACCTGCGGCAATCGATCAGATGGACAAATAAGTCTGAGTGTATCTGGGGGGTGGCAACCCTATCAGCTATTCTGGAACAACGGAGTCGAACAGACCACCCATTTGACCAACTTGTCCAGCGGGGACTATCAATTCACCCTGACCGATCAGGCGGATTGTAAATTTACCTCCGCGCCCCTTACCATTCAAAACCTGGAATTGCCACTGGAAATAAGTCTCCAAATCACAGATTCAATTAGCTGTAGCGGAAAAAATGATGGAGTGATTCAGGCCATGGTCAACAGTGTGTATTCGCCTTTTTTATTCAATTGGAGCCATCAAAATGCAGAGATCCTGGAGAGTTCCACTCACAGTGTTTCAGGCCTCTCCCCCAACAACTACAGCCTTACCGTTTCAGATGCGAGTGGATGTGTAGGACACTCTTTTGCCATTCTACTCCCTGAACCCGACGAACTGCTCATCGGTCAGGTAGAAATCTATCACCCTTCCTGTCACCGCAGCAATGATGGACAAATTACTCCCAATGTCACGGGAGGCACTCCTCCTTATCGCTTTCAATGGAGTAACGAAACCGATGAGGCTGTTGCAAAAAATTTAGAGGAGGGAATTTACTCTTTTACGGTAACCGACCGCAATGGATGTGAAAAACAAAGGGGTAATTTTCAACTGAATGCCCCCTCTCCCCTGGAACTCAATATTGAAACTACAGAAGATGAGGCGGGAAAGGAAAATGGAACTGCCTCAATTCGCGTACAGGGAGGTACACCGCCTTACAACGTCATCTGGGATACCAGAATTCAGCATTACACCGACAGCAGTGCCCATCAACTTAAAGCAGGGGTGTACGATTTGACCATTGAAGATGAAAACCATTGTTTACTAGATACCACCTTTACCATTGAACTTATCAACAGCGTACCTCATTGGACAGAAGGCGATTATACCCTTTCCCCCAACCCTACCAGCCGAGAGTTGTACCTTGATTTTTCAAGGGAAGTAAATTTTGGGGAATTGAGGTTTTATTTAATCGATCAGCTGGGCAGGAGAATTGTTTTGACTCACTATCGCGAAACCGGGTCAACACTGAGGTTACCTCTGCCTGAAAGCCTGCCTATTGGCCATTATACTCTGGAGGTTCTCCACAGTCAATTTAAATGGAAAATCACCCATTCAGTGGTCATTCACCAGGAATAAAAAAACTATTCATTTCTACTGATAATCCTAAAGGTCGTTCTCCTGTTTTGTTGGTGCTCTTCCTCAGTACATTCTTCACATACGCAATCCACCCTCAACTGCGACTTTCCGTATCCTTTTGCCCTGAGCCTTCGCTCTGATATACCATCTTCCACCAGGTATTCCACTGCGGCTTGTGCCCTGTTTTGAGAGAGTTCCTGATTGTATTCAGGGGTACCTCTACAATCGGTGTGCGACCCCAGTTCAATAGTCAGTTCCGGATTGTCGTTAAGCAAATCGGCCAGTTTATTGAGCGTAGGTTGTGCGTCTTCCCGAATTTCCCATCGATCAAAATCGTAGTAAATATCTTCTAAAATAACTTCCTGGTCAAAAAATATTTTTTCCAATACTATGTCAACGGGAATAATCATGCGGGGATTAGCCGGATCCTTATCAAGCCCTCTGGTATCCACTCTCTTGCTTTGCCTCAAATACCCATCCGCAGAAGCAGCAACTACATATTCGGTATCGATTTCCACTTCCTTAGAGAACCTGCCGTCTCGTCGGGTTTCAACTATAAAAGTATCCACCGGGCTCATGATTTCCACCCTGGCGAAAGGCAAATTTTGCACTCCCAGCTTTCTGCTGTTGGGATCCTGGGGATCTGCGTAGAGTTGTTCGAAAACAATGCCCCTCAACACAATGGAATAGCTTATCTCGGGTTCTATTTCTATTTTTTCCGTCGGAAATTTCTCGTAGTAGTAAATATTGTCCACTGCACCGTCTCTCGAGCTGGAAAAAAAGCCCCTTTCCAATACAAGATCGTTACTTTGATGATCGGAATCCAATACCCAACCAAAATCATCTGCTCCTGAATTTATGGGAGGCATCAGGTTTTGAACTTGTCCCCAATTTCCATCGGCCTGCCTTACCGACCTAAAAATATCGAGGCCGCCCATTCCGGGATGACCGTCACTGGAGAAATAAAGCGTATCTTTTTTCAAAAAGGGAAAAACTTCATTACCCCTGGTATTTACAGCACCGGGCAGTTTTCTGGGTTCTAACCAATCCGGCCCCCTTTTGTAAGAGACATAGAGGTCATATCCCTCCTCCTGTCCGGGCGGCTTGTAGGAAAAGATAAGTACATTGCCTTCTTCATCGACAGTGGGATGAGCGTAATTTGCCCCCTCCTCCTGAAAGGGCAGTGGTTCCGGATCGGACCAAAACCCATTGAGGAGTTCAGTTTGCAATATTTGACAGTAACCATCTTCACCTTCTATTGATTTACATCGGGTAAAAAAAAGTGTTTTCCAGTCCCCGGTAAAAGCTAGCGTACCTTCGTTGAATTTAGAATTTAAAAAGTCGAAATCCTCGGTAAAAGAATTGCTGTTTAAATCAAAAGTAAAGTAATTGAAATATCCTCTCCCGGTCCATCCATAGGATTCTCCCTTGAAATCCGGGTGAGGTCGGTCACTCGAGAAAATTATTTTATCCGTTGAAACAAAAACCGGTGCATAATCCGAAGCAATAGAATTGAAATTTGTTTTTTGAATGCGGATGGGCCTATCCTCAGCCTCCTCTTTCCAGCGACTAGCCTGAAGTGAAACATCCCTCGCGTTTTGCCATTCGTCCAATTGCCCGTGATCGTTCAGTAGCTCACTGAAAACCAATGCAGCCTCATCGTATTTTTCGAGCTTCATCAAGCTGTGGGCGTAGGCCTCTTTGGCCGGCAATCCATATCCCAAAGTCTGTGCAGTCTTATACCAACCGGAAGCAAGCTCGTAATTTCCCAGGCGGGAATAACTCTCTCCCAGGAAGTAGGATTTTTCAGCACGGACATCAGCCATTCTCGCATTTTCGTACTCCTCATTGTAGAGTTCAACAGCCAGGGCGTATTTTTTCAATTCAAAAGCGGTATCCCCATCCCTTATTTTCATAAGGCCGCCACACCCCTCAAGGAGGACCAGCAGGGCAATAGCAAAAAAAGGGAGTGAAAGTTTATACATCGATTTTACCTCTATTCAGCTATAAGAACGGAATATTGAGAACCTTAGTTTTGTGTCTGCTTTAATTATTGGATTAATCGGAAATAATAAAAAAAAGGGAAAACCTGTGCAGACTTTCCCTTTTTTATCTAGTAATACTAAACTATTTTCTACTTAAACCTTAGATCTGGCCAAAGCGGATTTTTTCTTAACGGTTCTTGCTTTCATTTCACCCGTAAAATCGTGTACTATCGGGGTAGCTATAAAAACTGAACTGTAGGTACCTACAATAATACCAACCAGCAGGGCAAATGCAAATCCCTTGATGCTGCCACCACCAAAGATAAACAACATCAATACCACAAAGAAGGTAGTTAAAGAGGTTATAATGGTTCGGCTAATGGTACTGTTTACTGCCATATTAATCACCTCTGTTTTGTCCTTATTGACATAGATGTTTAAAAATTCCCTGATGCGGTCAAAAACCACCACGGTATCGTTAATGGAATATCCAATGATCGTCAAAAGAGCAGCTATAAAGGCCTGATCAATCTCCATTGCCCATGGAACTATACCGTGAAGTATTGAGAACACGGACAGCAAAATCAGCGTATCGTGAAACAAGGCCGCAACCGCCCCCAAACTATATTGCCATTTGCTAAATCGGATGAAGATGTATAAGAAAATTAATAAAAGCGCAAAAATAGTCGCATAAACAGAACTCCTTCGAATATCTTCTGCTATGGTAGGTCCGATTTTTGCTGAACTGATGATGTGGGTACCTCTCGAATCGGTGGTAACGAACCGATCGAAATCCACATTTCCACCTGCAATTTCATTCACCCCTTGATAGAGCAGTTCTACTACCCTGTCGCTTACATCCTCACCAGTGTCATCTATTAGGTGAGAAGTGGTTATATTGAAGGTGTTTCTGGTGTCCACCGCTTTGACCACCGGTTCGTCGTCAAATATTCCGGAGAATGTTTCCCTGAGGTCCTGTGAATTTACCTCGACGTCGTTTGCAAATTGGACATTATAGGAATACCCTCCTCTGAAATCTACCCCCAATTCAAAACCCCGGGTCATAAAGGAAACAATCCCCAAAACTATGATTAATCCTGAGATCATATAAGTCACCTTCCTTTTACCCAGCCAATTTACCTGCGGATTGGCAAACATATTCTTAGTAAATCCAGTAAAAAAGGTAATTTTTCTTCCCTTTGATATGGTCCACCACTCGATCATCATCCTTCCTAAAAGCACCGCAGTAAAGAGCGAGCAAATCACACCGATGATCAACACCACTGCAAACCCCTTAATAGGACCCATTCCAAAATAGGCGAGTACAATGGCGGTGAGGATGGTCGTTACGTTGGCATCAATAATAGCGGAGTAGGAATTTTTAAATCCGTCACTGACAGCCATCAACATCGACTTGCCTTCGCGGACCTCCTCCCGTATTCGCTCAAAAATGATCACGTTGGCATCCACCGCCATACCAATGGTGAGTACGATACCCGCTATCCCCGGGAGGGTCAACACAGTACCGAAGGAAGACAGTGCTCCGAAAATAAAGAAAAGATTGGCAAAAAGTGCAATAATCGCCACCAAACCCCCTGTACTGTAATAGAGCAACATAAATACCAACACCAATAAAAATCCCACCACCAATGCGGTGATACTCCTGTTGATATTGTCCTGACCCAACGAGGGCCCAACCAATGCCTCCTGAATAATTACTATTTTGGCGGGCAGTTTACCAATCTCTAATATATTGGCCAAATCCTGCCCCTCCTGCACGGAGAAATCTCCACTTATACGAGAATCACCGGAGGGAATAGGTTCGTTTACTCTAGGTGCTGAAACCACCTCGTCGTCGAGTACAATGGCTATTTCCCTGTTGTTGTCCTGTGCGGCGCGAGAGGTCATGTCCTCCCATATTCTGGCTCCTTCGTTATCCAGGGAGAGATTTACCACCACTTGACCGGAAACGGGATCAATGGTGCTTGAGGCCCTGATTACCCGGTCTCCTTCTATGGGTGCAGACTGAGCTCCCCTTCTCTTTTGAATGGCGTACAACTGATACTGCCGGGTCCTTTGACCGGTCTGAATATCTTTGGTGGGTTGTGCAGACCATCGAAATTCCATATCTCTGGGAAAAAGTGCTTGAATGTCTGGCCTGGTGAGCATTTCCATTATTTGATCCCGGTGCGACCTGTCGGCTACCCCCATCACTGCAAGGGGAAAAGACAACATTTCTCCTGTCGAAGAATTGATCTCTAATAGTGACAGGAGAGGACCTCTTTCCCCGGCTTGCGTATCCTCCCCAATATCCACAGAAAGGGTATCTACGGTAACAATGGTATCTATGGGGAAATTGTCGTCGTCGTATACAAAGGATAGGGTGGTATCCAATCGAATCTCTCTTTCGGTTTCAGCTTCTGACCCATCGATTTCCTCACCCCCCGATATCACCTGCTTCAATCTCTCATCAGCACTAAAAAACCCATCCATGACCCCTTCGTCTGAGACACGGTACACATCCCAAAACTCGAGTTGAGCACTGGCCTGAAGGAATCTTCTCGCTCTTTCGGGGTTATCTACACCCGGCAATTCCACAATAATTATATCCCGGGATGCATCCAGAGAGACCGAAGGTTGGGTAACCCCAAATTTATCGATTCTCTCCCGCATCCTATTAAAGGTTCGCTGAACAGTTTCATTAGCTTGCTGTCTAATTATTCTCAGCATTTCCCCGTCGGAAGTCTCAAAAGTAATCTCCTCCCTGAGGGCTGGATTTCTAGAAAAGATAGAAACCAGTGTCTGCCCCTCTGCACGCTTGCTCCACTCGTCGTAAAAAACTGATATATAGTCGGCTTGCGCACTTGACATATTTGCTGAGGCAGCTTCTAGCGACTCCCTGAACACGGGATCTCTGCTGTTGTTTGAAAGTCCCAGTAAAAATTCTTCCAGATCAACCTGAAGTACCACACTCATTCCACCTTTGAGGTCTAATCCGAGCGCCAACTGACGCGATTTGAGTTCTTCGTAGGTGTATCCCTTTACCAAAGGCAACCTGAATATCTCCTCACTTGACATAGAATCCAAAAACGCAATCCGGGCTTCTTTTTGCCTGTCCATGCGTTCATCGACATTCTCAATATGGGCGGAAACCCGTTCTGCATGGCGATCTGCTTCTCGCTCCACTTTGGTCGTCGGCAATACAAAAAAGTATTGAATCAAGGTTACAATAACCATTACGACCAGAAAAAATTTAATTATCCCTTTTCCTTGCATGTGTATTAGAAAATTTAAAAATGTTTTTTGAAAAACGCCACAAAGATATACATTTAAATAAATATATCAGAACGCATTACTCCAAGAGTATCTACCCCGTGTCAACCACTGAAAAACTAAAGGTCTCTATCATAAATACAATTTACTGCAAATCAACCACCTATATTAAAATTTTCCATAAAAAAAGCCCCCGGAAATCAGGTAAAAAAGGAAGAGAATAATTTAAACAAATACGCATTTAAACCTCCGGAGGTATTTTAAGGCCTGAAAAAGATACCAAAACACTCCTTCATTACTATTTATAAACTGTCTACATCTGTCAACATTTCGAGCTTTCGAGCCTTGTCCTGTCTAGGCCCGTAAGTCCCCATAGCCAACAGTCCTCCCTCCGCTCTGGCTACGTGCTCTGCAAAGCTCTTGAACGATTTCAACAGTTGCAAGGCGTGCAAGGGATCCAGTTTTTGAATAATTCCATTCATTTTGGCAATTTCTTTCTCCAGGTATGCGCTCCTCTCTTCCTCATCATTGGGGAGATTGTGCACCAATTCCAGAAACCGGTCGTCAAACTGCTCAAATACTTCAGTGTAATATCTTCTCACTGCAGGTTCCACCTTAGAATTAAACCTTCGAAGATTGGCAATGCGTTTGGCTGAATCCACCTCCTTTTTATCCAGTTCCCCATCGGCAAATGCCACATAAGCCGCTATCATCGGTATGGCATTCAGCAATTTTTTTCTGTCCTTTTCTGTGATTTTCATTAAATCTGGTTTTATCCTTATAATTCAAAGCCCAAATATCGGAAGAATCCTAAAAATTACTATTACCTTTTCCCATAACTTAATTATTTTTTTCACTCAATCTATTTGTGAAGTATATTCTTAGCACCTCAAATATTTGACATTTTGATAGAGCCCTGAATACCTGCCAGTGACAAAAGGTCTTATTTCGATTAACCCTGGTTGAGGAAACACAATTGAATCCGCAGAGGTATTTTTTTATACATTAGTCTGTAAATCCAAACACATACATTATTTTTGTATAAATTATATTTCAATATTTGAAAACAAAATCAAAATTTTGGCTACCAAAAGTAAAAACACCCATACCCCTTTGATGAAACAGTACTTTCGAATGAAAGGAAAATATCCGGACGCCATTTTGCTGTTTAGGGTGGGTGACTTTTACGAAACTTTCGGAGAAGATGCAATAACGGCTTCGAAAGTACTGGGTATCATTCTGACCAACAGAAACAACGGTGGAAGTAAGATTGAGTTGGCCGGCTTTCCGCACCACTCCCTGGAAACCTACCTCCCCAAATTGGTCAAGGCCGGATACCGGGTAGCGGTTTGCGATCAATTGGAAAAGCCCTCCCCTCAAAAGAAAATTGTTAAACGAGGGGTTACGGAGGTAATCACCCCGGGAGTTACCATAAACGACACCCTGCTCCACCAGGGCAATAACAATTATTTGTGTGCGCTACATATCGAAAAAGAATATCAAATAGGACTGGCTTTTCTCGATATCTCCACGGGAGAGTTTTTTGTTACCCAGGGCGACCGGGAACAGGCCGATAAATACCTTCAGAGTTTTCAACCCTCAGAAATCCTTCACTCGCGAAGCCTTAAAACCGAAGTGGAAAACTGGCTCGGGGATGAGTATTACACCTACGCTATAGACGATTGGATGTTTACCGAAGAGTTCGCACTGGAAAAATTACTGCATCATTTTCAGGTGGTCTCCCTAAAGGGGTTTGGAATTCAACACTTAAAATCCGCTCAGGTGTCGGCGGGCATCATACTTCAGTATCTGAATCAAACGGAAAACAACCGACTGAATCACATTCGAAAAATAAGCAGGCTGCAATCGGGCGACTACCTCTGGCTCGATAAATTCACCATCCGAAATCTCGAATTGATCCACAGTCTTCATCCAACCGGACACTCCCTTCTCAGTATCATCGATCGCACCCTCACACCCATGGGCTCTCGCCTCCTCAAAAAGTGGTTGGTACTTCCCCTCACTTCTCTCTCCAAAATCGAAGGGAGGCATACTGCTGTTGAATTTTTATTAAAAAATACAGAGGAAAGGCATTCACTAAAAGTAGAACTCAAAAAAATGGGGGACCTGGAACGGCTGGTCTCAAAAATCACGCTGCAGCGAATCAATCCCAGAGAACTACTGCAACTGCTGCTCTCCCTCGAATCCATTACTCCCATAAAAGAGACCTTTATAGAAGAGGTCCCCCAGGCCCTGCAACAAATTGTCGATTTCCTCTCTCCCTGCAGCGATTTACAGGAACTTCTCAGGACTCAAATTCGGGAAGACGCACCCGCTGTATTCGGAAAAAGTCCTGTAATCAAAGAGGGATTTGACCCTGAATTGGACGATTGGCGACACATCATAAAAAACAGTAAAGAATTGCTCCTGGACATACAAAATCAGGAGGCTGAACGAACGGGCATTCAAAATTTAAAAATAGGCTTCAATAATGTCTTCGGCTATTACCTTGAAGTAACCAATAAATACAAAAACAAGGGAATGGTGCCGGAAGATTGGATCAGAAAACAAACCCTGACCAACTCGGAAAGGTACATTACCGAAGAGCTCAAGGACCTCGAAGCCAGGATACTTACAGCTGAGGACCAAATCGCCATTTTGGAAGAACGACTCTATTCCACCCTCATAGAAAAGCTACAAAACTATGTGGAACCCATACAAAACAACGCTCTTCAATTGGCCAAATTGGATTGCCTGATCTCCTTTGCTGAAACGGCTTTTGAAAACAACTTCGTCAAACCCGCACTCAACAACGATTACGGAATAGTAATCAAAAATGGAAGACACCCTGTTATTGAAAAGGAAATGCCTCCCGGCCAATCCTATATACCCAATAACCTGACCATGGATACCGAGGAGAATCAAATCCTCATGATAACCGGTCCCAATATGTCGGGTAAATCGGCTATTTTAAGGCAGACGGCCTTGATCTGCCTGTTGGCTCAAATGGGATCCTTCGTTCCCGCTGAAAGAGCCGAATTGGGATTGATAGACAAAATCTTCACGCGAGTGGGGGCTTCAGACAACATCTCCTCAGGAGAATCTACCTTTATGGTGGAAATGAATGAAACGGCCTCCATACTCAACAACCTATCCGACCGATCGCTTATTTTACTGGATGAAATCGGGCGGGGCACCTCCACCTACGACGGAATGAGCATCGCATGGTCCATTGCGGAATACCTCCACGAATACAAGGACCTTCGGCCGAAAACTCTTTTTGCTACTCACTACCACGAACTCAATGAATTGGAAAAATCCTTCAGCCGCATAAAGAACTATCACGTCGCCACCAAAGAGGCTGGCAATAAGGTCATATTTTTAAGAAAACTGATCAAGGGAGGATCTAACCACAGTTTTGGAATCCACGTTGCTGCCATGTCGGGTATGCCCGATCTGGTCATTCAAAGAGCCTCTGAAATTCTCGGTGAACTCGAGGAGAAGGCAATGGAGGGAAAGGCAACAAATACTCCAATTAAAGTGAGCCCCAAACCGGCGAATTCCCAACAAAAAGAAGGCATTCAACTGAGCCTGTTCGACATGAGTAATCCACAGAGCGAGAAGGTAGCCGAACAATTGAATAAAATGGACGTCAACGCCATGACGCCGGTGGAGTGTATGCTCAAAATCAGGGAACTTCAGGAAATATTAAAATCTTAACCCGAATTAAGTATTTAGTTTTTTACTGCCTTCCTGATCAATCGGTTATTGTTTCGGATAAATTCAATACTGTACATTCCGTTGGGCCATCCGGAAGTGCTGATTTCGACATCAATATGGCCTCCATTCCCGACTCTGCTGTAGACCTCCCGTCCCTGCATATCCCTAATTGTCACAGTGGTAATACCGGAAGATAAAAATACGGCCTCAATACTTAAAACCTCACTTATCGGGTTGGGAAAAATATCCAAACTGTAGATATCCGGAATGAGATCGTAGGAAGATAAATCGTCGACCTCAAACGGCCCGAGCTCCGCTGTGCAACCGTTGGCATCCGTAAGGGTAAGGTAGTAATGCCCCGCATCCAAATCCTCTATATCCCGCGTAGTTTGCCCTGTGGACCAAAGGTAGGTATAGGGTGCAGTGCCGCCAGTAACCTCAATAATTATACTTCCTCTTTGATCGCCGGTCACCTCGGAAACATTCAATTCCGACAGCTCAATGGGCCCGGGTTCATTCACTTCCACCTCCACTTCTTCACTCTGTCCAATATCGTCGGTAATGACAAGCGTATACATTCCCGCCTTCAAACCGTCAAGAACGTTTAGTGAGTCTCCGGTATTCCACAAAAATTGAAAGGGAGCATTTCCCGTTGCTGCCACAAAAACATACCCATCACTTCCTCCGTGGCAACTCACGTGCTGGATATTGACGTGGTAATTGACAGTGGAATAAGCTACAATTACCGAGTCACAAAATTCAGCTGTACCGCAGTCGTTGGTAACGGTCAGGCAAACCTCATAAGTACCGTGGTGTAAATAAGTGTGCTGAGGACTGGAGGTATCCGAACTGTTTCCATCTCCAAAATCCCACTCCCATCGGTCGGGATTGCCCTGGGATAAATCTGAGAATACCACACTCAACTCATCGGCTTCCATCGAAAAGTCTGCCTGGACATTGGCTAATCCTTCCTCTACCGTTACTTCCGCTGAATTAAGACAGCCCGTTTCTGTGTTGGAAATCGTGAGCAGATAAGTGCCGGGGGCACTCACTGTAGGGGTCAGGGTTTGGTACCCGGAATCTATAACCCCCTCGGAGGTTGACCACTCTATTTCGAATTCGGGACCATGGTCCGATGCTGTGGCATCCAATTGAACAGAAGCCTGAAGACAGGTCAGTTCTTCGGATGGTGCAATACTAATGAAGGGCAAATTCCTGTCCTCCTCTACCGCCAGTGAGGTCACAGAAATACATCCCATGGAGTGGTCTGTCACCTGAAAAGTGTAGGTACCCCCCTCTGAAACGGTTAATACAAGGCTGTCGGATAACACCTCCCCTTCAAATGCCCAAAGGTAACTGATGTCCATGCCTTCAGCAGAACCCACTCCACTGAGGGTTACCTCTTCAGTCAGGCAGGTGAGCTTTTCGGGGGTATTGACCTGTATCTCCGGAAAATCTCCCTCCTGCTCCACTTCCACCGTGGAAACAGACCAGCAACCCGAAGGTTGATGAGTTACTTCCAGGGTGTAGTTTCCCGCAGCATTGACTGTGGCGATCAGTTCATCTTCACCCGACACTATATTTCCGCTATCGGTAGTCCAGCTATAGGTGTAGTCGGGGCCTTGAGAAGAAGCTGTCCCGTCGAGTTCAGTCTCCATACTCACGCAGGTAATCACCTGATTAGGTCCTGCTATAGCCATTGGGATATTCAGATTTTCACTTAACGTAATTTGATCGCTATCGACACATTCGGAATCCGGATCGGTAACCCACAGCACGTAGGTGCCGGGAGCATCAATCAGTGGGGTGGTGGTTTCTTCTCCTTCCACTATATTTCCATCTGAAGTGGTCCATTCAAAGGAGAGTGACCCGGGACCAGAAGATTGCCCGCCATCGAGGTAGACCGAATCCTGATTACAGGGAAATTCAAAATCATCTTCAGAAATGACGGCTTGAGGAGAGGGTATATTTCCAATTTCCACTTCAGCAGATGCACTGCAATCGTTGTCGTCTACGACTTCAACCTGGTATAGCCCGGGAGGTAAATTTTGGTAGTTTTGGAGGGGATCAAGACCAAATCCGATATCGATTAGGTATTGGGGTGTTCCTCCCAGTATCACTATTTCGAGTGTCCCGTTATCCTCATCGCATTTGGCGTCTTCCACTGCTACCATCAGTTCGAGGACTTCAGGTTCCACCACCTCGATAATTTCCGTCTGCAATTCACATCCATTGGCGTCGGTAAGGGTCATGTAATAATCGCCTCCCGGGAGACTGGTAATTACCGGTGAGGTTTGACCGGTATTCCAAAGGTAGGAATACCCCGGTGTCCCTCCCCAACTGCTGAGGCTAATACTCCCTTCATTGTTGTGGGCACAGAGGTTGTGATTCACCTCATCAATCTCATATTCCAGTGCTGAAGAGGGACCTTCTATTTCAATATCTGTAAGTACGATCTGTCTCTCATTCTGATCCTCGACCGTAACCGCATAGGTGCCCTGCCCAAGTCCGTATATATTTTGTCCGGAATTTCCGTTGCTCCAGGTGTAGGTAACTGTTCCATATCCCTCTTCATAAGAGGTTTCAATCGATCCATTCATATCCCCGAAACAGATTTCATCCTGAATTTCATCAATTTCAACAGAAAGGGAACAGGAATTTATATAGGTTTCCATAATGCTTTTTGGTGGGGACCACAAATTCCCGGGTCGAAAAGTTTTTCTATCCGGACAGATGGCATAAACGGTTGGGTAACCGCTGACCTGATAGGCATTCCGCACCGAGACATTGGGCAAATTAATAATGGGATAGGGAGTTCCCGTAACCCAATCGCCCAGGGTGGATCCGGAGCAATTGACTACATCTCCGTAGAGACAGGCTAAGTTGGTGCCCATATCGGCCTCCAAAAAAAACACCATAATCTCATCGGTTCCGTCGGGACCGTACTCGTCGTACAAATCAGATAAAGCCCCGGAATTGTGATAATTCCAACAAATTCCACACCAGGTCGCTGAAAACTTGAGGTAAACGGTTTTACCCTCATCGAGATAGTCGTAAAGCGTATGCGTCACACCGTTTATATCGGTCAATGTCCAATCCGGAGCAATTGAATTGCTGGGCAATTGTCCCCAGAGGGAAAAAACAAAGGACAAACTACAAAAGAGAGAGAGTATACCTTTTTTCATAATCTTCACTTTTAATTAAACTCTAGTGTCAAGTCAAGAAAGAAAAAACAATAAAACAATCCAGGTCAACCTTTTAAATTTTGCATCCCTTTCATCATGTTTTGCATTCCCTTCCCTTTGCTCATCATGTGCATCATTTTTTTCATCTGGTGAAACTGCTTGATAAACATGTTTACCTCGTGCACACTTCTGCCGCATCCACCGGCTATGCGTTTTTTTCTGCTCATATTGAGCAGATCCGGGTTTCCTCTTTCTTCAGGGGTCATGGAGTGTATAATGGACTCCACTTTGGAAAAAGCCTTGTCGTCTATATCGAGATTTTTCGTCATTTTGCTCATCCCGGGTATCATAGACATCAGGCTTTTGAGGTCGCCCATTTTTCTAATTTGATTCAACTGACTCAAAAAGTCGTCGAAGTCAAATTTATTCTTTTTAATTTTCTTTTCGAGCTTTTTGGCCTCCGCCTCATCGAATTGCTCCTGGGCTTTTTCTACAAAAGAGACGATATCCCCCATTCCCAGTATTCGCTGGGCCATGCGCTCGGGATGAAATACATCCAGGGTGTCCATTTTTTCCCCACTGCTGACAAACTTGATGGGCTTGCCCACAGTGTATTTGATGGAGAGGGCTGCACCCCCTCTGGTATCGCCGTCGAGTTTGGTCAATACCACCCCGTTGAAATCTATTCTATCGTTGAATACCTTGGCGGTGTTCACCGCATCCTGACCGGTCATAGAGTCGACCACAAAAAGCGTTTCCTGGGGGAGCAGCGACTTTTTCAGTGCCTCAATTTCATTCATCATATCCTCATCCACAGAAAGACGACCGGCCGTATCCACAATAATCACGTCGTGGTGGTGCGTATTGGCGTGAACGATGGCATTGTTGGCAATTTCCACCGGATTTTTATTCTCGAGCTCCTTGTATACAGGCACATTGATCTGATCCCCGAGTACTCCGAGTTGATCGATGGCCGCAGGGCGATACACGTCACAAGCTACCAGCAGGGGACTCATCTTCTTTTTGGATTTGAGGTAATTGGCCAGCTTCGCACTGAAAGTAGTCTTACCACTACCCTGTAGACCGGCGACCAACACCACGGCGGGTTTACCCTTGACATCGAACTCAGCCGTTTCAGAGCCCATGAGCTCCACCAATTCATCCCTCACAATTTTCACCATGAGTTCTCCCGGCTTTACAGACTTCAATACATTTTTCTGTCCGAGGGCTTTTTCTTTTATACTTTCCGTAAACTCCTTGGCTATCTTAAAGTTTACATCTGCAGCTACCAGGGCTCTCCTGATTTCTTTAACCGACTGAGCTACATTAATCTCGGTAATTTTGTGTTGTCCTTTGAGGAGGGAAAAGGCACCTTCCAGACGTTCATTTAGGCTATCGAACATATCTTTTTACAAATTTGACCCAAAGATAAAACAATTAAATGTGAAACCAAAAGATCGTTTTTCCGAAGGTCTTGAAATTGTTTAATTCCGGCAAAGCCAAAGATTAAAATAACATCGGCCTTTCACCTCTCGGATTTCCCCCAACCCCCGAGTCTACTTTGCCCTCAAATCGGGTATATTCCTCGCTTTCGAAATCGCATTCCACCAGCAATAGAACCCACCGTATCAGCATTTTTTGAAAATATAATTACCTGAATCATTCTGAAAGTGGGAGGCTTCGCACATCCACAAGAAGACGTCTGCCTCAGCGAAACTCATAAAAATACTCTCTGATTCAGTACTATTTAGATTTTTTACTTATTATTACTCTGGAAATTTTGGTTTATTTTAGGAAAACTAACCCAAATAATTAAGTCAACTAATTTACCTGATATTAAACAGGGCATTATATAGAAATTAAACTCTCTAGCCATGAAAAAAGTAATTATCAGTATTTTTTTATGGGGTGTATTGAGCACCTGGCTCACAGCTCAGAATTTCGAGGGTATTATTGTTTACGAACGAACTACCGATGGCGGTAGCCTGGCATTGAAAACTTATTACTTTGGAGATCAGAAAATTCGGACGGATACGCGTTTTATTTTTGAAGACCATCACATGGATTATATTGCCATCTTTGATTTCAAAAACTACACCAATAAATATTTTTCCGATTCCGGTCATGGACCTTTCAGGCCCATTGAAATCACTAAAAACAACATTGAATTGATGGAAGTACATCCGGACAGTATAAAGACCTTTTTGGGATTTGATTGTTATCTGATCGAAATTGAATTCGAAGTCGGTCCTTTCAGTACCTTTATGACCCAATCCAGATATCATGCCAAAGACCTTCAATTTTCTGTTCCGGAGGAGTGGATGCTGGATTATATTCAAATTATTTCCGGTGACGATGGAATTGCGTTGTTTGTGGAAACAGACATTTCCAACGTTGATCCGGAGTTGGCGATGTTTTTACCCAAGAGTAGCTTTACTTATAATGCGATCAAGGTAATACCTATGAAATTACCTGAGGATTTATTCCATTTTGAAGAACTGCTCGGGCGGCAGAATTAATTGCCGGTGTTATAACCATATCAATGAAGGCCTTATTCCCACCCTGCCGTATACCAGAGCGCGCTGATGGAATAGATTTCCCAAATCGACCGCCTCCTGCAAATCAATGTTTACCACCCAAAAACTCTGTTCGGAATCCCAATCTTCGCTTTTATCGGGCACCCCCAATCCCTTCCAATATCGGAAATCCCCTTCCTCCAAAAGTTTTTTCAAAGCACTGTTGCGCACTTTATTTTCAGTTTTATTTATCTTTTCTGACTGGGGATTCCAGGCGGTGATAAAGGCCCATGATTGAATTTGGTTCTCCTCACACCACCTTTCCAGGCGGGAGTTTTTTCGACCCAGACGGAAGGTCAAATCCAGCTCAGGCACCCGATAAGAGGTTTGATAATATGCTATAATTAACTTTTGATCACAATCAGTTTCCATAATTTGGGTTATATGATTCACAAAATATTACCTTTGCAAAATTACATTTTTAAGAGAGAATAATGGATAGAAATACAGCTATAGGCATTGTATTGTTATTTATACTTTTTGTGGTTTGGGTGATGATTAACTCCCCTACTCAGGAAGAACTGGAACAGCAACGAATCGAGTTGGAACAACAGAGGTTATTGGAAGAGGCCGAGGTGGCTGACACCTTGATCAGTCCAATGGAAGCAGAGGCCGATACCCAGGTGAGAGAGGAAGTTATCCGCGACACTGCCGCTGTTACTTCACCGGATACCACCGCGCGAATTCAACAAATGAGAGCGCTGCACGGTCCATTTGCTGCCGCTGCTTTGGGTAAAGAAGAACAAACCGTGTTGGAAAACGATTTGGTGCGTATTGTTTTTTCCAACCGCGGGGGACAGATCAGAGAGGTATGGATCAAAAACTATCTGAGGTCTTTTCTCAGCGAGGACAATGAAGAACTTCGGGATTCCCTCTTTATGATGGACCACGAGCGAAATCGCTTTGAGTACTTCCTGCAGTTGCGTCAAAACAACATAATGGTCAATACCGGTGAATTGTATTTTGACACCCAGCTTAACGGAAATACGCTCACCTTTCGATTGCCGGCAGAAAATGGAGGTTATTTTGAACAGCGATACACTTTGCCCGACGATACCTATGCATTGGATTATGAATTGAATTTTGTCAACCTGCAAAATACCCTGGTCAATGATCCCGCTCCCGTTTCTCTAAACTGGATAAATTACCTGAATAAACTCGAACAAAACACAGGTTACGAGAGGTACTTCTCCACTGTTTACTACAAGGCAGAATCGGATCGATCCAGTTACTGTTCCTGCCGGGGCGACGATACGGAAAACAAGGACGACACACCCCTGCGTTGGATTTCCCACGCCAATCAGTTTTTCAACAGCAGTTTGGTCGCTGAGCAACCATTTTACGGTGGATTTATGGAGACCGTTATGCTGGACGAAGAGGCAGATGAACTCAAGTTACTGCGGAGTCGATTGGATATTCCCATTTCGATGGGCAGCCAGTCCACCTTCAATATGACTTTTTACATAGGACCTAATGAATTCGACAGATTGCAAGCCATCGGGCACGAACTCACGGATATTGTGCCCTTTGGATGGAGTATCTTTGGAACGATCAACCGATGGGTTATTCGCCCGTTGTTTTCCTTTCTTTTTCAAGTGATTGGACATCCGGGCATGGTAATATTGGTACTGACTTTTATAGTAAAATTAGTCCTCTATCCACTGACTTATAAAATGCTTTACTCTCAGGCCAAAATGGGTGCCCTCAAGCCTCATATGGAAAAATTGAGAGAGAAATTAAAGGGCGACCAACAAAAACTTCAAATGGAAACCATGAAGGTGTACAGGGAGTTTGGGGTGAACCCTCTAGGGGGTTGTATGCCCATGGTCCTTCAAATGCCCATTTGGTTTGCCCTCTACCGGTTTTTTCCGGCCTCCATTGAATTCCGGCAGGCCTCCTTTTTATGGGCTTCTGATTTATCTTCCTACGACTCCATCGTATACCTCGGATTCAATATCCCCTTTTACGGAGCGCATGTGAGTTTGTTTACCCTGCTTTGGGCCGGGACTACGGTATTGTACACCTATTACAACACCAAGCACATGGACATGAATGCGGTTAACCCCATGATGAAAAATGTGCAGTACTTTATGCCGATCATGTTTCTCTTCTTTTTCAATAGTTTTGCTGCTGGATTAACTGCTTATTTATTTTTTAGTAATATCTTTAACATCGGCCAGATCATCGCCACCAAGAACTTTATTTTTGACGACTCAAAAATAAGGGCCAAGCTGGAAGAAAACAAGAAGAAACCCAAGAAGAAGGGAGGTTTCCAGGCCCGGCTGGAAGAAGTGCTTAAAGAACAGCAACGAGTGGCTGAAGAGCGCAAAAAGAAAAAATCAAAAAAATGACGACAACCAATCGAGTATTTCAGGTTTTATTATTCGCCATGATGTGCAGTGCATTGACGGTAGTTTCGTGCAATCGAAAAGCTGCTGACGGTTCTCAGGCGGAAGGCGACCAGGTGGAGGAGGGGTGGACTGTTTCCGAAAATCAAACTGCAGTTGCTTCTTTCAGGAGAACGGGATGTTTTGGACAATGCCCCATTTACAGAGTCTCCTTTTACGCGAATGGAATTGCCAAATACAAGGGCGAAGCGCACGTAGATTACCCCGGAGATTACGTGGGAATTTACGACAGGGATCGCTTGAAGGAAATCATTGATTTTGCAGAAAAAAAAGGATTTTTTGAAATGGAGGACTCCTACCCTGTAGATGATCGCTACTACATTCCGGACATGTCTAATACCATCACCATGCTCAGTACAGACCAACAGACCAAAACGATCAATCACAACAACTACGGCCCGGATGAATTAAAAGAAATTGAGAATAAACTTCAGCGTTTGGTTTATTCAATTGTTTGGCAGGGTATAACAACTAAATAATTTAGTCGATGCTGGAGGTGATGAATGTGCCAAAATATTTCAACTAATCTCTGGACCCCATGGAGAAAGAAATTAATGGAATTTTAAAATGCGTGGGGGTAATCGGTGCGGGAGTATTTGGAAGCACCATTGCCAACTTGTTGGCAAAAAACGCGGAGCAGGTACTCATATACTCGCGGAGGAGGGAATTTGTACAGCGTATAAACAGCGGGGATCTCGGGCCTTATCTCAACGATCCAAAAACCATAAGGGCGACCGATGATCCATCCTTTTTAGCCAATTCCTGCACCTTGATTTTCCCCGTTTTGCCCTCGGTCTCTTTTGGCGAAGTCCTTGCCACCTTCAGTCCCTTTCTCAAACCCTCCCATATATTAATTCACGGGACCAAAGGCCTCCATCTCCACGGCTTTGACGAAAACCAAATTTTGGATGCCACGATTTCGAGAAAATCAGTCCGTACCATGAGTGAGCTGATCCGAGAGGAGACCAATGTCCTTCGCGTGGGATGCCTTTCCGGCCCCAATCTCGCTAAAGAAATTCTGGAAGGGCAACCCACGGCAACCGTCATCGCTTCCGAATTCGAAGAAGTAGTTGAATTGGGCCAACGAGCGCTTTCAAGCGATAAGTTTTTTGTTTTTGGCTCCAAAGATATTGTAGGAGCAGAATTAGCGGGTTCGCTGAAAAATATCATTGCCCTGGGATCCGGCCTGCTCATGGGATTGGGCTTTGGAAAAAACATGCAGGCCATGTTGATTACCCGGGGCCTCAGGGAAGTGATTTATTTTGGAAAAGCAATGGGCAGTGATAGTAAAGCATTTTTGGGTACCGCGGGTATAGGTGATATCATCGCTACCTGCACCAGCGAGAAAAGTAGAAATTTTCAGGTTGGTCAGCGACTGGCTGAAGGAGAAACACTGGAGGAAATTTTAAATTCCATGGTTGAAGTGGCCGAAGGAATCCGCACGTTAAAGATCGCGCGACAATTAGCAAAGCATTACAATATCCACGTCCCCATTACCAATATGCTATACAGTGTTGTATTCGAGGGATACAATATCAATCGCGCCATTCACTACCTCATGAGATATCCCTTCGCCCCCGATGTGGATTTCTTGTAATCTCTGCGCTTTTTTTTTCAAAAAAAATACACACTTTTGGAATAGCCGGGCTTTTTTTCAGTTTGAAAGAAAAATATATCCTATATTTAAGCCTAAAATACAATACGAAAAACATGAATCAAGTACCCAGTCCTCAGTTTAAAGACAAGTCCTTTTGGCAGAGACCCGAAGGAATTACCGGCATGCTGTTTTTAGCAGGATTAATAGTGGGAGGTGGATACCTGCTTTATTTGGTCCTGCCTACGCTGGTAATCATGGCTCAGAATACCCTTTATTTGGTGGGTATGCTGTTGGTTTTATTTGCTGTTTTATACATGGTGTTCGATCCGCGTATGCGCACCTTGATTTCCTACAGCTACCGAAGCATTATGAGGTGGATAACCGGAGTTTTCATCACTATTGATCCCATAGGAATATTAAAAAATTACGTCCAGGACCTCGAAAAAAACCTTCGAAAAATGGGCAAGCAAATCGGAACCATACGCGGCCAGATGAGACGACTAAAAACCATGGTGTCAGACAATGAAAAGGAAATTGAAAACAACCTGCTGATGGCGAGAAGGGCCAACCAAGAGGGCATTGAAAGGCAGGTAATGCTGTCAACCCGCAAGGCTGCTAGATTGAGAGACAGCAATGAAAAGTACCGGGAATTGCTTCAAAAACTCGAAATTCTGTATCGCGTACTCACTAAAATGTATCAAAATTCCGAAATTCTACTCGAGGATACCAAGGATCAGGTAAAGCTGAAAGAGCAAGAGAGAAAAGCCATTCGCGCCAGTCACTCCGCAATGAAATCGGCTATGAATGTCATTTCCGGTGACAACGACAGGCGAATACTCTTCGACAAAGCCCTTGAAGCCATAGCAGATGACGTGGCCGATAAGGTAGGAGAAATGGAGCGATTTATGGAGATGTCCTCCAATTTCATGAATTCTGTGGATTTGCAAAACGGTATCTTCGAGGAACAAGGCCTCCGTATGTTGGAGCAGTGGGAGAAGGAATCCAAACTCATGTTATTGGAAGGCGAGTCGTCTTCGAGTTCCCTCGACCTCGGGAAAAGAAAGCCTGAAAAGGAAAAATTAAAAAGAAAAAATGAAGAAAAGGGCTCTCAATACGACAGCTTATTTGATTAGAATACAAACCCGTCATTTATGTTGAAGACTCCGTACCTTATCCACTGTTTAAAAATGGTGGTTGTGTTGTTTCTCTTTATTCAGGACAGCGGTCAATTGCTAAATTCACAACCTATAGACGCTCCGTATGGTTGTCACCACATCCACAATAATTTTCAATCCTACGGTGTATTTACTCACCGCTCAGATGCTGCTCAAAAAGTAATTCGAAGGAGCGATACCCTGAATTTGTATCACTATGAAATTCACCTGGATGTAACCCGTTTTATTTCAGGTGAAATATACGGAAGGACCATCGTCCACCTGGAGTCATTGATGGATTCAATCCACGTGATAACCCTCGATCTCGAAGGTTTGACAGTAGACTCTGTAAACATAGAGCAGTCCGCAATGCCCTTTAGTCACGACGGCAGATTTTTGCGCATTTTTTCCGACGAACCCCTCTCAGCCAACGACAGTATTGAAGCGGAAGTTTTTTACCACGGAAGCCCGATCACCTGCCCGTCCGGATTTGGAGGCTTTTATTTTGAGAATGGTTACGCCTACAACCTCGGAATCGGCCTGGCAGCGGACCCTCACAATTTTGGCCGCAGCTGGTTTCCCTGTTTTGATAATTTCGTGCAGCGATCTACCTTTGAATACCACGTAAAAAGTGAGGGAGGGAGAAAAGCCCACGCCGTAGGCAGATTTATAGAAGAGCAAGCCCTTGCAGGCGACACCCTGGTAAGGGTTTACCGAATGGAACAACCCATTCCCACTTACTTGAGCAGTGTAGCTGTCTCCAACTACAGAACGATGGACTGGACCCACCAGGGGGCTTACGGCCCGGTCGATATTCAACTGATTGCAAGGTCGGGAGATCTGGATAACTTCAGGGCATCTCTTGAAGACCTGGAATACGCCATAGATGCTCTTGAATACTGGTACGGCCCTTATCCCTTTGAGCGCATAGGATATGTAATCACCACCAGAGGAGCCATGGAGCACCCCACTAATACCGCATACCCAAGCCACAGTATTGCTGGCGGACAAAAAAGCACCCGACTGATGGCCCACGAACTCTGCCACCATTGGTGGGGAAACCTCACCACGCTCACCACTGCTAAAGACATGTGGATCAAAGAAGGGCCGGCCGAATACGGCGCTCACCTGACTCAGGAATTTATCAACGGGCCTGAGGGCCTTAAAACTGCCGTTAGAAATAACCATCAAACCACCATCGAAACTGCCCACACCGTCGACGATGGTTACTTTGCACTTTCCCCTATGCCCGCCTACAACACCTATGGAAGGCATACCTACATCCGCGGCGCTTCCGTAATCCACAATTTGAGAGGTTACCTGGGCGACAGTCTCTTCAGGCATGGTATGCAAGGGGTGCTCATGGACAATTCCTTCTCGGCTATAGATGCTTATGAATTCAGAGATCAACTAACAGATCTTACCGGTTGCGATCTCACTCACTTTTTTAACGATTGGATTTTTGCCCCGGGTTACGCTGATTTTTCAATAGACTCCTTTAGGGTGATTGGCCAAAGTGGAAATAAGCACCTGGTGGAGACTTTTTTTAAACAGCGAAAATACCAAAGCCCGCATTATCACCTGGAAGTTCCCCTTCAAATAACTTTTGGGAATGCAGGCCAAAAAACAAGCGTGAGGATGATCGCCTCAGACAGTCTGTCCTCCGATACCATTGCCTTGGAATTTATTCCCGAATGGGCGGTTTTAAATGACGAACACAGCTTGAATTTAGCTTCTTTTACCAGTGTTCTTAAAATCGACCAGCCCGGAACCATTCAGGATCCGTATACCCGTACCAGGTGGGTCACTGACCAGGTGGAAGATTCGGTGCTCTTGTATATAGAGCACCACTATTCCGGGCCTGACAAGCCCGAGGCAATGGATCCGGATTTCCGGATTTCAGCAAATCACTATTTTGCTGTCAAAGGCAATTTTGACGAAAGTTGGAAGGCTACACTCACTCTGCGAATCGAGGGAAAGGGAAATCTAGCCCTCGACAGCGATTTGGTTTCAATAACGGAGGATTCTCTCATTTTGGTGTATCGACCCGACAGGGCTACCGAATGGGTGGAGTACCCTCACTACACCAAACATATTCTTATTCCCGGAAGTGGATCTGGTTTTATCAATATCCAAAAAATTCAATCCGGAGAATACGCTTTTGCCAATTCATTTTTTAAGGGTGGAACTCCAACAGTGGATCGCAATCAACCCGATATAGAGTTTTCTCTTTATCCCAATCCATTGACGACAAATACCCTCCATATCGCAAGTGGGCAACAGGAGGGCAATTACCGCGCTACAATCTATGATCTGCGGGGTACTGAGGTTATGACAATTCCGGTATTGCACATCTCACCGGAGGCCGAGCAATCCATCGACCTGAAAAACCTCCTTCCGGGAACCTATTTTTTGAATTTGAGTAAAACCGGGGACCAATCCCAATATATGAATTCAAATTTAAATGTATTACCGTTTATTAAACAATAGAATAGAACTCTATAGGCTATCGCAAAGTGAAATTTAATACCAGGACAATAAGTCCCAATCAGCTGAACATCAAATATTTACAATTCAATTTGGCAAGGTTTTTGTTTTGTTAATAAAAAAAACAAAATGGAAACCACAGACTATTCTTTCACAAAAAAGCAGTCCTCCTACGCCCTGGATTGGTTCAATGCCATCCTGATCATCCTCATTTTAATCATCCTCCTGATCCTTGTTTTTTTATACGATTATGGAACGGACCTATTCAATTTAATTTTTTCGAATGAAAAAATTGAAAATTTAGTCGGGCAGTAAACTTGAAAAACAAACAATCAGGCCTTTCCTTCTCTACCATAAATTAAGTCGAAATTACTCGCTCCAATAAGCCCGGGTTATCGAATTAGAAAAACATCTTCACCATCGTTCCGGATTCTCACAAGGGAATCGGTTGATTATTTTTCGTCCGGAAAATTACTTAAAGGCCAACTCAATTATCTTTTGCGAGAATCATCTTCCTGCACGAAAAAAGGGCAATAAGCTTTATCGCCTACTACCCTTTGATCTTGAAAGTGATCTCGCCGGGGCTCGAACCCGGGACCCTCTGATTAAAAGTCAGATGCTCTACCAGCTGAGCTACGAGATCATCCATTATTTTTTGGAGTTGCAAAGATAAAATAAAGTTTTTAAATGCCGCAAATCAACATGGAAATTATCAATTATTATTTACCCCCTTCGATCAGGAGTTGACTAGTGTATGATTTACAGGAATTTAACTACCTCTATTGGATATATAGATTTATGGTTACCCCCTGTGATTATAAATCACCCTCCCGGCCTAAGACTGTGGCCTATATATCAAAAACTTCACCTTCCTCTGCTGCATAGGTCTCCTTAAATACTGTACTGGCCTCCTCTCTGATTGTATCAATATCTTTATACCGGGAGGAAAAGTGTCCGACAATTAATTTTTTCACCCCTACCTTCAATGCCAATAGCGCTGCCTGCAAGGAGGTTGTGTGCATGGTCTTTTCAGCTCTTTCCCTGTCCTCCTCCAAAAAAGTAGCCTCGTGATACAGGGTAGTCACCCCTGTGAGTATTTCTTTCTGGGCTTCAAAGGGCCGGGTGTCTGAGCAGTAGGCGTATTTTCTGGCAGGCTCTTCTTCAACCACAAAAGCCGAGGCTTTAATTACCTTTCCCGAAGAGGTTATATAATCCGCTCCCGCTCTGATTTTTTCTCTTTCCTCTCCGGGGACTCCGTATTCATCCAACAGTGCTCCGTCCAAATTCCTTTTGCCCTTCTTTTCCCCAAAAATATATCCATAAGTAGGCACTCTGTGTTCAAGAGGAAAGGCGGTTACTGTCAGTTGCCGGTTTTCAAATATCTGTTTGACTCCTACATGATTCAATTCAAGCAATTCCAGTGGGTAGTTGAGTGGATTTCCGGTGATATTCAGTATGCACTCTACAACCTCTTTGATCCCCAAGGGAGCAATTACCTGAAGGGGTTCCGACCGATGCATAAGATTGTACGATTGCAACAGGCCAAATAGTCCGAAAAAGTGATCTCCGTGCAGGTGACTGATGAAAATCTGTTTTATCCTGTTCTTTTTGACTCCGGCCTCGTCCATCCGCATTTGGGTTCCCTCTCCACAGTCTATCAGGAATATATCATCTCTGTATTTTAGCACCTGTGCAGAGGGATGTCTCCCATAGGCGGGAAGTGCCGAATTACTCCCTAATATTCTGACTTTAAAATCCATTAAAATGCTGGTTATTCCCCCGAGAACTACCGGGATTTACTCCTCTTCCGCTTCACCCAATAATTCCCTTTCGACTTCTTCCATCAGTACGAATTCTATGGACTCCTCAATGGTGGGAATAATATTAAGTATGGTATCCAGTCGGGAAATCTGAATAATTTTTCTCACGTGGTCATTTTTCAATCCGGTCACTACAAAACTACCTCCCTGTTTCAAAAGTCGGTGCGCAGTGAGTATGGAACTCAAGCCCGAGCTGTCAATGTATTTGACTTTACTCAAATCGAGGATTAGGTTATTTACTCCCTCATTAAGTAAAAAGATAAATTCACTTTTTAATTTTGGAGCGAGGGTAGAATTCAAGTTCTCTTCATTAAATCTGAGTATGGTATACTTTTCTTCTTTTTCCAGTTCGTACTTCATAAAAAATAAATAGGTTATTGAATGAGTAATTAATAAGGGCCAATTTAACAAATATCCTTCTAACAGTCTACCTGTTAGTTACTTTAAACAGGATTATATTAAAAGGGTTCTCATTATTCCCGAATCTATTTTCAACACAACCACCAATTTGCTTTCAATGGTCAGAAAGGTGGGCATCAAATGCAGACACCCCAACTGGAGTCCGGTATTAAAAAGTAAACTTGGCCGCCAAACTCGGCAAAATAGGCAATTGGTCAACTCGCTCGAGTTCGATCACATCGTAATAAAAAATATTTTTCCTGTCGTAGGCATTGGTTACACTTGCTGTAATTTCAAGATTGGTGTATCGCCCGAGTTCTATAAACCTCTTCAATGAAAGATCCATTCGGTGGTAGTAAGGAAGGCGGCCCCGGTTGAGATTGTTATCAAATATGGGCCGGACATCCGGATTTCCGCTTACATAATCTAAGTCATTGGGTTGTAAAAAGGGATAATCTCCGAAATATCCCCTGATCTGGGTAAAGGGAAAACCGGAACCCAAGTTCCACCTGGCACCTGCCTCCCATTGCTTATCAGCTCCAAATCTGTAGGTGGCTAATAAATTGACGTTGTGCCTTCGATCAAAATTGGTGGGATAGGTCTGAAATCCGTCATTCCTATCCACATAAGCGAGAGAATAAGTCGCCCAAAGATAGAGGTAGTTTCGATCGTATCTGGCAAAAAAATCAATTCCGTAAGCTTCGCCCGTTTCGGCTATATAATTTGGGTCACCAGCCCTCAGTTTATTTCGGTTGAGGTTGATCAACAACCCGTGATATTTATAATAGGGCTCAAAATTAATCTCAATAAGATTTTCAAACAAATCCGCCTCGAGTCCCACGCCAATA
>JAGTVA010000028.1 GCA_018224445.1 Saprospiraceae bacterium
AATCGCGGCGGGGTGAAGAAAACATAGGTGCTTTTCACACAAATGAAAAAATTCGAAAAAATAAGGTTTATTTTTAGACACAGTTAACTCAAGACTGAAGGACAGGGGGCTGTATTTATTGGCTTTAGTCTCATGAGGCCTAAGCGATACGTCTCGGTATATTTCCCGGAGAATTTTTTGTTCGCGGACAAAAGATTGAGCGAGTATATCCGAAAGAATAGGGTCGACTGATCCGCTGGGGTGTTTTTCATTATCTTTTTCAGAAGGGACAATGGATATATTGGCACCTGTCTTTTGGAAATTTTGAAGCCCTTTAATAAGTTTCAGCAAATGGCTTTCGTCAATAATCATTTAACAAAAGTAATAGGTGTGGTGGAATTTTTCCATTTTGGGCCGCAGTTTCGAAAGCATTTCAGGGGAGCTGATGGCTATAATTATTTGAGGGTCGGCAAATTCAACTATACTGTCCTCGGAAAGGATTTTTACTCCGTAAATGTCCTTTCCCAGTTTTTTTACATTACCACTTATCCAGCTAAACGGAACTTCGGACCTTAAAATATAACCCGCCAGTTTTTTGCCCTTTGGCCCTGCACCCCACAATATCAGAGGGTGTGAGGGGGAGTAATCCAATTGTAGAAATCTTTTCCATTTCAGTTCAAAAAAGGTTTGATCTGCGTATTGTGCCAGATTTCTGGACGCCCGCCCAGGATGGTCCCTCCACAGAAGGACAATATCGTCGGTTGAAACAATCTTGAAATGATGTTGATACAGTCTGAAAACAAAATCGTAATCTTCCGGATATTCCAAATTTTTGAATCCGTTTATTTTCCTAAACTCTTCGGTGCGCATCAACCAGGAGGGGGAGGGGATGACGCATTCCTTGTAGATTTCTTCAAAATGAGTCCCGTTTTTACACAAATTATTGAGCCATTCTTCATACCTCCGAAACCCACCGCCCAATTTTTTATCTGAAAAATATTTGACTTTTCCCGTGGCGATGCATCGGGGGCCTGAATCCACCAACAATTGTAATTGCTCTTCAAATCTCCCGGGGCCCATAAGGTCATCTCCATCCATTCTGGTAACCCAATCGCCTGACATTTTGGATTGTGCCGTTTGCAAGGCATCTAATATACCTCGACCTCTGTTTAAATAATACTGAATGCGATGATCTGCCAGCACCCATTTTTTTACAATATCGGGGCTGGAGTCAGTTGAATGATCATCTACTGCGATGATTTCCCAATCCCGATAGGATTGTGAGAGGACAGACAGCAGCGTATCCCCTATAAATGCCTCTTCATTTTTAAAGGGCATTAATACTGAAATTTTTCCGCGATTTAATATATCTGGCATTTGGTTTTATCATCAACTAAAAAAGCCCGAAAAGACGACATTCTTCCCGGGCTGTAGTTTTTCTAATTACAATAATGTGTGTTTATGACTTTATCTCCTGATAACCTTGCACCAACAGTGAAATTTCGTTGTTCAGCATTTCGATAAACCCCTTTTCCACCTTGAATTTAAATTGGCTGTTGTGGGTTTTAACCCTAACTTCTCCGTGAGAGATCGAACTGACAATAGGGGCGTGATTATTTAGAAGCTCAAAAGATCCCGCGGTACCAGGCACTTTAACAGAAGTTACCTCTCCGTTGAAAATTTCCTTATCCGGGGACAAAACCGACAATTTCATCTGTTTAAATTTGTTTGTGAACGATTAACTGCCGCCGAGAAATTTAAACATTCTTTTTTGTGTCCGGCAGTAATTATGGCGGTCATGGACCGTTTCATATAGTTAAATTTTGTTGGTGAGATTGTTTATGAATTCCGAATTCCCAATTATTTGGCTAAGTCTGCAAGCATTTTATCACCGGCCTGAATCACCTCGTCAATTCCACCCTTGAGGTTGAAGGCCGCTTCGGGGTACTTATCCAATTCTCCGTCTATTATCATATTAAAACCCCTGATGGTTTCTTCAATGGGAACCAACACACCGGGCAATCCTGTAAATTGCTCAGCTACATGAAAGGGTTGGGAAAGGAAACGCTGTACCCTTCGCGCTCTGTGAACGACTTGTTTGTCTTCTTCCGAGAGTTCCTCCATACCCAAAATAGCGATAATATCCTGCAACTCATTGTAGCGTTGAAGTATATTTTTCACTCTCTCCGCAGTGTCGTAATGCTCCCTTCCAATAATGGAGGGTTCTAGAATTCTCGAGGTAGAATCCAATGGATCCACCGCCGGATAAATACCCAGAGAAGCAATTTTTCTACTCAATACAGTCGTGGCATCCAGGTGAGCAAAAGTGGTAGCAGGGGCTGGATCGGTAAGGTCATCCGCAGGCACATATACCGCCTGAACAGAAGTGATAGATCCCCTCTTTGTAGAGGTAATTCGCTCCTGCATGGCTCCCATTTCAGAGGCCAGAGTAGGTTGGTAACCCACGGCTGAAGGCATCCTTCCCAACAGAGCCGAAACTTCTGAACCCGCTTGAGTAAAACGGAAAATATTATCAATAAAAAACAGGATATCATTACCTCCGGTGGGGTCGTTCATGTCGCCATCTCGGTAATACTCTGCAATGGATAAACCGGAAAGCGCAACTCGCTGACGGGCACCTGGATGCTCGTTCATCTGACCAAACACAAAAGTGGCTTTGGACTCCTTCAATTTCTCCATATCTACTTTATCCAGGTCCCATCCTCCCTCTTCCATGGTCTCCATGAATTCGGGGCCGTAGTTGATAATCCCTGCTTCCAACATCTCTCTGAGTAAATCGTTACCCTCACGAGTCCGTTCACCTACACCAGCGAATACGGATATACCTTCATATCCTTTGGCAATATTGTTAATCAACTCCTGAATCAAAACGGTTTTACCCACACCTGCACCCCCAAAAAGGCCAATTTTACCACCCTTTTGGTAAGGTTCAATCAAATCAATCACTTTTATACCTGTGTAAAGGACTTCAGTTTCAGTGGAGAGGTTTTCGTATTTGGGTGGTTTCTGATGTATTACATAGGCGTTTTCATCTTTTTCCACTTTTCCAAGGCCGTCAATGGCTTCACCCACTACATTGAACAATCTTCCTTTTATCTCATCGCCGGTAGGCATGGATATGGGCATACCTAAATCCACCACTTCGTCGCCGCGAACCAAACCGTCGGTGGAGTCCATGGCTACTGCACGAACAATATCTTCACCCAGGTGCTGTTGGACCTCTAAAATCAAGTCCTTTTCACCTTCCCGCTTTACTGCGAGCGCGTTGTAAATATCTGGAGACCTACTACCTTCTCCGGAAAAACTGACGTCTACTACGGGACCAATAACCTGAATAATCTTACCTTTTAAAGTCATATTATTTTTGAATTCTATTTGCTTTTTAAAAAACGCTGCAAAGATAATTGAATATTTTTTTGTTCCAAGTTTATTATGCAACTTTCGTATTCAGATTTTTAATATTTTTTTTCTCAAGTGTATTCTATGATTATTATATTTTCTAAATAGTAAAGAAGCCTATACTGGATTAACGAAAGTCATTTAAAACTCTCTTTTCTTTCGCTTAAACCCAAAGAGGTTTTGTCTCAGGAAATGTATACTATAGGCCACTTGCCGAAATTAAATATTGACTAATTTAAGACATTTTCACCCCTTCTACTTTGTTTTTTGCTATAAGATTGTAAATTTGCTGTGCGATGAAAAAATTCTACTATTCGGATGGTAAAGAGCAATTTGGACCCTTTACACTTGAAGAGCTCAAAGAAAAGGGCATCGATGCCGATACCCTTGTTTGGTATCAGGGATTGGAATCCTGGGTACCCGCTGGAAAAGCGCCCTATTTAAAAGAGGTTTTTGGCTTTACCCCTCCACCTATAATTAAAGTCAGTGAGGAGAAATTGGAAGAGGAGAAAGCAAAGGCGCAGAAAGCTGAAACCGAGACGGAATCAACGGGCAGTTTTTCCCAATCTGAGATATCCGCTCACCGCATGCCGAGGGTTTGGTTGGTGGAATCTATACTGGTGACTCTTTTTTGCTGTCTCCCATTTGGCATAGTGGGAATTGTTTTCTCCGCACAGGTCGAGGGAAAATACAATGCAGGCGACATTGAAGGGGCTTATGAAATGTCCAGGAAGGCCGGCCAGTGGACCAAAATCGGGTTTTTTACCGGCCTGGCAGTACTCCTTGCCTACTTTTTTTCTATTGCGGTAGGAGTAGTTGCAGGTCTGTAATTCGAAATTTTATTAGGTGGGAATAGAATCCATGTTAAAAAAATTATTTTTCTTCCTCCTTATTCCGTTAACGGTGCTTTATTTGGCAATTGTACTGATGTATAATCCAGAAGATAATGCCCTATTGGCCTGTCCGGTTTATCAAACCACAGGCCTGGAGTGTCCAGGTTGCGGGAGTCAAAGGGCTATTCATCAATTGGGCAGGGGAGAATTCATTCAGGCATTCAGCTACAACGCCCTTTTGGTTGTTTTGCTTCCCTACCTTTTTATCGGCGCAATTATGAATTTCAGTCCGCTGTCTCAAAAATATGAAAATATATTTAGAATTTTTTACGGAAGCAAAGCCTCATACCTACTACTTTTTTTAATTATCGCGTGGACGGTAATCAGAAATGTTTAATTTTACACCCGTATTAAACCCTCAGTTTCTTGGCTACAACCTACCATATAAAAGTACCGCACTTTGAAGGACCTTTTGACCTGATTCTCTATTTTATTCGCAGAGATGAACTGGATATCTCCGATATACCCATTTCAAAGATCACAGAGGATTTTCTCGATTATATCCATACCATGGAACGTTTGGACATCGATTTGGCAAGTGAATTTATCCTTGTCGCGGCTACACTGGTAAAAATTAAATCTAAAATGTTGCTTCCGAGAAAGCAACTGGATGAAGACGGAGAGGAAATTGACCCGAGAGAGGATTTCATCAAACGCATTTTGGAATATAAAAAATTTAAAGAAGCGGTGGGGGATTTTGAAACGCTGGAGGAAATTCAACTCCAGCGACACCTGAGGGGAAACGTCGGGTCTGAACTAAAACAACTCGGTCAGACAGCACTGGTGGATGCTGAGTTGGAATCAATCAGCCTTTTCAAATTATTGAATGTTTTTACGCACTTGATGAAGAATTACGAGCAACGAGGTAAAAGGGTCGTACACAGAGTATACCGCTATCCTTACAGTGCGGAATCACAGCGATCCTATTTGAATAAGAAACTCAAGGGAAGGTCTAAAATTAATTTTTTCGAATTATTCGATTCTTTTGAAAACCGGATTCAGGGAATTTTTACTTTTTTGGCACTGCTGGAAATGATCAACTCCAGGATGGTAAATATTGTAAGTGGGGATCAACCCAACCAATTTTGGATACAAAAAACTTAAAAACCTGAGTTCGATTATTCGTAAAGTATCAGGCTTATCATTGACGGCAAATCGTCCTTATTCAATCCAGTTTCGTCACTTATATTTTCCGGTTTTATATCCATTGGATTATCCTCGGAAAATTCGAGTTCGCTTATCGTATTTAGAAGCCGGCTTCTTTGGCTGGGCGAAGCATTGGCAAAGCTCCTTCGCAAGACCGGCAGAATATCCATAAATTCACTTTGATCGAGGGTGGAAATAAATTCATGGACCACTTTTAGTGGTTTTCGGTCGTATAAAAAGGAAATCAATCCTCCGGTCAGAAATCCCTCTAGCCAATTACTTTTTTCTTCAACCCGCCCCGAACCGCTCAACGCTTTTATTAAATACTCCAGTAATTCCTCTTCAGAAAGTTCATTTAGATCCCTGAGTAACCGAGTGGTAAAACCAGCAATAAGGGGATAACTGCTGGAATTGGAATGTATATCTGCCAATGCGTCTTGCCACATGGAGTCTAGGGAATTACTATCCAACGTATAAATGGCAGTTTTCAAGGTATCGATATTTTGCAACCTTTCCCTGGCCTGGGTATAGTCAACATTTACACAGGTAGAGGGAAAACCGATGCAAATTCGGGGTAAGATTTCCTCGATAATCGATAGAAGGGGAAATTGGGAGTATTTTCTGACGCTGCCATACATTGCTGCGGTAGTGAGTTTACCCACGGTTGGAATCAGTTTAGAAAAATCATTCACTACCGCTACCTTTTCTTTCAAAAGGCTTACCATTCCATTGATTGGTTTAGAAAGGCCTGCCAATAGGGATTGCAGCAACTGGTCTGCAAGACTGTCTATATCAATATCTTCATTGATTTGGTGATCAATTTTTGCAATGGCAGCATCTTCTACTGTATTGCCATAGAGTCCAGCTTCAATTAAACCCACCCTTAGTTCTTCCCGCCACAAAAGGTCCCAGGATTCAGAAAAGGAGCTGGTTTTTCCCTGTCCCTCACTAACCTGACTACCAAAAAATACTTTTAATATATTGAGGCGGTGAAGAAATTGACTGGTCTCCAAATGTAAATCTTTTCGGAGATCTAATTTTTTGGATTTTTTTTCTTTCTTTTTTAATAATCCACTCAGGCGGAAAGATTTTATTTTCTGGCTAAAATCCCTTTCAATGGGTTGTTGACTCGAAGAAGTTCCCGTGGATCCAAATTGGTGGCCGATGAGAACTTCTCTTTCCACTGTGTTCCACAAGGACATTTGATTGCCGGCCATACAGGTTAAAAAAGCTTCCCTAAGTTCATTAAAACCGGGCATTGAACCTCCGCGAATGTGTGACAGGGCCGTGGCCAGCCTGGTTGCGTCAATCACACGGGCAGGGGAAATCTTCATCCCTCCTTTTCTCAACGAATCTGCGAGTATGGCAAACCAACGTTCCGGTTCCTGGTATCCGTGGTGATACAAATGGTGGTACCATCCGGGATAACTCACACCGGCACCGTAACCACTTTGCCTGGAAATTCGGTGATAAGTCCACGGTATCCACGTAGCCTCGGTTTTTTTCTGCTGTACATCCTTAAGGGTCTCCTTATCCTCCTCTTCGGAAAATAAATCGGGACTGAGTAATTTGCTGTGGTAAGCTCCCGTAATTACGGCTATTTTTTTAAAACCCTCACTCCTCAGATGTTTTCTGAGTTCCACACGCATAAAAGCTTCTCTGGCTTGAAGTTTCGCATCCTTTGACTTATCATCGCCTCTCCAATAAGTCATCAATTCAAAAATATATTGAAAAACATTTTCTGTGTGTGTGCTTTCCTCAATAAGTTCATCCCAAAACTTTTCTGGGTCCTCTATACCTGCTTTTTCAAATAGTAAATCTCTCGATTTGGCATTTTTCATCCTTTCACTGTTTTTCGCCGGGATATTAAACACAGCAGAGGATGGAATATCTATTGGGAAAAGGGGAATCCGACTTTGACTGGCATACTCAATAGCAATCCATTCGGGAGAAAAAGAGGTGAGAGGATAAAAAACGGATTCTCCGGGATTATTGGGGTTGTAGAGAGCAAGAGCTACCGGGGGACAGAGTTCTTTGACCAACTTACAGTCAAGTGCAGCATGGCCATCTGCGGGAAATTCCAGTAAAATAACATCCGGTTGAACTTCAGACAGCATTGAACGCAGTGCTCTCGCACATCCGGGTCCGTGATGTCTGATGCCCAAATAAAAAACATCGCAATTTTTTATTTTTTGGTGAAAGCTCGATTGAGACAAATTACTCACGGAAAAATACTAATTAAAAATTGTAATTAAATCCAATTCGAATTGAAATCGGAATATTGAGGCTGTCATCTGGTTCTAAAACATTGTAGAGGATACTGATCTCAGAACCGAATTTACCGCCGGAGGAATACCCCAGACCTATGTATAAATTGTCGAAGGTGATCGTACCTGTGGCGAGATTGCCATCTTCGGAAAAGAAATTACCCTGAAAATTTCTAAGTGGGAACTTCGCTCGTTCCACATTGTACTCGAGGTGGCCGAAAAATTGTTGAAGAAATTTATGGCGGACAAAAGCTCCGGCGCTGAATGAGATAGGGTGAGCGGTGTAATTTCTCTGTTCGTTCCAGACAAAAGCCTTATAATAGGTATATAAAATTTCAAATCTGGGCCCGGCTGAAAAATTTTCGGTAAATTTATAGCCGGCCATAGGAGAAATCCCAAAATAAAAAACATTGTAAGTATTCGATCCCTGGAATCCCAAATTCACATTACCTCCAAACCATACTTTATCAATAAATGACTCTTGGTGTTTTTCCGGATCCTGCAATCTCACCTGAGCATTTAGTGTTACGGCACAAATAACGAAAATCAATAAAAAAGTTAATATGATCTTAAAAAGCTTGCCAATCAGATCACATTTATTAATTTCACCCTTATATTGTATATACATTGTCTTGTATTTATTATTTATTCATGCAAAGCTAAAGTTAATATAAATGTATCAGCTCTATTTAAGGATTATTAGTATTTTAAGCTTTCTAACGTTTTCCATTGTTCTCTATTGCAGTTCCCTTCCGATCCAATTCAATGAGGTCGAATCCGCAATAGATCAAAGAGAAATACTCGATAAAAAGTTTAAGGAATACAAAGTTTATTCTTACGATTTTTCGAATTTAACAGATTCACTCCAGCAGACAAATGGTGCAATTGATCTCCTTTTTATTATGGGTCGGGAGCATATTTTCGATATCAATTTGGTCAGGAGTCAACTTTTTGGAGAAGATTACCACATCCAACTCCAAACAGAGGACGGGGTTGAAATTCTGAGAGATCGCCCCAAAAATGCCTATAACGGCATTTCAAACAATTCTTCAAAGAACAAAGTAAGATTAACCATCGACCGCAATTTTATTTACGGTTATATCCACGACGGCGATGATCGCTGGTTTATTGAGCCTGTAAGGTTTTTTCACGGTGAATCCCAGGATTTATTTGTGGTATACAATGCCAACGACGCTATAGAAACCTTTGATAACAATCGATGCGCTACGGAGGACCTGGAAATAAATAAAAAGCAAATTATTCGAAATCTGTGGCAGAATAATCAAAATAAAAGTACTGCACGATTAGGAGAATGTTATCAAATGGATTACGCCATCGCCAACGATTGGTTAATGTATCAAAGTTATAATCAGGATATAACGGAATTGGAAAACCGAAATATTGGTGTGGTCAATAATGTTCAGGGAAATTACGAGGGAGAGTTTGACGACGACATTATCTTTAACATTGTTACCCAGTATACCTCCACCTGTTCTACTTGTGATCCGTGGACGTCCAGCAACGATGCGGGGAGCTTATTGAGTTCGTTTACTTCCTGGGGTAACGGCGGTAACTTTGGCGTTTCTTACGGAAATGCAACCTTGTGGACAGATAGAAACTTCAACGGGTCCACCATTGGTATAGCCTGGATCGCCGGGATTTGCAACAACAACAAATACAATGTATGTTCTGACTTCTCAACCAATGCGGAATTAATTCGGGTGTTGACCGCCCACGAAATTGGACACAATTTCAACGCCACTCACGACCCTTCCGGGAGCAACACTATCATGGCTCCATCTGTTAATTCTTCTAACGACTGGAGTTCTCAATCTATCAATCAGATAAGCAGCTACATTGTTACCAGATCAAATATATCCGGTTGTTTTGATGATTGCATTCCACCTGATCCTCCAGTAGCCAATTTTTTTCAAAATATCGAAACCATTTGTCCAGGGACCACGGTTCATTTCTATGATAAATCTGAGAACTCCCCCACCTCCTGGTCGTGGATATTTCCCGGCGGATCACCCTCTTCATCAACTGAACAAAATCCAGTAGTAACTTATTCTGCTGAGGGTTCATATGATGTAACGCTAACCGTTTCCAATGACTTTGGAACAGACGACATCACCATTAACGGAACAGTTTTTGTCACAGAGGTTGGTGGTTACGATGTAGTTTTGTACGACGACTTTGAAGATGGACTTGGAAACTGGACTATAAGCAACCCAGACAATGGAACCACCTGGGTTCAATCACAGGTATCCTATATGCCCGTCGGCAACCACGGAGCTGCAATGGCCAATCACGGGTATAGCAACACAGGGGCCAAAGATGCTTTAATTTCTGATTTACTTGATTTTTCCGGCAGATTGGAAATCTTCTTAGAGGTTGAATATTCCTACCGAAGAAGGAGCAATAATTTAAAAGATTCCCTTAACATTTACTTGTCTTTAGATGGGGGGCAAACTTATACAGAAAAAATATTTGCAGACACTGAGAATGGTAGTGGAAACTTTGCAACTGCACCTGACAATTCCGCATTTTTCAACCCCGCAGATGATGAAGATTGGTGTATAGATGGTTTCTTTGGAAATCAATGCCTTGAAATTGACATCAGTGATTACACCAATGAAACTTCGGTGGTTTTAAAAATAGAAAATGTTACCGGCAACGGTAATAATTTATACATCAATCGATTAATGCTGTATTCAAGTTGCGAAATTGCATCGCCACCTGAGCCCATATTCAGTGCAGATGTAACTTTTGGTTGTGCGCCTCTGGAGGTCCAATTTGAGGATTTATCAACCCAGTTACCCACTTCCTGGAATTGGAGTTTTCCCGGGGGCAATCCCAGTCAATCCAGCGATCAACATCCTCTGGTATTATACGAAAATGAAGGGATATTTGATGTTACGCTAGAAGTAGAAAACCACATAGGTCCTGCAGTCCTCACCATACCCAATTATATTGAAGTCGTGGATTTGCCCGAAGCAAATTTTGAGTATGAAGTCGATGATCTCACAGTAGAATTTACCAGTTTATCAGTGGGAGGAACCTCCTTCAGTTGGGACTTTGGAGATGGCAATTCGACTTTTGAGGAAAACCCAACTCATACCTATGCCCAGGAAGGTCAATATGAAGTGGTTTTTACAGCTTCCAATTTTTGTGGCAATGTAACCCATTCAGAAATTGTTGTGATCGCCTTATTGCCTACCGCTGATTTTGAAGTAGATACCGCTATTGGATGCGCTTCATTTGAGGTTCAATTTATCAATAATTCATCGGCAAATTCAGATTCCTATATGTGGGAATTTCCGGGAGGAGATCCGAACGGGTCTTTTGAAGTCAACCCTACAGTCACTTATGATGCCCCAGGCTTTTACGAAGTGACGCTCAAGGCGTTTAATCCCGCCGGCAGTCATTCAATTACAAAGGACTCCCTGATTGAGGTGATGGGTGAGCCCGTCTCAAATTTCAGCGTAGAGATAGACGGAAAAGGTATCAGCACAGAAAACAATTCAGAAAACGGTCAAACTTATACCTGGGATTTTGGCGATGGAAATTCCAGCGAAGAATTTGAGCCTGAACACGAGTACGTGGAAGATGGAACTTATGAAATTCTATTGGTGGCCGAAAGCATTTGCGGTGCAGATAGTTCCATTATTGAAGTAGAAATTATTACCCCACCGGAAGCCGGGTTTTCAGTTTCTCAAACAGAAGGCTGTGTGTTGGATTCCATTCAGTTTCACAGTGAATCCTCCAATAATGTTGACAGCCTTTATTGGACTTTTGAAGGTGGAACTCCGCAATCCTCTAACCTGGAAAACCCATCGGTTATTTATCAAAATGCAGGGCAGTTCGCTGTCCAGTTAATAGTTATCAACTCACTGGGAGCGGATACACTAGTGATGGACAGCCTGATTGTCATAAAAGATGTACCGATAATCAACGCTTCGTGGTCCACCTCCCAACTCGAGATTGAATTTGTCAACGATACCGAGGATGCAGATTACTTTCTATGGGATTTTGGCGATGGAAACAACTCCAATGAATCAGAACCAACTCACGAATATGCAATTGATGGAATTTACAATGTAACTCTTACCGCAGCTAATGAATGCGATACATCCTTGTGGGAAACTGAAATTGAAGTTTTTTCTTCACCCTCCGGAGAAATTGCTGTCAATGGAAAACAAGATACCACTTTCACTCATTGCAGCCCGTTCATGGTTGTTTTTGAGGATAAAACTCAGTCTATAGTAACTGAAAGGTTGTGGGTATTCCCGGGCGGAATTCCGGATACAGCTACAGTACCAATGGTTGAAGTTATTTATGAATCCCCGGGCACCTACCCTGTGCAGTTGATAGTTGTGAACCCCGAGGGAACCGATACCGTAATTGTCGATCACTTAATTGAGATACTCCCCAATCCAACAGCTGATTTTGAATATGAAATCGACAATAAAACTGTTGAGTTTTTTGCATTACTCGATCATGTAACTGATTTTGAGTGGGATTTTGGGGACGGTACTTTTAGCCAGGACAGCAATGTCATTCATGAATATGCTGATGATGGTGTATTCGAAGTTTCCCTGACAGTATGGAATTCCTGCGATACGGTTGTGATTAGTCAGGAATTGGTGGTTGGTGATTTCCCCAATCCGGGATTTGAAGTGGTCAGTTCCAATCAGGGATGTGCACCGTTTACTGTTGAATTTGAGAACTTATCCAGCGACAATGTAGATCAAGTGGAGTGGACCTTTGAAGGAGGGGATCCCGAATTTTCGACCGAGGAAAATCCCGTCGTCACCTATACAGAAGCCGGTGAATACACCGTTTCACTCAAAGTGTCCAATGCTTTGGGCTCCAATTCACTAACAAAAGAAAACATCATTATTGTCATTCCTGGTGCTACCGCTAATTATGAAGTAGAAGAAATTGACGACGGTGTATTTGAATTTATAAACTCATCAGAAGATGCGGACGATTATTTCTGGGATTTCGGCGATGGAAATACCTCTGAGGAGACCAATCCGACTCACCAATACGATGAAATCGGCAAATATACGGTTACTTTAATCGCACAAAACCACTGCGGGGCTGATACCTTTAGTACCGAAGTTGAATTCAGTGGCACTTCAGTGTTGAATTTGGAACTTTTGGATTTCAATGTGTACCCAAATCCCACCAGTGGTATTATTTATATGAAATATTCACCACTACCTGCAGACGTTCAATTTCGGGTAATAAATATACTCGGACAAAAAATAGTCTCAGGAATTTTACCTGTCGGGTCTCATTTTGAAGAATTGGATTTAACCAAATACCCACCGGGTAGCTATTTGCTGTTGTTGATTCACGAAGGTGAGATAAATTCGTTTAGGTTACAACTGACGACTTACTAAAAAACAAGATACAGATAAAAAAGCCAATCAATAAGGCCCTGTGAAACTTTCCGGGGCCTTATTGTTGTTTAAAGTGCATATATTATTAAGCTTGAGATAGGGGGGAGGCAACCCTTAGTGTAATATTGATCTCTTGTTTATTGTAATCCGTTGTGAATAGATATTTCCGATTGAGAAAAATGTAAAACCCCTTAATTATAAAGCTACTCAACCTCCATACACGATGCAATCTATGAAACTTTTCTTCACTTTATATACCCGTTTCCTTTACACTATCTTCTTCAAACTATGTATTTGGGTTGTCATTTTGATAAACAGTCTGAGTGTTTCGGGTCAATGCTTTTATGAAGGACCTTTCCACATCGCCGATTTATCCAGCAATTTTATTGTACTGGAAATTGATGGTGCATTGAATGATTCACTTTCGGATCCGAATCAGGGAGTTTGCGCTATTAATTTGCATTTTGAGCACACTACAGTAGGTGATTTAATGATGTTTTTAACCTCTCCGGCCGGGGAACAAATTTTATTGGTGGGAGCCACCACCGCTCCACCTCCTTTTACGGACTTTGCTACCTGGAATATTTCATTTTTACCCTGTGCTATACCAGCTTCACCTGATGCCGGATTTAGCCCTCAGTGGAGCAATGCCCAGAGTTGGTCAGCTTTTGGGAGTTACACGGGTAGTTACCATCCGTTTTCAGGCTGTCTAGAAGATTTCAATTCGGGCCCGGTCAATGGAAGTTGGACCTTATTTATACAGGATGGAATTGAGTTTGATGAAGGGGAGCTACTTGGGTTTAGTATTATTTTTTGTGATCCGGCGGGGATAGATTGTGAAACTTGTCTACCCGATGGAGGGATACTCAACGCTCTCCCCATTCAAATTTGCCAGGGTTCCACTCTGGATGAATTTCCGGATCCCATCTACCTTTTTGGGGACCCTCCGCCCGAAGATGAGTACCTTTATAATTTTCTTCTGACTCAGGATGATACCGTTGTTGCCGTTCTTCCCGATTCTAATTATATATTTAACCGTGCGGATTCCTTCCGTCTCTACGGAATATCGCTTTTAAAAAGTGACTCAACCACATTGGATAGCCTCGTTGGGGAAATGTCTATATCTGAATTAATCGTCGCCCTCGATCCAAATCCCGGCCTGTTTTGCGGAGACATGGCTATGAGATGGGTGGATCTTATTGTTCATCCCACTTATGAGTACAATTTAGATTCTACTATTTGTTTCAATGGCTTCATTGCACTGGGTGATACGGTCATCACTGACCCCGGTATTCACAGCATAATACTGCAAACCAATTCGGGTTGTGACAGTACGGTACACATCAATTTAAGCATTGACAGCAGCCTCATCGCTATTGGCCATGCCTTGGATACTTTTACCTGTCACGTCGATTCAGTAACGCTGGATGCCTCCCAATCTGTATTGACACCCAATGCCCAATGGTATTGGGAAAACCCGAACGGCAATATCGTAGGGGACAGTAACTCCATATCCGTTAAGGCAGGATACCCCGGAGTGTATTCCCTGATAGTATATGACCAGCAATGTACGGTAGTACAGGAGGTAGAGGTATACGGGCATCTAAATGGAGTCCCTGTAGAAATTATAGGAAGCGATTTGGGCTGTGCGTTAGATACTTCTGATTTTACTCTAGAATCCTATGAATCTTTGATTTCCTTTGAATGGATTGACCCTGCCGGTGTCTTAAGGATGGATTCCATAGTAAAAATTACCGAACCGGGTTGGTTATTTTTCAACGCTGTGGATACAAACAGCTGTGCCGTCTCCGATTCTGTTTTTGTGAACAAAGACTTAACCGGACCCAATATTTTGTCGGATTCAATACTGGGTACATGCGAGGGAGATACCATATATTTAAGTCCGGTCCCAAATGACTCTTCCTGGCAGCTTGTTTGGATTTTTGAAGGAGATACTCTATCCGGCCCAAATCCCTCAGTTAATTTTTCCGGGATATTTGAGTTGATTGTCACAGATACCCTGGGTTGTATAAGCAGGGATAGCATATTCGCAGGGTACATCAATCCTGAACCAACGGTTAACCTGGCCACGGCGCCCCTGGGATGCAACGAGTCCTCTGTACCCATACTAGCATCCACGGGAATAGGTGGATCCCAATATTACTGGCAGGGCCCTAATTCATTTGAGGATTTTGTCCAGGGAATAGATGCTCCACTCCCCGGCGACTATTTTTTAACCGTAACTACCCCTGAAGGGTGTACTGCAGATACTGTTATAACGGTAGTTTCGGAAGGCGATTTGCCAGACTGGGAAATTAATTTATCGGACACCACTGGTTGCTTACTGGACAGCGTTCAGATTTTGTTAAATGTAGGTTATCCCAATATGACTTTTGAATGGACCGGCCCCGGAGCTTTTTATAGTGAATTGCAATCTCCATTCGTTTCTGTGGAGGGCTGGTACCGGGTTGATATGACTACCAGAGGAGGGTGTTCTATCACAGACTCCATAAGAGTCAGAAACGACTTTGATGTAGGTGATATATTTATTTATTCCGACACCCTGAATTGTCTTCAACCGGAAGGTTATATTTGGGTAGATGGGCCCGAAGGGTATACCTATCGCTGGACCGTTGGTGCGGCTGATCCCGTTGAATCGGACAGTGTACTTTTCAATCAATCAAAACTTCACACACTACAAGTTATCGATCCCGACAACGGCTGCTCTGTGTTCTTTGAACACCTAACTGAAGCCGACTTCGATTTGCCCACAGCTACTTTGTCCGCTGATACCATCAACTGCAATGCGACAGATGCATTTATTTATATTGAGAGCGGCCAATACGCCGAGTTTTGGCATTCCTCCCCTTTTGTCACTGCGGAAGTGGACAGTGGGGTATGGGTAGATCGGCCGGGAGATTATTTCCTGTATTTTGAAGGCGATAATGGATGCATAGATTCCTTTCAGATTGAGGTTGTGGCCGATACCCTCGGACCCGACCTAAGCATTCTAGGTGAAGATTTGGGATGTGGGAGAGATTCCGTAGTTTTAAGCTTTGAAACCTCAGCGAATCTCGAAGAATTTGAGTGGAATGGCCCCTCGGGTTTTACTTCCTCCGACAGCATTGTAGTAGTATACAATGCAGGGGAGTATACTCTATTTGTGGAAGGCACCAACGGATGCACCAGTGAAAATCTTTTGGTAATTGAGGACAACAGTGAGTTCATAGAAATTAATTTTTCTCCCGCTCTGGAATTGAATTGCAATCAATCTACGGTCCCTGTCAGTATTGAAAATCCTTTAGATGAATACGAATACAACTGGAAAGGCCCCGGGGGTTTTGCTTCCGCGGACGACACTCTATCAGTTACTGTACCCGGGTGGTATCATCTCACGGTAACCGACAACTCCAATTGTACAGGTATCGATTCCATTGAAATAATCGAGGATTTTGAACTACCTGAAATTGAAATTATGTATTCAGATTTTAGCTGCATCGACACTGTGGTTGTAATGCAGGCGATTGGTTTGGAAGAATATGTATTCCAGTGGACAGGTCCTGAAGGCTTTTCCTCAGATTCATCTGCAGTTCTGATACAACAGCCAGGTGAATATTTTCTG
>JAGTVA010000029.1 GCA_018224445.1 Saprospiraceae bacterium
CGCGGTATTACCATGCATGGTTTTGCCTTGAATGTCAACACGGACCTTGATTTTTTTAATTACATTGTTCCGTGTGGAATTGCTGAGGTGGACAAAGAGGTCACCACCATGTCCCGCGAGTTGGGAGAGCAAGTGGATATGGATAGGGTAAAAGAGTTACTAAAACAACATTTTAAAGATATATTTGAATTTGAATATATAAACGAATAACGATGAGTACAGTAAATAAAAAAGAAAAAGTTCAAAGGGGTTCCAAGAAAGTAAAGGATTCCAGGACGACTATGACAGAGATGGTGATGCCGAACGACACCAACCCACTGGGTAATCTGATGGGGGGAAATTTGATGCGATGGATGGATATTGTGGCAAGTATTTGTGCCGCCAAGCACTCGGAGTCCTACGTGGTCACGGTATCGGTAGATCATGTGAGTTTTAAAAGGCCGATAAATGTAGGGGATGTAGTGACCCTCAACGCCAATGTGACTCGTGCTTTTAACACTTCAATAGAGGTGTATGTAGAGGTGTTTGCTTCGGATATCAAAGGGGGAAATGCGCGCAAGTGCAATCACGCCTATTTGACTTTTGTGGCGCTCTCGGACGACAAAAAGCCCATTCCGGTACCTGAGGTAGTTCCCTTGACTTCAGAGCAGGAAAAATTATTTGACGGAGCGGCCAGGCGCAGAGAACTCCGCCTCATTTTGGGGGAGCGCATACCTGCCAAAGATGCCAAATTGCTCAAAGAGTATTTACTCGCTCAGTAAATTCTTCCCGAGCGATGTATGAAATTACTTCCCGCCTGTTGAGTTCCCATCATCAGAATGTCCTGAATATTGACATGGGCGGGCCTTGTGTAGATAAAGTAGATAGCCTCTGCTACATCGTTGGACTTTAGGGGATTAAAATCGCTGTAAATATCTCCCTTTTCCTCATCCCCATCGAATCGATTGACAGCAAATTCTGTTTCTTCTACATGGGCCGGAGATACTTGTCCCACCTTGATGCCGTGGGTGTAAAGATCCAGTCGCATTGAATTGGTGAGGGCATTTACAGCGTGCTTTGTCGCACAGTATACATTGCCCATGGGGTAGGTCTCATGACCTGCAGTGGAACATACATTGATGATGTGCCCTCTTTTTCTTTCCACCATGCCCGGGGAAATCAAGCGGGTAATATAGAGCAGGCCTTTTATATTGGTGTCAATCATGGTTTCCCAGTGCTCAAGGGAACCCTGGTGGATGGGGGTTAGCCCTTTAGCCAGCCCCGCATTATTGATGAGAAGGTCGGGGGTTCTCCATTTAGATTCTAGACTGTTCCAAGCCAGGTCACAGGCTTTGGGATCCCGAATGTCAAAGGAGAGAGAAGCCATTTCTATGCCGTATTTCTCGGTGAGTCCCCGTTTAATTTCTGTCAACCTTTCAGATCTCCGACCGGTAATTACCAATGGATGTCCGTTGCGGGCAAATACCTCTGCACAAGCTTTGCCAATTCCTGAGGTAGCTCCGGTGATAAAAACAACGTTCTCTTTAGATTTATTCATGGGAGCGTATTTTTTTTATTTCGCTGTGAAAAGTCTCAACCAGAGATTCGTATCTGGAAGTAGCTGGCCCTGAAAAACCAGTATAACTGCCCGAAACAGAAAAATCGGGATTCAGAAAAATAACAGTGGGGTAGGCGATAACTTCCTCCACCATGCCCAGGTTTTCTGTAGCTTCTTTTTTGTCCATATATCCAGCTAATAAAATGGGATAGTTCAGGTTGAAGTCTTCCTTGTAGTTAGAAATTAAAGAAAGTGCTTTGTCCTGATCGCGGTACCGCTCAAAAGCAAGTCCAATCACCTGTATATCGTATTCCTGGGCGAGTTCTTTGAGTAAATTGGTCGCATCTCTGCAATTGGGGCACCAGGTGCCAGTGAGGTATATTACTGTGGGATGACCTACGAATTGTTCTTCTGTTACTTTTTCACCCTTGAGGTCTGTGGCTGAAAAGGTGAATTTAGCAAAGAGAAATTTTGACATTGTCGTGGGATCGGAAAGTTGGGTTTCATCTGATTGAACAGCTTTCCATTGGGTCTCGTAATGTCGGCCGGACTTAAAAAATCCCTCGAGTACTCCACTCTCATTTTTTTTAGCTCCAAACAAATAGGCATTCACTCCGTCAAATGAAGAGAGCCACAGTTTGTCGTCCTCAACGACTCCCTCCAGGTATCTGTAATCGCCGGTATTGGTTAAAAAGGTTCCCGATACCTGTTCATTGCTCTGCGTAAACTCGGCGATTGCTGTCCTTTCGCTCTCCTCACCAGGGCTAAAAGTAGCACTCCAGGTTCCCGCGATATTCACAATAGAATCTCTGTCCCTGTTGATGGGCAATTCGAATCTGTGTTTTTCCCCATAATGGGCCTCAAAGGGAATCTGGTAATTCCCTCTCGATGGCACCACCCAGAAACCCTGAAGGACATTTTCCGCATAGAGTGCCTTGAGGTAGTTGTCAGACCCCGGAAACCGCATTCTGACTGTGTCTTTGGCTATACTCAGATCGACTCCCATGACAATATCGGTTACTTTCAACTCCTCCCCTGCGTTGTGGAATAAGGCGTACATCTCCCCATTCTCATCGTAAAAGATTTCAAAATTAAAAGGCAATTGATTGTCTTCAATGACCGACCGCATTTCATTCATGTCCATCTTGGCCTGATCCGAGCCGGGGCGGAAGGTGCTTTGCTGATCCAAATACAATACACCCCTCCAGTGGCCAGGTGGCAATTTATCAAAAGGTTCTTTGAACTCAATGCAGGCACTGAAAAGCATCAGGATGCTGATTATCAATACTGCTGTACAGGGTAATTTAATTTTATTTTCCACTTTGGTAGTTTTTATAACCACTTTGGCAGAAATCGATGATCAACTGAATCTTATTTTCCGCGCTCGCCGACAAAGTGGTCGTCTTTGTTTTTAAACAAGATATTAAAAGTAGTCAAACTGCCGTAAATTCTAGTAATGTATTGCTGCAAATTTACTTTCTCCTCATCGGATAAATTCGAACTGTTTATCCGTTGTTCCATAACCCGAAGGCGATCTCTTACCATTACAATTTTTTTAAAAAAAACATCGATGGGCAATTCCTTGGGCTTCAAATCGTCGTCGTAGGGCTTAAAAATAATGGTGCCGTCTTTCCATTTGTCACCCAATTCGATGATCTCAGAGATATCTGAAAAAGACCGCAACACCTTTACCAGGGACTTTTCCAGCTCATTAAAACTGACCTTTTGGGGATTTTCAATTTTTTCAATGATTTCCCAGCCCTCGTAATTTTTGCCGACCATTTTAATTCCGGTATCGATAAAACTCACTTCGTAAGCTACCTGATGAATTCCTATGACCACCCCGGCGCCGTGTTCAGGATGTTTTACTCTTGAACCTACACCCAGATTATTTTTTTGTTCACTCATATTTATATTTTTATTGGTTTATTTTTTTTTGGGTTTGTAATGATCGTCCCAATCTTTTACCTTGGGGTCTCCCAGTTTTCCTACACTTTTTGCAACCAACATAGAAACGGTGGCATCCCCCGTAACATTGGCTACTGTTCTACACATATCCAACGGCCTGTCCACTGCAAAGATCAGGGCCAGTCCCGCCTCGGGTATTCCGGCCTGGCTCAATACAATAACAAGCATAACCATTCCCGCGCTGGGGACGGCGGCCGATCCGATGGAGGCGAGGGTAGCGGTAAGTACAATACCCAATTGAGCATATAGAGACAGCTCCATTCCGAATGCCTGTGCTATAAACACAGCAGCTATTGCCTGGTAAAGACTGGTGCCGTCCATATTTATGGTGGCTCCAATGGGTAGTACAAAACTTGTAACCTCCTTGTCGACTCCAAGGTGCTCTTCCGTTCTCTCCATGGTTACAGGGAGCGTAGCAGCACTTGAACTTGTAGAAAATGCTACCAGCTGCGCCGGAGATATGCCCCTGAAGAAATAACCGAAACTCTTTCCGGTAAACACTCGCATCAATAAAGGATACACCACCCCAATAAGCAAACCCAGGCCGATCAATACACTCAAAGCGTACCAGAGCAAGGCGATAAATATATCCACACTCGGAGATTCTGCAACCAGAGCGGCTAAAAGGGCAGCTACTCCGTATGGAGCAGTGAGCATGATGAGGTCTATGAGTTTGAGAATAATTTCATTCAATCCGTCAAAAAACAACTTTACCGTTCCCACTTTTTTATCGGGCAACAAAATAATACCGATCCCAAAGAAAATAGAGATGACAATCACCTGGAGCATATTGCCGTTGTCCGCAAGGGCTACAAATACATTGTCCGCAAATAGATCTTCAATCGGTTTAAGCGGTCCCGCCTCTCTGGCTTCTTCAGCCATTCCACGGGTTCGGTCTGCTTCTGTCTGGTAGGCTTGTTCCAATTGATTGCGCGTATCTTCATTTATGGTTTTTCCGGGCTGGATCACATTTACAATAGTGAGGCCAATGGTCACGGCCAATAGGGTAGTTAACAGATAAATACCGATGGTCCGCTTTCCCAATACTGAAAGCCTGGATATGTCCTCAAGGTCACTCAAACCCTTGATCAAAGAGGCGATAATCAACGGCATGGCAATTAATTTGAGCACATTGATAAAAATAGTCCCGAAGGGCTTGACCCAGTCAACAATTAATTGGGGCCCGGCCGCGAATTGTACCGCGACAACTCCAATTGCGACCCCCGCCACCATTCCGAGTAAAATTTGCCAATGCAGTTCCAACTTTTTCATGTGTTTAAATTTTATTTCTGACGTGTGACTGCAGACGGGTAATTTAATTATCCACCCTGCGTGATTTAGCTATTGTGTTTTAGCACTATCGCATTTTTCGTTGAATCTAAAATCGGTGCCAAATTAGTAATTATTGGAAAATGAGAGGAGGAACCCACCCTTTTTCTTTGGAAATGATGGAAAAATAAAATGAGTTAGGACCCTCATGCAGATATTATTACCCATATCTGTAGGTAACTATAGCAAACCGGGCAAACACTTTTTGGCAGGTTATTCAGAACCTACATTGTAATTTTGGGTTAATTGGATTTTTTTACAGCCCTCAACATTTCTCTTTTTCCGGGTGGGCCGGGCAGTTTTTGACAATCAAATCCCACTCTTTGGAGCATTCTTCTAAAATCGCCTTGCACGCAATAAGTGACCAAAACTCCCCCTTCAGACATGTTTTTCCATAGGGGTTTAAAGATTTCTTCGGTCCATAGGTCCGCTTGAGTACCCGGACCAAATGCGTCGAAAAAAACGAGGTCGTAAATTTTGGAAGGTGTAAAATTTCGAAAATCCGTCTGGATTTTTTTTAAAGTAAAATAGGGATGAATTCCAACAGTCTCATTCCATTTTGAATCGTGAATATCCAGAAAGTAGCTGGAATTTTCTTTCTTTTTACCGGGGAATAATTTTTGATAAAAAGTGGAAATAAGTGGCCTGTCAAGTGGGTGTAATTCGAGGGAATCGCAAATGACAAAAGGACCTTTCTCACTAGCCAGGGCAGTGAGGTAGGCATTCAATCCGGTTCCAAAACCGTATTCCAGGAGATTTATTTTTTTAGGATTGTACCGATCGAGATAAAAAGAAAATCCCTCCCGAAGAAACACATGTAAACTCTCTGTAACTGCACCGTGCTTTGAATGGTATTCTGTTTGATAAATGCCGGACACTAAGGTAGGCGATCCATCGTTGGTTATTTCAATCCGGTGGGAAGGTCTCATGAATAAGAAATATGAAAGAGTCTACAACTGCGGTAAACAATGAGAAACACAAAAGACTCACTTAAATATTCCCACAGTAGCCAAAGGCACAGGAGAGATTTAAAATGAGGGTGCTAAATAGGTTAGGTTAAAAGACCTGCAAAAGGGAATTCACCAAGTCCTGAAATCCATCTCCGATGGAAAAAGTATTTGGACAGCCATAACCCCTGTTGCAAGAACTCAATGTTACCACTGCCAAAACAGATAACAATAAAAAAAGTCGGTTAACTCGGTTTTTCATTAATTTTTTATTTAGTATTGCGCAAAAATAATAAATGATTTATAAAACGCAACTGTTGAATTAATTATTCTAAAACTATTAACATAATAATGAGAATTCATTTCATATCCATAGGCGGTGCAGTGATGCACAATTTAGCTATTGCCCTAAAAAAAGCCGGACACCAACTCACGGGATCAGATGACGAAATTTACGATCCGGCGAGAAGCAGGTTAGAAAAAGAAGGGTTATTGCCCAAAAAGGAGGGGTGGTTCGAATCCAATATCCAGCCTGATATAGATTTGATCATATTGGGGATGCACGCGAGAGGGGACAACCCTGAATTGATAAAGGCCGGGGAATTGGGACTCCAGATAATGTCGTTTCCCGAATACATTTATCGACATTCAAAAAATAAAATAAGAGTGATGGTTGGCGGGAGTCACGGTAAGACTACAACCACGTCGATGATCATGCACGCACTAAAGGCCTGTGAGGTTGAGTTCGATTACCTGGTAGGGGCTTACCTGGATGGCTTCGAAAACATGGTTTCGCTATCGGATGCGCCCATTGTGGTAATAGAGGGAGACGAATACCTCAGTTCCGCCATAGACCGCAGGCCAAAGTTTTTTCACTACCGCCCGCAAATTTCCATTCTGACGGGTATAGCCTGGGACCATATGAATGTTTTCCCCACTTCGGATTTTTATTTCGAACAGTTTGTCGGTTTTCTTCAAACAATTCCGGATGACGGACTTGTTTTCTGGTATGGAGAGGACGACCAATTGAAGAGGTTAACCGATGAGTACGACGGATCTGCTCAACTTATTTCCTACAAAAAAATCCCCCATAAAAAGTCACCGGATTTGTGGGCTTTGATTTCCAGTGAGGGTAAGGAATATCCGGTTAATTTATTCGGAGAGCACAATATGGCTAATTTTCAGGCGGCCTTACTGGTTTGTCGGGAATTGGGATTGTCAGAATTGCAGTTTTTGGAAGCTATGAAATCCTTTGAGGGAGCAAAAAAGAGATTGCAACTCATTGAAAAATTCAACGGCAGGTATTTTTATCAGGATTTTGCACACGCCCCCTCCAAAGTAAAGGCCACAGTAGAATCATTCAGACAGCGGTTTACTTCTGAGCATATCTGTGCGGTAGTGGAATTGCATACCTATTCGAGTTTGAATCAGGAGTTTTTACCGCAATACAAGGGGGCCCTGGACGAGGCCGATGTGGCGATTGTGTTTTTCAGCCCCCATACCCTGAAGATGAAGCGCATGCCTCCACTCAATAAAGATATTATCCGGAAGCAATTCGACAGAGAGGATATTATTGCAGTCAACAACGCCGAGGAGTTGAGAGAAATTCTCATCGAAGTGAATCGGTCGGATACCAATTATTTAATGATGAGTTCGGGTACTTTTGGAGGGCTGGATTTAAGCAAAATGTCCGGGGAGTTGTTGCATTGAAATTACTGCCGGTATTTCAGGGGTATTTAAAGATGTTTGATTAAATTTGCGAAAAATTATAACAATGGCAAGAGAACTTACGCTGCGAGATGCATTGAGAGAAGCTATGGAGGAGGAAATGAGAAGAGATGAAAAAGTTTTCCTTATGGGCGAGGAAGTAGCTGAATACAATGGAGCCTATAAAGTGAGCAAAGGAATGCTGGATGAATTTGGCTCCAGACGAGTAATAGACACCCCCATTTCAGAGCTGGGCTTTGCCGGTATTGGAGTGGGAGCTGCCATGAATGGGCTAAGGCCTATTGTGGAGTTTATGACCTGGAATTTTGCAGTATTGGCATTTGATCAAATTGTAAATAATGCTGCAAAAACACTTTCTCAATCATCTGGAGAATTTGGTTGTCCGGTAGTTTTTCGAGGGCCCTCTGGTGCCGCAGGACAGCTCGCACAACAACACAGCCAAACTTTTGAAAGTTGGATGGCCAATGTGCCGGGATTGAAAGTGGTGAGTTGCATCGACCCCGCTGATTCCAAGGGGTTGTTGAAATCCGCAATAAGGGATAACGATCCGGTTTGTGTAATGGAATCTGAAATCATGTACGGTCACAAAGGTGAGGTTCCAGAAGGCGAGTACCTGGTTCCCATAGGCGAAGCTGTAGTGAGGAAGGAGGGAAGTGATGTTACGTTGGTGGCCTATAATAAAATGGTTGAAGTAGCTAAGTCTGCAGCCGTTGAACTGGAAAAAGAGGGGATTTCTGCTGAAATTATCGACCTCAGGACCATCAGGCCACTGGATTATAAAACACTTGTTAAGTCCTTGAAAAAAACCAATCGCATGGTGGTCATAGATGAATCCTGGCCATTTGCAGGCGTGTCATCAGAGATAGCTTACACTGTGCAACGCCACGCCTTTGACTACCTCGATGCCCCTTTGGTTAGGATAAATTCGGCTGATACCTCCCTGCCCTTTGCTTCAACTCTAGTAGAAGAATATATGCCGAATGCAGAAAAGGTAATCAAGGCAGTAAAGGAAGTGATGTATATTGTGAAGTAAGAAAAAGACACTAATACCTGGGTTTTACACATTTCGCTTATAATAGTTTGAATTAAACCGAAGGATAGAAATGTGCAGATTTTCTTATTCCAACTACTACAGTAGATTTATCCTTCCACGCATTTGGAAATAATATCAATTGGGGTTACAATTCCAACTACCCGGTCGTTTTCAGTGATCGGAATTGCCCTGAATAAGTTTTCCTTAAAGATACCTATTGCAACTCCAATTGTTTTATCGGAAGAAATAGCCGCTACTCGGTCAGTCATCACATCTGAGACCAAAAGTGATTTGAACAGGGATTTATTGTATTCTTTTTTATATCTGTTGTGGAAAACAGACAATCCGTAAGAAACCCGGTGTACATCCGATTTACTTATCATGCCCAAAATCCCCATGTCTTCATTGACTACGGGTAAATGATTGATGTTGTTTTCATTAAAAATACGGTCGACCTCCTCCATAGTTTGATTGGGGGATAGGGTAATGAGGTCGGTGGTCATAATATCGGATACCGGATTGGATGCACAAAATGCCATAAGGGTTCTATTTATAAATTAAGTTGATGTATTTTCTTCGCTTAAGTGAATTACCAAAAGGGGTACTTTTGAATTCATAGCCATCCTTTTGGTTAGACTCCTGTGTAATATCGATCGCCAAAAATTCCTGTTTATATTACAGAAAACTGCCAGTTGAGCATCCTTTTCTTCAATGTAGTGGTTGATGCCATCCATGACGTTATCATCCTCGATAAAATGGATTTCAAAAGGAAAATCGGGCACATCTTTATCAAATAGTATGGTTATAATTTTTTCTCTTATCTCTTCCTTTTCTTTTGGATCAATTTGACGATCGACAACATATACAAAGTGAACGGTGGCTCCATAGAGATTCACAATGGGCCTGATTTTATCTATACTTTCTTTATGGACAGATTCTTTGTTGGCACCAAATACAATATTTTTTACCGGTTTGTAATCCAATTCAGCCGGAATTAATAGCACAGGCTTATTGGCCCGAACAGAAACTTCTGCGGCTATACTCCCAAAAAATTGTTCCATAGCATTGCGCTGACCTTGAGTACTCATTAGGATGTACTTAAAACGTTCGTCCTCAGAACTCAGCCTTTTTATCCCCTGAATAGGAAACCCGATTTCCAGAGAATGACTGACCTTTACTGCCGGATCTGTAGGTAAGTTATCGACAAATCCATCCATTTGTTCGCGAAGGTTTTTTTCGATGTCGGTGTACTGAAAATTAGAAGCACCGTGAAATTCACCGAGGTCCACCTGATAAAAGTGAACTATATGTATTCCCAGGCCCGCTTTTTTGGCAAATGACAATGCATTCGGAAATACTTTAGCTGAAGAATCTGAAAAGTCTGTTGGAAATAATATCATTTTTATCAATTTTGAAGCACTAAGATAAAAAATAATTAATTGATTTGGTTATTTGGTTTTACCTAATTGTAAAATAACTCCATTTTTTTAACTTCTTTTGTGATTGGAGTCACATGATAATATGATTTATATCATTGATGACGAATGGGGCCCTGATATATTATCCTGTATGGAGGGTAACTTTTAAAGATAGAATTGTATTTTATTTAGAACATAGACATTTTGGAAGAATTATCAAAAACCGATGAGGAGCTGACCGTTGATTTGTCATTCAATCTAAATGCCGATTTAATTCAGATCGTGCTTAGTCTGATTTGGGGGGAATTTTTGCAAAACAAGTTCTTTGCTATTGATTCCTTCCTGCCCTTGAAGTATTATAAAATTGATAAAAGGGGAGCAATAAATATCAGACTGGAAAGAGAATGGATTGAGTTGGATACGCCTTTTTTACTCACAGGTTATCGTTCTGCCAATTTTAAAAAACCGGTAATTATGTCCGAATGTCAATTAAAGATGCGAACTTCCGGAGAAATTTCTCCGGGAAACCTGGGAATTGATGAACTGGATATTGAAATTGGTAAGACGAGAGGGTATTTTTTTTCAGGATGGTCCATTCCTATTTCTACAATTACCTCCTTTCTGTTGAGTGTCTTCCGCAAAAAGCTGGAGACCAAATTGATATCCCAAATTCAATTGGGGTGGAACGATGTTTATAAAAGAGAAGAATCAAAAATTTTGGATTGGATTTCTCAATATCTGGATGATAGATTACCTGAAAATTACTCTTTGACAAAAGTTTTTATAAGGCCGGGTATACCCGGAGGGAAATTGTGGCAGTGGCAAATCAAAGGTATATTTGGAAAGCAATTGAGCACCCCTGTGGAGGTGTCCTGGAAAAAGGGTTTGCAATGGGCAGACGATAATAAGGCTGTACTGAGAGTACCGTATGTGACAGTTCCCGATCTCGTACCTGAATTCTCATTTAATATAAGAAGATCGCAGGTGGGTTTGATTCTCAATGAAATGAGGGAGGCAGAGGGGAATATAATAGCAAACCTGAAAGTAATCGGCGCCATAAGGGGGAGCCTAACCGTAGAATTTCCCCTGGACACAAGCGGCAATGTGCAGTGGAATTTTTTGGAGGTCTATATGGACCTAAAGTCAAAAAACCTTTTGACCTTAGGAATCACTTTGTTTAAAAGGAAGACAAAAAAAGCAATTGAAGATGAATTAAAGGGAAGACTTTCTACTATACTGAATCAAGGCAGAGAATTAAAATCATTTAAGTTGGATTTGTATGGGGAAAATCAATTGGAAATAGCTATTGGTGGGCCATCGATGGTAAGGGCTTTTGGAGGGGAATTGATTATCAGTTTCGATATATCGCTCAATATTACTCCTGAGACGGCTTTGGAAAATATTAACGACAGGGTTCTGAAAAAATAAAATTGGATACTATGAAGTACGGTGCAGTGGCAGCGGGCCACCCTAAAACTGCTGAGGTAGCCATGGAGGTCCTCAGGGCGGGCGGTAATGCTACAGATGCTTTGATTGCAGCTTACGTGGCTTCTTTCATTTCTGAACCGTGCATGGGCTCTCCCGGTGGTGGGGCTTTTGCCCTTCTAAAAAATGCGGGCCGACAACCTGTCTTACTCGACTTCTTTTGTCAGACCCCACGAGAAAAAAAGCCCGGGGAGGAATACGATTTCAGGGCATATACGGTCGAGTTTGGAGAAGAGGGAGAAGTTTTTTACACCGGCCGTGGATCAGTTGCTGTCCCGGGGGCCATTGCAGGCCTTTTTGCCATGCACAACCACAGCGGAACCATTCCGATAAAAGAGCTCTTTGCACCCGGAGTTGAGTTGTTGAGAACCGGGGTGCCGCTAAATGGATTTCAGCGATATGACATCGGGTTGCTCGAGGGAATTGTCTGCCATTCAACTGAGGGCAAAAAGATATTTTGTAATTCCGACCATAAATTAAAGGAAGAGGGAGAAATAATTTGTTTACCTGCCCTCGGAGACTATATGGAAATTTTGGGGTTTGAAGGGCCCCGGGAATTTTACGAGGGTTTCACGGCCCGCCAACAACAGTATTATTACGAAAATGAAGGAGGAAGTATTTGCGCTGAAGATTTGAAAAATTATCGGGTGATGATCGGTCCACCGTTGAATATTCCCCTGGGAGATCGAGCGGTTTTTTGCAACCCCGCACCCGCATTGGGAGGAGTGGTAATGGGTGCAGCCCTGTCGAAACTATGGGAAAGTCAACATGTTCCCGAACCCGGATCTGCGGAGTATTTCACACTTTTTTACCAGGCTTTTTCCTTTGCAAGAGAACTTCAGATAAACCCGGGAAAACTCTCCGCCTGGCTCCATCATCAGTTGAGCAGAAAATGGGGAAGCACCAGCCACATTTCAATTGTCGATAAAAAGGGGAATGCAGCTGCACTCACTACCACTATCGGAGAGGGAAATGGTTTCTATGAACCCGAAACCCAGATTCACATGAACAACATGCTCGGAGAAAGTGCCTTGCTCCCCGGAGGGTATCACTCCTGGTATCCCGATGTCAGGCTTTCTTCCATGATGAATCCCGTGATGAGTATCGGCCCATCCGGAGAAACGCTGGTAATGGGGTCGGGAGGAGCAGGCAGGATACCCTATGTGCTGGCTGCGGTAATTTGGAATTTATTTGCAGCCAATATGAATCTCAGAGAAGCGGTGATAAGGCCCCGATTGCACTTTGACGGCAATACTTTTCATATTGAGAAGGCAGAAAATTTACCGCTTTTGGACACCTTGGATTTTCCTCTTAAATTGTGGAAAAACAATTCACTTTTTTTCGGAGGTGTGCATGCGGTGTATTCCTCTGCTCCAGGAAAGGCTGAGGCTATAGGAGACTTTCGGAGAGAGGGAGTGAATAGGGTGGAATAGTCCGGGATAGCTGTGTGTAACCAGCAGATAGCCATTTTCAATACAGCACTTACTACATTAATTTCTTTTTCCGTGCCATTATACTTTTGTCTTAAACCATTATAGGGTATTTTTGCGTTTCAATTAATAATATGGTTAAAATTGCAAATATAGAACTGGGGAATTTCCCCTTGTTGCTCGCTCCCATGGAAGATGTGAGTGATCCACCTTTCAGATTCCTCTGTAAGGAGCAGGGGTGTGATATGATGTACACTGAATTTATCTCCGTGGAGGGGCTTATCAGGGATGCTGATAAGAGTCTACAAAAACTCGATATTTATAAAAAAGAAAGGCCAATAGGGATTCAAATATTCGGTGCAGAACTCGATTCCATGATGAGGGCAGCAGAGATTGTGGAGGAAGCCCAACCGGAAGTCATTGATATCAATTACGGATGTCCCGTTAAAAAGGTCGTTTGTAAAATGGCCGGAGCCGGTATACTTCAGGATATTGATAAAATGGTTAAACTGACAGAGGCAGTAGTTAAATCTACTTCCCTGCCAGTAACAGTGAAGACCCGATTGGGCTGGGATGAAAAGACCCTTTTTATCGAGGAAGTAACTGAGCGGTTGCAGGACGTTGGTATACGAGCCATCTCCATTCACGGCCGTACCAGAAAACAAATGTATAAGGGAGAAGCGGATTGGAGTCTGATTGGAAAAATTAAGGAAAATCCGAGAATTCACATTCCTGTTTTTGGCAATGGAGATATCGATTCGCCGCAAAAGGCAGTAGAGTACAAAAACCGATACGGTGTGGACGGTTTAATGATCGGGAGGGCGAGTATAGGAAACCCTTGGATATTCAGAGATATTAAGCATTTTGTAAAGACCGGAGAATTGCTTCCCCCTCCTACGTTGGAAGAAAAAGTGGAGGTGGTAAAAAGACATATCCTGCATTCGGTGGAATGGAAGGGTCCCCAGCTTGGAATCCTGGAAATGAGAAGACATTATGGACAGTACTTTCGCGGACTTCCGGGGATAAAGCAATGGCGATCACAATTGGTCACAGCGGACACTTCCGAATCGCTTCTTGAAATTATCGACTGTATGCAGCAGGCCTATTTACAAACAGAAGAACTTCAAACAGCCTGGTGAAAATATCTTTAAACAAAACGGAAACAGATATCGTATGCACTGTCGGCCGGGTCGCAGGTAAAATGGGGCTGAAAGCCTATCTTGTAGGGGGATACGTGAGGGATAAAATATTGGGAAGAAATTCCGTGGATATGGATATCCTCTGCGTGGGGAATGGAATCCAGCTGGCTGAAGGAGTGTGCCGGGAATTCGATGATTGCAAAGGGGTAACCGTCTTTAAGAGATTTGGAACGGCCATGCTGAAAACGGGAGATTTAGAGGTGGAATTTGTAGGTGCGAGAAAGGAGTCTTATTCAGAGGATTCACGCAAACCTCAAGTTCAAAGGGGCACATTAAAGGACGATTTGTTGAGAAGGGATTTTACCATCAATGCACTTGCAGTAAAAATTGAACCCACCGGACTTGGTGAAATGGTGGATATGTTTGACGGAGTAAAAGACCTTGAGAGTGAAGTGATCAGGACTCCTGTAGATCCGGCCGCCACTTTTTCAGACGACCCCCTGCGAATGTTGCGGGCGATTCGATTCGCCACCCAGCTTAATTTCGAAATACACCCCACCACTTATGAAGGGATAGTGGATTCGGCAGAGCGTTTGAAAATCATCTCCACCGAGAGGATAACCTCAGAACTCCAAAAAATAATGGAGAGTCCTAAGCCCTCCATCGGATTTATTCTTCTGAATAAATGCGGACTTTTGCAGTTAATACTGCCTGAAATTACTGCTCTCAAGGGAGCGGAGACCAGAGACGGCATAGGACATAAGGACAATTTTTATCACACCCTCGAGGTATTGGACAGGTTGTCAAAAAATAGCGATCATCTGTGGCTGCGGTGGGCTGCATTGCTGCACGATGTGGGCAAGCCTGCAACCAAGAGGTTTGAAGAAGGACACGGTTGGACTTTCCACGGACACGAAGTGGTGGGAGCGAGAATGGTTCCTAAGATTTTTAGAAGACTCAGGATGTCTACAGGCAAAGAAATGCGGTATGTTAAAAAACTGGTGGCTCTGCACTTGCGCCCCATTTCTTTAACCAATGAGGAAGCTTCTGATTCGGCTGTGCGGAGGCTCTTATTCGATGCCGGAGAGGATATTGAGGATTTACTTCTGCTCTGTGAAGCGGATATCACCTCCAAAAATCCCGATAAAGTCAAACGGTTTCTCGAGAACTATACCAATGTAAGACAACGGATCAGGGAAGTAGAGGAGAGAGATAGAATAAGGAATTGGCAACCTCCTATTACGGGCGATATTATCATGAAAACTTTTGGAATTAAGCCCTCTGAAAAAGTGGGTATTATCAAAGAAAGTATAAAGGACGCCATACTTGACGGCGATATTCCCAACGACAAGCAGGCCGCTTTCGACCTGATGATTAAAAAAGGAAAATCACTGGGATTGAAACCCACAGATGAATAATGGAGACTAAACCTGCTCCGGTATTTCGACCTTTTTGGGACTGAGGTGCAGGACCGTGAAACCCGGATTTAGGGGAACTTCATATTTCTCGGGCAGATTCCTCCTCTGAAATACAATTTTATCACCCTCGTGGGAAGAGACTATTAAAACCCTGTTGATCAGGCTTATTCCGGATTTTTGTTCCAGTGAACTTTGCCATTCTTCCTCGCCGGTTAATATAAACCTATCCCCTTTTTCTAATTCCTTTATTTCAATTGTTTTTCGCGAGTAAATCTGCGGTATATATTCTCCGTGTGGATCTTTATCCGGAAATCCGAGAGCAGCATCAATGTGGTCAATGATATCGTTGTCCAGGATGTGTTCGTACAATTCGGCATCCTCGTGTATCTGATCTTCCTTTAGGCCGGTATTTGCAACCAACCAGGTCTCCCAGAGCCTGTGAGCCCTTACCAATTCAGCTCCTTTCTCCATACCCTTCTCTGTACATTTCCAGTAACCTTTCGTCTTCAACTTCAGCAATCCCCGATTTTTCATTTGACTGAGATAATGCTCAACTTTTTTGGTGGGAATGCCCAGCTTCTCCGAAAGAACAACAGCTGATATTTCTTTCTTTTGGCTGTGTTTGAACAAGTATTTCAAGAGGTCCTCTTCAATTACTTGTCTCCTGTATTTTCGCTTTTTGAAATGAGCTGCCATAACTCCTTTTTGGGGAGCGAAAAGAGCGGATAATAGGTAAAAAATAAATGCCGCAACGGCCATACTCGGTCCGGGCGGTATTTCAAGCAAAATAGCAAAAACCAGTCCCGATATAGCTGATAAGGCACCAAAAAAAGAGGAGATTAAAAGGATTTTTTTCAATCGGTCTGACCACAAAATGGCAGTAGATGCCGGGGTTATCAACATGGCGACCACGAGTATTACTCCAACCGTTTGCAGGGAGGCTACTACCGTAAATGAGAGCAATAACATCAGGTAATAGTGGACTAAAGAAGTATTGATACCGAGCGCTTTGGCAAA
>JAGTVA010000030.1 GCA_018224445.1 Saprospiraceae bacterium
AAGTCGAAAGTCGAAAGTCGAAAGTCGAAAGTCAAAAGTCGAAAGTCAAAAGTCGAAAGTCGAAAGTTGAAAGTCCAAAGTCCATAGTCAAAAGTTTGCCCGGTGGAATCCACTTCGTGGAAAGCTTCGCTTGAATGTCCACTGGGCATTCACCCTAAAAGGCTCGCTAAGGAATGTTTTTTTCTCCACGCTGAAGACATGGTAAACTATCTTTAGACTAGAGGCAAGTAAAAAAAGAAAAGAGATTAATTTGTGTCAGGATAAAAAGTTCATCAATTAAAAGAAACAATATAAAATGATGGGTTAAGGAAACCTTGCACAATCAATTAATTAAGTATGTGCTAGTTTGATATATTACATAAATATTAATATTGTAAGATGTTTATGTATAGTAACTTAACAACTTGAAATCATAAGTAATTTAAAATCACAAATTAATGGACACCACAACCGATAGTATAAATTCAAAAATCAGCGACCTTCGGCATGCTGAATGGAGCACCTATGCCCCCTATTCCCCGGTTTGGATTTACCTGAGTTCTGGTGAACTGGCGCCCAATCAAAGTGAGGAACTGAAAGAGCGGGTAAAAGATTTTGCAACACAATGGTTGAGCCACGGACAAAAGGTGGAATCCTGCGGAGACTTTTTATTCGACAGGTTCATTGTACTGGCGGTCAATGCAGAATCCCTCCCCCCCAGTGGTTGTTCCATTGATTCTTCCGTTCATTTCGTTAGGGAAATGGAAAGTCGATTTTCAGTAGACTTTTTTGACCGAATGCAATTGGCATGGATAGACGGAAAGGAAGATTTGCAAGTGAACCAGCTCAGAGAAATTCCCACAAAATATAAAGAGGGCAGTATAGATCGCCACACCCTGATTTTTGACAACACCATTACCACGGTGGAGCAACTCCTCAACAGTTGGATAAAGCCCCTTGAAAAAAGCTGGGTAAAAAATTACGTAAGATAATCTCATGTTTGGAAAATTAAAGAAAATTCTCGGAGTGGAAGGGGTGAAGCTAGAACTCAGGTTGCCCGAAGTAATAGACAGCGAGTCGGGAACCCTATCCGGTACCCTTCATTTTTACAGTATGAATACCCAGCGTGTGACTCGGGTTGAAATTGTCTTTAAGGAAAAATACAAGCGGGGCAGGGGCAAGGACAAACTAATCGACGAGTACGAACTGGGAAGAATTGAATTGGACAAAAACTTGTTGATTGAAAAAGACGAGTCTGCGGAACTCGACTTTGATATTCCCTTTCGGATCTATAAATCGAGAATGGATAAATTTGAAGAGAAAAATTTCCTATCCAAAAGACTGGCTAAGCTTGCCAAATTTGCCAAAAATGTCCGCTCGGTCTATACAGTGGAAGCCAAAGCCAATGTGGAAGGGACCGTATTGCACCCCATTGTCTCGAAGCAGGTGAAAGTGAGGTGAATTATTACAACCCAAAGATAAACTCAGGATTCAAATATACTCTCTACGTACGCTATAACCTCTTTTGTTGAATGGCCTGAAAAAGGCTTCCAGTTTTCTTTTTTTCTAAACCAGGTGAGTTGGCGCTTGGCATATCTGCGGGTATTTCGCTTTATCAAGTCCACCGCTTCATTCAGAGAAATCAGGCCGTCAAAATAATCGAAAAGTTCGGTATAACCCACCGTGTGTATTCTCTCATTCAAACCGCGATCGTACAATTCCCTGGCCTCTTTTTCAAGTCCCATTTCCATCATTTGATCCACTCTTTGATTGATTCTGCCGTACAGCTTCTTTCGATCGGGCAAGAGCAGAATAAAAAGCGGTTGATAAGGCAGCGATTTTTCTTTTTTGCGGTAAAAGGAAGTGACAGGCCGACCGGTATGTCTGGCGACCGAGAGTGCCCGAAGCACGCGTCTCGGGTTGTTGAGGTCTAATGTATCAGCTATCTCTGGATCTCGCATACGGAGTTCTTCTACAAGGGGGCCGAGTCCTTTTTCTCTCCATTCACTTTCAAGTTGTTGCTTGAATTTCTCTGGAATGGTTGGAAAGTTGTCCAGCCCGTATAAAGCACTTTCGATATAAAAGCCCGTGCCGCCACAAAGTATGGCGAGGTCCTTTTTTTGGAATTCCGATTGAAGGACCTCATCTACATCCCTTTCAAACTGCCCGGCAGAATAGGGAGCGCCGGGTTCTAGTATACCTATAAAATAGTGATGAACCTCAGCCATGTCTTCCGGAGTGGGCTTGGCTGTTCCGATATTCATATCTCTGTAAATCTGTCGACTGTCGGCAGAGAGTATGGAACAGCCATATTTTTTTGCGAGAGTCATTGCTAAACTCGATTTCCCTGAAGCGGTGGGACCCGAAATCACAATGAGGTATTTATTTCCGGAGGTTTTCATAGGTATTCACTCTTTTTACAAAAGTAGCAATTTGATTGTAACTGCTCAAGTAAAAGCGTCACTAACGACTCATCCGGATTTTGTGTATACATTTGGAGTCGGAGGTAAAAATAAACTAGCCTCTCCAGTTTTTTACTTAAAACATATGTATTAAATTGCGGGCTGAACTATTGTAGAACATGCCGCTATAATCTCAAATATTAAACACTAGAAATTGCTTTATCAAACTTTTAGAGCCTGGTTGCGCCTCGGATATCGGTGTTACTTCAAGAGGGTTTATGTCAGGGGGTTGGAGGAGGTAGATCGAACCAGGCCCATTATTTTTGCAGTCAACCATCCCACGGCCTTTATCGAGCCTACCCTTATCGGGGCAAAAATGCCCTTTCCGGTGCATTATATGACGAGAGGGGATGTATTTATCAAGCCCCTAAAATGGTTTTTTGATGCGACCCACCAAGTGCCTGTGTACAGGTTTAAGGACGGATTCAGCAACCTCAGAGACAATCGCAGTTCTTTTGAGGTGTGCCACAACAAACTACTGGAGTATAAAAAATTGTTGATATTCTGCGAAGGGGGCATGAAGTGGGAAAAACGCCTGAGGAAAGTGCAACCCGGAGCGGCCAAACTCGCTTTGGGGACCCTGGAAAAAAATTCCGACCTGCCTCTCGTAATTTATTCGCTGGGGATTAATTACGACCACCCCGCTAAATTCCAATCGGATGTGATGATGGAAATTGGTCCCGCTATTGAATTACAGGAGTTTTATACACAATACAGAAGCGATACCAGAGGAGCTATTCGGTTGCTGACTGCTGAATTGGAGCGCCAACTGTCAGAACGGGTGATCCACATAGAGCGGGAGGAAGATATGCCGCTGGCCGAGGATTTGTGGCAGGTGGTTAAAAATGCTCCAGCCGGTGATTCACCGATCACTTCCCCCTTTGAAAAATTGAAGAATTTTACCGAGAGGTTGAATAAAATGGATTCACATGAAAAAGAGAAGCTCTCCAAAGCGAATAGGGAATATCAAACCTTTTTGCATGAGGCAAAAATGGATGACGAAGATTTTGAGATTGTTGGGGAATTGAGCACCCTTAAACTGACCTGGTTGATTCCTCTGGGATTGGTATTGTATGTGTTTAAATTATTGAACACCCCCCCCTTTTTTCTGGCCGACTATATCAGCAAAAAGAGTATTTCAATCATTGAATTTGTGATGAGTATAAAAGTTGTGGGAAGTCAGTTCCTGTATCCTATATACCTTTTGTTGATTGGAGTTGTAACCTACTTTTTAACGGCTTGGTGGTGGTTGGTTTTGCTGTTGCCGCTGGGAGGATTGGGGTGGTTAGCCCTCGGGCAGAAATTCCGTGCGGCGGTCAAAGACCTGAAACTGGGTGCAGACAGGCAGAAATGGTACAGCAAAACACTTGAAAAAAGAAATATTCTAATATCTTTACTGAATGAGAAAGCATAGGTAAGTCCCTTAATCCGCGATTCACACAGTTTGGGCTTTGCTGTGCCATTGCTTCTCGTCGGACTGCCCGTAGGATCACTCTGGTTACAGATTTAGATGAATTATTAATTAAAAAAAATTTTGAATGAGATATTTCAACAATTTGGTTTTGGGTTTATTTTTGAGTGTGTTGCTTTTGAGTTCCTGTGCGGGAGAACCGGAACCCGTGGAAGTGGAAACCGGACCTGAATTTGTATTTCTCGTGCACGGTGGTGCCGGGGTTTTTAACCCCGATAATCTGCCGGATGGAAGAGAGGAGGAGTATCTGGACGCAGTGAACAAAGCCTTGGATATAGGTCGGGATATCCTGGCAGGGGGAGGAACGGCATTGGACGCGGTGGAAAAAGCCATAGTGTTTCTAGAGGATAATCCCATATTTAATGCGGGCAAAGGTGCGGTATTTACGGCAGATGGAACCAATGAACTGGATGCCAGCATTATGGATGGAATCAGCTTAAACGCCGGAGCTGTTGGTGGCGTAAAAACCGTCAAGAATCCAATAACTGCTGCTCGAAAGGTAATGGAAGTCTCACCTCATGTGTTATTGGTAGGTAGTGGCGCGGAGCAATTCTCTGCCTCTCAGGGATATGAAATTGTCGATCCCGGTTATTTTTATACAGCGGAGCGATTTGATGTGCTCCAACGGGTGCAACAAAGGGAGGCCGGTGAACAGCGCACAATTCAAGATAAAACAGGAACAGTGGGTGCGGTTGCAAGGGATAAACACGGCAACCTGGCTGCAGGAACCTCCACAGGGGGAATGACCAACAAGCGTTTTGGACGAATCGGGGATTCTCCAATAATAGGAGCCGGTACCTATGCCGACAACAGCGGAGTAGCGGTATCCTGCACCGGACACGGGGAGTACTTTATACGCCATGCCATCGCCTATGATTTGAACGCCCTTTACAAATACAGGGAGATAAGCCTGGATTCTGCTGCTTCTTTCCTGATACATAAAAAATTACCGAATGCTGGAGGAACGGGCGGCTTGATCGCAGTGGATACCAGCGGAAACTATTCCATGCCTTTCAATACCAATGGAATGATTCGGGGGGTAGTCACTTCTGAACACAGAGAATCCGCGGTGTACCGCGAATAAACTCTTTACTTCCTGTTCCCGTCGACTACTATTACAATCTCACCTCTGGGCCTGGAGGAGCTGTCGTAGTATTGTTTGATTTCTTCTGCGGTGCCGTACTTGACCTCTTCATACATTTTGGTGAGTTCCCGGCATACCGCTATTTTTCTATCCGGGCCGCAGTGGGTGATCAGTTCACCCAGGCATTTTACCAGTCGATAGGGAGATTCGAATAATAAAAAGGTTTCGGGTAGTTTGGAGAGGTATTCCAATCTTGATTTACGTCCTTTTTTGTGGGGCAAAAATCCCTCGAAGAAAAATTTATCGCAGGGGATACCGGATGCTACGGCAGCTGTAACGGCCGCACTGGGCCCCGGTAGGGCAGTGGCGTCCAAACCCAATTGCCGACAGGCGCGAATAAGTAAAAAGCCCGGATCAGACAGCCCCGGACTTCCGGCATCGGAAAGCAGGCCTATTTTCAATCCGCTCTGCAGGTCTGCAATGACTTTATCCAGCATTTGGTGCTCGTTGTGGGCGTGGAAGGGAACCATTCTCACACTGAGTCCAAGGTGTTTGAGTAGTTTGCCGGTGGTGCGGGTATCCTCGACCAACAGGTAATCGACTTCCCCGATAGTATCTACGGCGCGAAAGGTGATGTCCTTAAGGTTTCCTATAGGAGTGGGAATTAAATAAAGCATGGCCCGGTTTTCACTCCTGAATTTCTTCTAATTCAAATTCGTAATTTTCCATAATGAGGTTGGCCAGCAGTTTTTTACACGCTTTTTCTACGTTTTCGCGGGCCAACTCCTCACTCTTTGCTTCTAAATACAATTCTATGGATTTCCCAATTCTGACATCAGAAACTCCCTGTATCCCCAGATTGGAAATATTTTTGGCTACTGCCTTCCCCTGAGGATCCAGTAATTCTCTCATCGGCATGATGCGTATATGGGCTGTATATTTTTTCATGGTAAAACTAAGTTTTATAAAAATTAAGGATGGATGCAAAGCTAAGGAAGTCTTCGATATTTATTGTTCTTTTGACGCCAAATCAGTTCTTTCACTATATTTGCTGATTATTTTTTTACCAAAACCTCAAGCATGTATTTTAAAGTCGTCCTTCCAGTCCTCATCGTGTTTCTTCTCTCACTGAATGTATTTTCGCAGGCTGAAATGAATCTGGGTGCAAAAAAGTTTTTTGCAGAAAGCAGTGAATTGTTAAGATCAGGGGAACAACCACCAGCTGAATTTATCGCTGAGTACGATTTGACGAGCCGGACCGATAAGTGGTACATTGGAGTACTCGCTCTCGTAGATAAGCAGGTGGTCAATACCGCAAACCTACAGAAATTGGGTGTGAAAAACGACAGCCGATTAAATGACTTATGGACTTTGAGGGTGCCGGTGAGAAATTTAGAGAAATTAGTGGTGGAACCCGGAATTCGATATTTGGAAATTGCCGATCCTGTGGATCCCGCCCTTGGCCGATCGACCATCGACTCCCGGACAGACAGTGTCAACCGGGGACTCGGATTGTCTGCGCCCTATAATGGAGAGGGAGTTATTATTGCCGTCATCGACTGGGGGTTTGATTACACCCATCCCAATTTCTACGACAGTACTCTGACTGACCTGAGGTTGACCCGTGCCTGGGATCAAAATAAACTTTCGGGTCCTCCTCCCAACGGGTATTCCTTTGGTACGGAATATGTGGGGAAAGAAGAACTTCTCGCAGCTCGACAGGATACGCTTTACGTATTTGGCCCCATGTCTCATGGAACTCATGTGGCCGGTATAGCCGGAGGGTCGGGAGCGGGTACCCCCCACAAAGGAGCAGCTCCTGAGGCCGAATTGATTTTTATCTCCCTGCGCCGGGATGCTCCGTCTTTGATTGATGCTTTTACCTACATTACAGACTACGCCGCTTCGGTTGAAAAACCCTATGTAGTGAACATGAGTTTTGGGAGTCACCTGGGACCCCACGACGGCAGCTCACTGAAGAACTACGGAATAGATATGCTGCACGGTCCCGGCCGGGTATTTGTGGGCTCTGCAGGGAATAACGGCAACAGCCCCTTTCATCTGGATATAGACTTTGCTCAGCATCCGGACGATACGGTATTTACCGAAGTAGGTTTCGGAAATTTTCAGGATCAATTCGGTCAGACCCTATCCATGTGGGGGTCGGCGTTGAGTTCATTCGGAGCCGGCCTCTTGCTGGTCGATCAGGCCAATTCCATAGTCTATGAGTCGCCCCTGATTCTATCTGAATCCGGTTCTTACTTCAATGAAGTAATGGATGTGGATGGAAATGAATTGCATATTATTTCTGAGGCTGTGGCTCAGTTTTACCTGAACGACAAGCCCAATGTAAGAATTGAAGTTCGAAACACCACTCCCTATAGAGTAATCCTCAAAGTTTTTTCCCAAGACAGTCATCTGCACATATGGAACAATGTGCGCATGAATAGCAGGTATACCAATTGGGGGCAGCCGCTTTCAGACACTTATCCCGGGGCTCTTGCAGGAGATATCTTTTACGGTTTGGGAGAGCCGGCAGGGGTTGGAAAAAATGTAATTACAGTGGGTTCCTATCAGAGGGTTGCCTACAATATATTCGGCAATCCGTCTGGGGGGCAGCAGTCCAATTTTACCAGCTCCGGCCCGACCGTAGACGGCAGAGTAAAGCCCGATATTTCTTCCACCGGACAAGGGGTAATCTCCTCTGTAAATTCCTTTGATCCCACCCAATCCGGGTTTTTAGCATCGGTGGAGCACGAAGGAAAAGAATACGGTTTTCGCGGTTTTTCAGGTACTTCTATGTCCGGTCCCATGGTTGCAGGAATTGTAGCGCTGATGCTGGAGGCCCATCCGACTTTATCGGCTACCCAGGCGAAGCAAATTATAATAGAAACCGCCAGGTTGGATGAGCACACAGGCGAAATAGGCCCGGAAGGCCACTTGCGCTGGGGGTACGGTAAAGCCAATGCATTGGCCGCCGTGTTGGCAGTTCAGGCCTTAACCGATGTTACAGACAGGGTAGTGGACAACGACCTACTCAAGGTGTACCCCAATCCGGTATCCGGAGAGCTCTTTGTCGAAGCTTCATACAAGGACCAATACATTGAAAAACTCACTTTGATAGATTTGAGCGGCAGGTCTGTGAAATCCCTGAATTTACCATCGGGGACGGTAAAATCCCAAATGGATTTGTCCGATGTGGTACCCGGTTTATACCTTTTGCAATTTCAAACGACCGGAGGTATTGGCTTTTCTACGGTAAAGGTGGCGAGGTAGGGAAGCAGCAGTTGAACGGACTTACTGTAAAAATGGTTTTTATTCTCTGTAAAAGTTTAACAAGTGGAAGGTTATTGAAATAACCAAATAACCCAAAATGCCCACTGCAATCCCGGGCAAGCCAAAAATGACAATGCAGGCCGGGAATGCGATCAACACCAGATATTGGGGCAAAGCCTTTTTCCATTGGTAGCTGGAAAATTTTAGAGAAATAAAAGTAATCCGGCTAACCATTAAAAATCCGAGAAAAAGGATGAGCGGTAAGGTCCATAAACCCAATTCCCAGTATAAAATACCGGAAGATAATTCCGGGTATAAAAAGGGTAAGCAGAGGCTAAATACCGCGAGCCCCGCAGCGGGACTGGGCAATCCCTCAAAATGATTACTGCTTCCCGGAGAAACATTAAACCTGCCCAGACGATATGCGGCACAGCACACGTATATTGCGCAGACACCGATAAGGATTATCTGATGGTCGGAGGCTGTTGCAGTGGCGGTATGATAGAAAAGTAAGGAGGGCAATGCGCCAAAGCTCACCAAGTCGGCAAGGGAGTCGAGTTGCGCTCCGAGCTCACCGCTTACCCGGAGCAATCTCGCTGTTAATCCGTCCAATACATCTGCGACAAGACACACGAATAGACAGAGAAATGCCCATTCGGGAAGGTTTTCCAGTATCAGTACAATTCCGATAAATCCGGATGCCAAATTAGTTAGTGTAAGTAAATTGGGAATTTGCGCTTTAAAATTCATAGTATTTTTTAGGAATCAGATACGAATATAGTCAATGGAACTATATTGGGGTGGAAAAACGGGGTTTGAAAATTCAATTAAAATTGAATTTTAAGTAATTTTGAATGGGAATTATTAGACCATTTATATTTTTTTGTCTTTGAACAAGACAATATTTCTAAATCAGGATTAATTTCTTTCATTTATGGGTTAGTGAGCCCAAATGTATCACTCAGCACATTTTACTGACCATGGAGGGCACAGAGGACACGGAGATCAATCACAGGTGTTCCTCCCCAACTTGTTGGGGATTGGCGGAGAGAGAGATTTGACCGAAATTCTGGATTGTACTACTTTTTATCAAGCTAATAGATGCCTCGCTCGGTGATTTGCTTTACTGCGGTGAACGTATTCACTCACCCAGATCGGAGATTTAATGTAATTTTTTGTATTTTTCGCTCTCAAACTTTAAATTATAGAAATGACAATTTCGAACACAAAATCTCTGGCGATTCCACTGTGGATTATCAGCACAGGGGTGATTATCGTTTTTCTTATTGCGGCCAAAAAATTACTCATTCCAATGGTCATAGCCATTGGGATTTGGTACCTGATCGAATCGGTATCTCGTGCGATGCAGCGAATAAAAATAGATAAGAATAAAAATCGAAAAATGCCTCGATGGCTGACTTTAATTCTTTCCAGTATATCCATCATTGGCGTATTGGTCTTCGGGGTTAAGATTTTGGTCGATCACTTCAGAACCATGGTGAGTTCTGTATCGAAATACGAAGACCAATTGCAGAAGGTGCTCGACCAACTGTCCAGGGTTTTACCCATTGAGAGTGGAATGAGTTTTATGGAATTTATCGAACAATACGATTTTGGCACCTTGGTGGGGCCGGTTTTCGATACTGTTGCCAATGTGGCTATGAGTCTGATACTGGTATTGATTTACGTAATTTTTTTGTTGTTGGAGCGCAACGTACTCAAACAGAAATTAACCAATCTGATTAGAGACGGTTCCTCTTATAAAAACTTTTTGAAGGTGTTGGGGAAAATTAACCAATCCATACGTACCTATATTTCCGTAAAAGTATTTACCAGTTTTTTAACCGGTTTTCTAAGTTATCTGGTCATGGAGTTTTTCGGACTCGATTTTGCAGTTCTGTGGGCCTTTATTATTTTTTTATTGAACTTTATACCCAGCATAGGATCCATAACGGCGACCTCGTTGCCCCTCTTATTTTCGTTGATTCAATTCGGTTCGTTCGGTACTTTTATTCTCTTACTGATACTGATCGTTGGAATTCAAATACTGGTGGGTAATTATCTTGATCCCATGATGATGGGGAGTAGATTGAATATCAGTCCCTTGGTAATACTATTTTCACTTGTGGCGTGGGGGAGTATGTGGGGGTTTGCAGGAATGATATTCAGTGTGCCCATTATGGCGGTATTAATTATTATATTTGCACAGTTTGAGTCTACCAGATTTATTTCTATACTGTTATCAGCAGACGGGAATATCGATGTAGAGGACCTCGGAAAACCCAAAAGTACCGGAAAGGGAAATTGATATTGGATTTTTTGTAATAAAATAATTTAGAGATGAGACAGATTTATTTTTTGGCAGTCAGTTGTGTTACTTTATTGATGGCTTGTGGCCCATCTGATTCCGAAACCCAAAAAGATGAGGCGACATTGGACGGAGTGGAGGAAGTCGTAGTGGAAACAGAGCCGGATGAAGACATTCATTCGGTGTTTTTGGAAAACCTGAGGAATCTCTGCGGCCATTCCTACATGGGGAAGGCTTTATATCCTTTGAATGAGCCTGACCACCCCTTTGCCGACCAACCAATTATCGTTAGCTTCTCGGTCTGCGAAGAAGATACGATTCACATGCCCCTTCAGGTAGGAGAAGACATGTCGAGAACATGGATGCTTACCCTTACCGATGAGGGCCTTCTTCTCAAACACGATCACAGGCACAAGGACGGCACCCCCGAAGAACTTACAATGTACGGAGGGTATGCTACTGACGAAGGGACAGAGTGGAGTCAGTTTTTCCCTGCGGATGAAGAAACCGCAGATATGCTTCCCGAGGCCACTACGAATGTGTGGAATATGGTAATAAACGAAGAGGATGAAACCTTTGAATACATACTTCATCGGCACGGGGAACTCAGGTTTCACGCCGCAATAGATATTTCAAAGCCCGCTACACTTTAAGAATTGGGTGTTCGTTATTAATCGCAAGTGTCAAGTCAAGTGCAGTGGGCCGATTAAAGTATGAGTGAATTGACACTAGAGGCAAAACGGCAGTAAAATGAATAAACATTCGTTGATTTCAATAATTAGATGTGGCGGACTTCCTATATGCATGCTCCTGCTTTTCGCCGGATGTAAAAATGACATCGCTGAAATTCGCGATGTCCTGGACAGTGAATTGTACGCAGAGATTGCAAAAGATGTAGAAATATTTTATTCTGATTCGGCAGTAGTCAGGGTGAGAATAGAGGGTCCTGTCATGGAGAGGAGAAAAAGTGGGAACAACACTGAAGAGCATTTTACAAAGGGAATTTTTGCTGAGTTTTTTGAACAGAATGGCAACAGAACGAGTTGGGTAACCTCTGAACGGGCGATAAGGGACAATCAGAATCAAAAGATTTTTTTATACGAAGATGTAGTGCTGATTAATGTGGGTGGGGACACCTTAATGACAGAGGAACTCATATGGGATGAACGAGCCGGAACTATTTTCAATAACCGGTTTTTCAGGTTCAGTAACGAAAATGAAGAAATCTATGGTTTTAGTTTTAAATCTAATCAGGAATTTACCGAATATTCATTTTCAAGGGGTGCGGGCTTGCTTGATCCAGAAATGTTTAATCGCGAATAAATTGAGGTTCTAACAATATGGAATACATTGTCATTTTAATTTTTCTTACGCTGTCTGCTTTTTTTTCCGGATCTGAAATTGCCTTTATTTCAGCCAGTAAGTTGGGTGTGGAATTGAAGAAGAGCAGCGGTTCTCGAAGGGGAAGAATTATTAGTGGGTTTTACAACCGGGCAGAAAATTTCCTGGGTGCCATGCTTATAGGGAATAACATTGCGTTGGTGGCCCTGACCTATTTTATGACCAGGTTATTGGAACCCATGATCAGTCAAATTGTAGGAACACCCTTTTTATTGTTGCTTTTGGTTACACTGATCATTACCGTAATTGTTTTGGTTTTTGGAGAATTCCTCCCCAAGACTATTTTTCGACTACACGCTAATCAGGCGCTTTTTATCGGTGCATATCCCCTTTCCTTTTTCAGGAGCATTCTGCATCCTATGAGTTGGTTTGTCATCAAAATATCGAAGGTGTTACTCCGCGGAATTTTTGGTAAAAGGGAGGGGCAAAAGGACCACGGATTTACCAGACACGATCTCGAGAGGTACGTGAGTGGTTCTGTAAACGAGGCCAACGAAGAGTTGGATACCGATTTATTTAGGAATGCCTTAAATTTAAAGGAATTAAAAGTGAGGGATTGCATGATCCCCAGAACAGAGATAGTTTATATTGATGTAAGTGCCAATTACGGGGAAATTGTTACTACTTTCAGACAAACCAGCCACTCGAGAATACTTGTCATCGATGGAGACATCGACCACGTAATTGGGTATTTGCACCACCAGAGTTTATTTTTTAAAAAGAGCTCCATCAGGAAAATGATGATGAATATCCTCATCGTTCCCGAAGTATTAAATATAAAGGATTTGTTGATGAGGTTTATCAGAGAGCGTATCAATATAGCTTGTGTCGTGGACGAATACGGCGGAACAAGCGGGTTGATTACGCTGGAGGATGTGTTGGAGGAGTTGTTTGGGGAAATCGAGGACGAGCACGACAACGAGGAATTGATTGAACAAAAAATCAGCGAGGATGAATTTCTTTTTTCGGGAAGATTGGAAATTGATTACCTGAATGAAAAATACGAAGAAATATTTTTCCCGGAAGGGGAGTACCTCACTTTATCCGGATACCTTACGATGGTGACGGGAAATATACCCGACCAGGGTGCTAGTATCGAAGTGGATGGTTATCGGTTTATCATGGAATTGGTAAGCGATAAAAAAATTGAAACGGTAAGAGTTAAAATTCCCACTGAAAAGGATCTGTAATCTCTTTATACTTGTTTTTTGCCTATTGTTAAACCTTATAGTTTGGGCAAGAGACGATGGTTCTATTTTTAATAATATTGAATGTCTAAAAAGAATTCTATGATTTTGATAGCGGGACCCTGTTCTGCCGAGTCGGAAGAACAGCTGAGGTCTACTGCAAATGAACTTCGGAAAAATGAAAAAGTATCTTTTTTTAGAGCGGGTTTATGGAAGCCCCGGTCTCAACCCGGATCATTTGAGGGGGTAGGGGACCGGGGGATTGATTGGATGGTCCGCGTTCAAAGAGATTATTCGCTCCCGAT
>JAGTVA010000031.1 GCA_018224445.1 Saprospiraceae bacterium
ATGACTATTTTAGGGGATGCCAATCAGTCGGTCAATCCCTACAGCTCTACAAAAGCTGAGGACATACAAAAGATATTTGCGGGTTCTGAGCTGGTCGTACTCAATAAGAGTTATCGGTCCACCTTACAAATTGCGCAATTCGCACAACGAATATCTCCCAACGAGGACTTAGAGGTGATCGAACGGCACGGAAAAGAACCCGAGGTGCTGGCTTGTAAAACCGAAATGGAGGAGTTGGATACACTGATCCATTTTATCCGGGATTTTGAAAAATCCGACCATCAATCTCTAGGTGTGATATGCAAAACAGCCAAAAAAGCCAAAGCCCTGCACCAACAACTGCGGGAAAGAGACATCGAACATTTTTTAATTACCGAAAAAAGCAGATCCTTCAAACACGGCACGCTCCTCACCCACGCTCACCTCGCCAAAGGACTTGAATTTGACCGGGTAATTATTCCCCATATTCACGCCAAAAATTACCGCACCGAGGTGGACCGTTGTATGCTGTACATTGCCTGCACGCGGGCCATGCATGAATTGTCTCTTACTTATACCGGAAAATTGACGGATTTTATCAAATTTCACCCGGGTTATTCATGAGTCCACTCCCCCTTTCAAAATACTTCAAAAATCACTATCTCAATACCGTCACATCGCCGTAGTCGCGAATAACCGTTCGCTCGCCACAATAGATTATTTCAACTTCCAGTCGCCAGGCAAAAACAGCCTGATCGGTCGGTTCTTCTCTGAAGATTCCGTCCCATCCGATACCGGGCTCGGTCGCCATGAATACCCTGTTGCCCCAGCGGTCGAATACAGCAAAGTAATAGTGGCTTAAAACAGCATCGGGAGGAAAAAGCGGCATGAGCCTGTCGTTAATCCCGTCCTCATTGGGTGAAAAAGCGTTGGGCACATAGTAGGCAATCCCGGCATCGTCATCCTCGTAATACGCCCTGGCCAACCGCTCCACGGATTGGCACTCATTGGTAACCTCTACCGAATACAAACCCTCCTTTTCGACATACAGGGCATCCCCCGTACTTCCGTCTTCCCATCTTACCCTCAGCGTTCCGTCGTCACCGGAGTGGATTTCGACTGTTAAATAATCCCCGGGAATTTCGCAATCAAGGACTACATCGTCCACTTGGACAGATAATTCTTCACGGCTTCCAATATCGAATTCCAATTCATTTTCACAGCCATACACATCGCTCATAACCAATTCGTAATGACCGGCTTTCAGATTGTTCAAAACCTCTGTCGCTGTTATTTGATTGCCGTTGAGCAAAAAATGATCGAGATCAGAGTGAGAAACACCGTCCAGGGTTATATGAGCTTCACCATCTTCGGTATCGGGGCAGGCAGGTTGGGTCAAAACAGAGGCCGTCCAATCCCCCCTCACCTCTACATCCACTTGATAGTGCACTTCGCATGCACTTCCTTCCGCAGTGGATGTAAAACTAAAACTGGTGTCTTTTTCCAATAAATGCCCCTCAAAGAACACCGTTTCATCCGGGCACAGACTAAATGACCGATTTTCCATAAGCACCTCGTCAAAGGTAATTTCTATAACTTCAATGGAATCGCAGCCATTTTGATCTGAATAGGAATAAGTGAGAGTGGTGTCGGATATAAATTGCATCCCATCCCATTCAACGGCCTCTCCCGTGCATTCAGTCAACTGTATTTTTCCGGTATCCGAAAGCGGAAAAAATTCGATGTTATAGGTGGTAATTTCCAGGCAATTCACCCCTGCATCTTCAATGCTAAAAGTGGTATCTCTCTCGTAAAATTCCCCGGCCACTTCAAATACTTCTCCATCACACCCCTGTATTTCAATCATCGTTTCCTCCGGATCACAATAAATGACGATCAGGGGATCGGCTGTAGCTTCATCTCCACAGCGGTCAATATTTACCTCTGAAGTACCCCAAAGCAATACCCATTCGGGTGGAAAATCCATTGGCCTGACTTTAACTTCATAGGTGCCCTCAGGTACTCCGGAAAAATTGTATTCGCCATCAGAATCGGTGGTTACAGAGTCTACTAACACGCCATTTTCATAGAGAAAAACAGGCACATCAGACAAGAGGGAATCCACATTAATCGTAAAAATGCTGTCCTCGTTTACATCTAAAAAAACAACCCCATCAATCCTACCCGCCTCTTCAAATATTTCGAAATTTATCGGATCGGTCCTGTTTAGACAGCCATTTTCATTCCTTAGTTCGGCTACATAACTGCCATTTTCACTAATTAAAACTGCAGCGGGGTCTGCGGGAATTCCGATTTGCTCCCCGTCTTTTTCCCAGGATACCCATTCGTAACCTGTCGGCAAGGGTAAACAAATGACCGCATCGCTACAAGCTTCAAAGCAACCTCTGGGCGCAAAGCTGACATCCGGGAGGGGATTTATTACCACTGGATCGCTGAGGGCGGTGCAACCAAATTCATTCTCTGCAAATACCCGATAGCTACCAGCCATTTCTGTAATAATTTCTGTCCCGGAGGGTCCATGGGCCCAGCTGTAATTTACATCTCCTGCTACATTGGATACATAGATTCTGATCTCCTCCCCACTGCAGAGCGGGCCCGAGGGGTCGGTCAAAAGCTGAGGTTTTACGGGTGTCGGGTGGATTCGCACAAAAAAGGGCAAACTGATTCCCCTACAGCCCGTAAGCGTATTTTCAACCTCCACGGTAAACTCGTGCAACCCCACTGTGAGTATGTCCCATTCTTCATCGTCAAAAACAACTTCTTTCGCGCTCGCCCCGTTACTCCATAAAAATTCGCGGTTTTCAGCCGGCCCTACAGCTAAAAGAGCAATCGATGATCCGTAACAAGCCACCAGTGTATCCCCTCTAACCAAACCCGATTCCCCTATGACTCTTCCGGCTATTTCTGCCTGTGGCTCGGGTTCGTAATTCACCTCAAAGGGCCCTGCAGTTTCCACACAACCGTTGTCGTCGGTTACCGTTACAAGATAGGGGCCGGAAATTTCAGCCAGTACCGAAGGTTCGTCTCCACCATTGCTCCATCCATAGTTGGGATATCCGCCCTCCGTAGACAGTGTGACCCAATCTCCTTCACACAGTGGAAAATTTTTGTCAGAAGAAATATCTAAATCACCGTCAAACTCAAAAATTACAACATTTACTGTGTTCTCGTTCACACAACCCAACAAGTCCTCAACTCGCAGTTTTACTGCGTAATTTCCCCCTTCATCGTACCGGTGCAATCCCGGATTGTGTTTGTCGTGAAGTGCATCTGGTGAATTTCCGGAATCGAAGTACCAATCGTGAAAACCGTTGTCGAAAACTGCCATAGGTTCCACAGGCTCATAGGTGCAGTAGGGATCATCCAGTGAGAAATCCGCATCGGGAAGGGGCCTAACCCGAACCTGTTTTTCTTTTTCGACCTCGCATCCCAGGGTAGTGGTGACTGTCAGCTTTACATTAAAAAGCCCTGAAGAGGAGAAAATATGGGAGGGAAAAGACAATGAAGATTGATTGTTTGCCCCGGACAAAGGGTCTCCAAAATCCCAGGAATAATCGCTAATTCCTATGCCCCCACCACCCAATTTAGAAATAGGATTAAAAAACATTTCATCTCCTTCACACGCAAAGGAAAATCCAAAATCTATAGTGGCCGGAACGACCACATCAAAAATATGAGGGCAAAGTGAAACGGTGTCTCCCAGGGCATTTATTATAGAGCCAAAAACCGATATGCGCTGGGTTCCGGGATTTGAAAAAGTATGGTCCACAGGGCTACCAATATAGTAGTTTCGGGTGGCCCCATCTCTAATGATCCAAAAAATACTCTCCTCGATTAAATCCGGATTGTTGGTATAGAATTCGAACTCAGTACATGAATTAATGATGCTAAATGCACCCTCCGGACTTCCATCAATAGGATCACAAGGAGTAGGTGGATAGTCTGGTGGAAGAGGTGGTCCCTCTCCTGGTACCAAACAATAATACCACAAGGTGCCGGGGTCACAATGTTCGCAAATTACCAACTCGGAGGATTCCACTTTGCATCCGGTGGCGTCGTGAACTGCTTCTAAATAATACTCCCCAAACTGATAGGCCACCAACGTATCAGAATCATTGGGCAACGGCATTCCGTTAAAATACCAGGTAAAAGTGTACCCGGGCAGATTGAATACGTTAGCTACTATTCTCACACTGTCGCCGTCACACATTCCCGCGGGATCGATATTTTTTATACTCACCCCCGGAAGATCCAGGTCCCCAATTTCAAAACGCACCCTCCCACTGCATCCCAGACTGTCTTCGACGACCAGGAGATACCTTCCTCTTCCCAAATCACATACTGAATCCTGACAAACCAACGCTTCATCCCTGAACCAGGAATAAGTTTCGTACTCCTCAGTAGTACTTGCACTGGTAGTGCCATTCAAGCAAACCACGGTACTTTCAGTTGCAATTTCAGGCGCTGGGTCGCCCAATACGGTAATGGTGTTGCTGTATTGCAATCCACAAAATTCGACTTCCAATTCCGCCTCACCGGTTCCGAACCACTTGACTCTAACCGATTGGTGATCAGGATAATCGATGATTACTCCCATATCCGGATCGGATAGGGTCCATTCCAATCCATCCTCAAAGATAGAGTCGACCGTGTATACTTCTTCTGAGAAAACACAAACTAACTGCCGCCCGGTCCATTCCAGGGTTTCGTACTCTACCACCTCCATCACCGTAAACTCCCCGGTACAAGCCGTAAGTATATCCACCGCCCTGACCTCAATGCGCCTCAGCATCTCGTTCCCCCATTGAATCCTGATTTCTTCACCGGTGTAGAAAAGAGTGTCTGCTCCGTTGTAGACCACCCACTCCAAATAGATCCCCTGTCCGTCAGAAACTACAGCATTGTAGGAATAATATTGCCCCGGACATATAACCTCCGGGCCTTCTATTTCGGGTTCAACTACCACCGGTTGATGAATCCAAAAGTTCAGGGAAGAATGAGGGTCGCAAAAGTTACCGGCCTCAGGATATCCCACCACACTGAACATGCCGGATTCATCGGGTGAAAAATTCAGTATTGAAGTGGGGCTGTTTTCAGAATGTACCAATACTCCCCCTTCATCGTAAATCTCCCAGGTACTCGGTACGGGGTTGGCTCCGGAACCCGCCTTCCAGGAACCCGTTTCACCCGGACAGAGAAAGGCAGATCCGGTTATTTGGTAGGGCTGAGAGAGGTTAAGGAACAGGGTGTCGACCTGCTGACAACCCCTGGTGCAATCCTCTATTAGCACTGCTACAAAGGGATTGGAGCTGAAGGAATAAAAGCTCACTTGAACCGAGTTTCTGTTGGATTCACCATTAATAACCCCCCCCGGGCCCACGGACCATTGGAAAGAGGTGCCGTCAAAAGGAGTGACGGAATAACTGTATAGGCGATCGGCACAAATATCTACCGGCCCCTCAATTTGGGTGTCATCTCCCAAAATATAGATGACTTCTGCAGTGGGATTGGGACAGTTCTCACTGCACCCGTTGGAAAGGCTAACCGTTCCTTGAATCCCCCCTTCCCAGATTACATCGATATAATTATCACTCTCACTGCCCCCTTCTATTACTGTTCCCATCCCCTCAATACTCCAGAAATACGGTTCGCAATTGGCATCGGTGCGATAGGTGGCAGTATCTCCCTGGCAAACAGATGCCGTGCAGTATATGACGGGTCCCGGCTCGTCAATTACATGAACCACCACACTTTTGAAATCCTCGCAATCACAGGTCTCCTCTACTCTTTGAGTAACCGTATAATAACCGCTCTCCTGAAATTCAACGCGAAACGTATTTCCCTCCGTGGATTTGCCGTTATCTGAAAACCACTGAATATTATCGGCGGAACTCGTATTGGTAAATCTCACAGATTGATTGCGGCAAATCGTTATGGTATCCGCTTCCGCTTCGGGCTGAGAATCAAACCCCGCCTCTGGTTTTTCAAAAATGCGAATACATGCGCCTCCTTCAAAAACACAGGACTCACCTAATTTACCAAAGAAACCTATTGATCCACTACCGGGCCCTTCCTCAAATTGAATGGTAATAGAGTTGAGATTCTGGCTTACAATTACACCCGCTCCCGAAAAATTCCACTGCATCTCTGTAGGCCTCAGATTCAACACTTCAAACGTCACCAAAGCTCCCTCACAAACCTCAAAGCAACTTTGCTGACCCGGAGATTGATCATAACAGGATAAAGGGGTGGTAATCCGCAGTTCAATTTCTGTAAATTCACCGACAAAAATTTCTAATGGACCGTATTGATTTCCCTCATCGTCGAAAGCAGTTAATTCGTACAATCCCGCCATCAGGGGAAAACAAAGCAACAGCGTATTGCCATCGGATTGGTAATCCAACGAGATTGTCCCGTCCTGATTACTGAGCACCCAATTAAGAGCCGTAATTTCACCACCGGGCAGATCAATCGTATATTCATAGCACTCCTCAAAACACACATTTTGTGGACCTTCTATGGAATTGGAATAACCAATCGAACACCAATAAACACTACAAAGAACAAAGAGGGACAAGTTGTAAAAAATCTTCATCTGAATTTTTCTTAGCAATTGATTAGGGAAAAGGTGAATCGATTCCACGTCTTAAAGAATGCAAAATACAAATAAATGCTGCCTGAAGATGCATAAACTTTCCAAACATCCTTTTTGACATTTAAAAAAAACCCCCGCTGAGGTTATTCAAAACCCCATAAAAAAAGGTCCTTCGCAGTAGGTCAGTGAAAAATTACACTTTTTTATAAACCAATCGAATCTATCAGGTGGTACAGCATTATCCGCACTAAAAAATATAAGCAGTATCTCAATTTTACATTTAAAAAACTAACTTTACGGAAAAATAAAAAAGTCGTATATGGACTACTTAAAAAAATGGGTTTGGATGGTGTGTATGATTTTGGTTTCAGCAACCTCCTCGTGGGGTCAAACTTCCACTCAAACGGTAAAAGGAGTAGTGATCGACCGCAGCAATCAACAAACCCTTACCGGAGCCAATATAACCCTGGTGGATTCAGAGCCTGTCAGGGGAACCACTACGGACATCAACGGGAGGTTCGAACTTCGGGATATTCCCCTCGGGAGACATTCTCTAAGGGTGTCCTATCTGGGGTACGAGACTGCAATAGTAGCCCATTTTTTGGTCACCAGTGCACGCGAAGTCCATCTCGAAATAGAACTTCGCAGAGCCGCTCAGGAAACGGAGGAGGTACTGGTCC
>JAGTVA010000032.1 GCA_018224445.1 Saprospiraceae bacterium
GAAAAAGCTATTGGGTGTTTCATCACATTTCACAATTGAAATTAATTCAATTATTTGTCCCTTTAACCATTTGTTGTTTACTGGTTTTTCAGGGATCACTTTTTTCTCAATCAAATGGGATAAATTTTGATCAAGTCGCGCCTGTAATAGAGCAACATTGTACTCCTTGCCATACCGGCAATCACCTAGGCCCCATGCCATTTACAACCTATGAAGAGATTAGGTCCTATGGGGAAATGATCAAATTTGTATTGGAAAATAAAATTATGCCTCCGTGGTTACCGAAAACGGATTATTCAAAAATACAACACGACAGAACGGTGAGCGATGAAGAAATACTACTGATAAAAAATTGGGTAGACGGAGGCATGCAGCCCGGAAATCTCAAACCAAATAACCGATTAAAGATTCCCGGGGAAAGAGGTGATAAAAGTGGATCCTTTACCTCCTGTATGGAGCATTCTTTTGAACAATACGGCATATACAAGGATCAATATCAGGTTTTTGTCATCCCACTCAACAATCCCCATCCTCTTTTGGCTAAAAATATCCAACTTCAGCCCGGAAATAAGAAAATTGTCAGATCGTGCAAAGTTTCAGTGGGTACATCGGACAAATGGGCCTCTATGGACGACTGGGATCCCCGATATGGATACTATTCATTCGGTGGTTTGGGCGCAGTTCCGTCATTCAAATATTGGCACTCCTGGTCTCCATTTAATCCGGATTCCAAAGAGGCCATAAAATTTTTACCGCCGAAATCCATTTTGTTATTTGAAGTGCACTACGGCCCTACCGGGGCCCCTGGTTTTGACAGCACCTGTGTGTCATTTGATACGCTTAGCTTTGGAAAGGATAACGCGTTGGTCCGGTCCGGCCCGCTTCTCAATCTCAATAATATCTCCAAAAAAATTGACTCCATTCCCTCCAATAAAACAACGAGAGTTCATTCATCGATAGAGTTGCCCTTTGCCGTACAAATCCACGCATTGACCCCCGAGGCCAACCTCCTCTGCAGAAACATGGAAGTGTATGCAACCAAACCCTCCGGAGAAGTCATCCCTCTGTTAAAAATTACAGACTGGCTTATCGACTGGGCAGAGAAATATCATTTTGAAGAATCCATCGTCCTTCCCAAAGGCACTGTTATTCACAGCCTCGTCACCTACAACAATACCACTGAAAATCCTCACAACCCCGCTTATCCACCGATCTCCATGAAATGGGGCCACGGCATGTTTCGCGAAAGGTTTGAGATGGTTTTTGATTACAGTCTCTGCGATACCATTAACTCCAATTTTCGGCTTGCACCGGTCCCCTCTGTTGAAAACGGCGAGAATGTAAGAATTGATTACTATTCGGAAAAAACAGATACAGTTACAGTGGAGCTCGTTTCCCTGTCAAAAGAGAATTATTCCCATAAAATGAAATTTCCAATCTCCAGAGGTCCCGGTTTTATAGGGTTGCCGACTTCTAAAATGCCGATTGGAAATTATCATTTAAAAATTGTGGATTCCAGGGGATCATTAATTGCTGAGGACTTTTTAATCCTTCTTAGAGAAGTGGGATTTTTTAGGTAAACCGAATTTTATTTCCAACAGAAATATTACCAATAACTGCAATTCCATGATCATTTAAGATGGAAGAAAAAAGCAAAACAATTCGGAGAGGTTAGCAGAAATTTCTATAGAGAACAGGTAGCCTCCTTTTTATTTTTTTTCTTTGATAATTATAATACCAGGGAATAATTTGCCAAACAAAAAAGAGTTATAGTGAGAGGTTCATATCAGGAAAAGAACCTTTATCTGAATTCTCACCGCCCGACCCCATTCCCTTCTCTATTGTTCACCATTCATTTAGCTTTACATTTCTCAATTTTTGTTGTTTTGTATCGGAAATTTTTTAAAAAAATTATTCATGAAGGTTTCGTATTTTTTAGAGAAAGTTTTTGTCTACACTTTATTTAAGTCAATTTCAATTTTCATTTTTACTGCTTTTATATTCACACCGGATATGGATGCCCAGTCTATTTCTGCATCTGTATACGGAAAGGTTGTTGATAAGGAAACTAATGAAAACGCAATATTTGCAAATCTGCAATTATTTAAGTCGGGAGACCCCGAATTTTTTAAAGGCTCAGTAACTAATATGGATGGGGAGTTTCTTTTTGAGAATTTAAAAAGTGGAGAATATACCTTAAAAATAACCTATTTGGGATACACAGGCATAGAAGAGGTTTTTGTTATAGGCAGATTGAGTGAGTTTTTGGATTTGGGAATAATTGAATTAGAGGAATCTATACAAGAGTTTGAAGAAGTCGAAATAAAAAGTAGGAGAGATGAAATTTCCGGTAGTCTAGATAGAAGAATTTACAATATGGAGGATAATATTAGTCAAACAGGAGGCTCTCTTTTACAAGCAATGCAAAATTTACCCGGCGTATCCATCAATCAAGATGGTGAACTCGAAGTAAGAGGGAGCAACAAAGTGGCGGTATTGGTAGATGGGAAACAAACTGCCTTTACTGGAGCAGGTGCTCAATCCGGACTGGATAACATCCCGGTATCGTCTATTGAGCGAATAGAAATTATCAATAATCCTTCATCCAAATACGATGCCAATGCCATGGCGGGTATTGTAAATATTATCTACAAAAAAGAAGAAGCTAAGGGTTTTAATGGTAGCATTTCAGTTTCAGGAGGTATTGGTTCTTTTACAATTCCTGAAAAAAATATTGCTGAGATTCGGGAACCATATCGGTATACACCAAAAATAAACCCCGGATTTTCATTGAACTATCGACAAAACAACCTCAATTTTTTTGTACAGGGAGATGTACTGTGGCATAAGAAAGTTAACCGAAATGAGTTTTTCCTCAGGGAATACCCCGAAGGGGAGCCCAATGTCCGACAGCAATTTCTCGAAAACCGGACCCAACCCATCTATAATATTAAACTCGGTTTAGATTGGTTTGCAAATGATAAAAACAGCTGGACAATTTTTGTTCTGTATAACCAGAGAGATTACACAGATTTGGGTGATTTACCCTATCTGTCTTCCAGTAGTAATGAATTAATTAGATTGTGGGAATATTATGAGTATGAATCCAATAAAACATTTATGAGTTCTCTCACTCATAGAGTTACATTTGATCAACCCGGCCATCGGATTGAAAGCTCATTTAATTATTCCTTTCGCAGAAAAGATGAAGTTTTTAACTTCACCGACACCCAATTTGAAAAAATTGGAATGGACAGCACTTTTTTAATCGCAGATGAAAATATTTTCGATTTAACAGTAGATTACACCAAACCGCATAGGTCGGGTAGGTATGAAGGAGGATTGAAGGCAAGAGCGAGAATATTTCCCAATGAGATTAGTTTCAGGCCCGGTCAAAATTCTATTCTTGACCTGGATTTGCAAGGTACAGCAGAATATAGAGAATGGTTATACGCTGCCTACGGTAATTATATTTTTGAATCCCGGAAATTTGAAATTGAGGCAGGACTTAGAATTGAGTACGCCGATATTGATTATCTGGTTGATCCCGATCACAATACATACGCCAGTGATGGATTTGATTATTTAGGATTTTTCCCGAGTATTCGCTTGGGATATCGAATCAATGATCTGAACAATATCAATTTCTTTTACAACAGAAGAGTGGATCGACCGGAAGAAAAAAACTTAAGGGTATTTCCTCAGTACTCAGATCCCGAAATTCTGCCTATTGGCAATCCGGGGCTTCAACCTCAATTCACGCACTCCCTGGAAATAGCTTACAAAAGGACATTTGAGAAAGCCTACTTATACTCCGCAGTCTATCATAGAATAACCAATGATTTACTCACTTCAATTATCACCAGGGTTCCCGATTTTAATCAGTTGGTATTGGTGGATCAAAATGCCGGAAAATCCTATAATTCAGGGATTGAGCTAATATGGTCCCAGAATTTAACAGACCGAATTTCTTTTAACATCAATACCAATTTTTATCTCAATGTAATAGATGCCTTTTCAGTCATCAATGCCTACCCGCAGGGGGTGGAATTTTCTCAACCAAGAGAAGAACAATGGACAGGTAACCTCAAAGCCGGTTCCAATATTAGATTTCCCCGAGATATTACGCTCCAATTGTCCTTTGTTTACTTCGCACCGGATATCATCCCACAAGGTCAAATAGAAGACAGAATGGGACTTGATTTTGGTTTAAAAATAGCTATTCAGGAGGGTAAAGGAGAGATTTTTATCAATGGAACGGACCTGTTTAATACGATGCATCCTGAAATGGTAAGGGAGGATGTGGATTTCAAATTAAGTTCTACAAATTATTTTGAAACCCGGGTTTTTAGAGTAGGATATAACTATAGGTTTGGTTGAAGTTAAAAATAAACAAAAGTGAACCTTCTATATTCTAAATAGGCCGAATTCAAGTATCCATAGGCCTTTTTTCTATAGACCTTCTTCGGATATCCACTACCCTTTTATTGAATTCCTTGAGGAAAAAAGAGTTTTTCATCCAATTGGGGGAAGGACACCATGTAAATTCTTATTTTGTTGTTTAGTTAAAAACTTATATATCAGTTGTTTATAAAAATTGGCCCACAAAATTTTCAAATATATTTACATTTCAGTGCCACACTTTTGTATTTTAGCCTTTTTCATAAGGGTAATCAAAAAGAAAATATTATGAAAAAGCAAGCTTTTATCCTGGCCATTTTACTCGTGGGATTTAATTGGTGTCTGGAGGCACAAACCGGGCAAACGGTAAAACTTAACATTCAGGTTGAAGAAGTCCCGGGAACTCAAAATGAAGTCATTGGAGCATTGGTAGTTGAGCGATTTGAAAACATGGGAGCCTATCAGTTTTCTCTTCAATGGGAGACAGATGAACTCGAGTATATTGATCTTCAATATATCAATACGGAACTCAGTATCACTCATTCCGATTTTAATTTTAATCATACTCATGAAGGGTTTTTGCCTACGCTCTGGAGTTCTGCGAGCTGTAAAGGGCTAAACCCGGGCGATACCCTTATGGCATTCAGCTTTAAACGTTTTGTACCAATGAGTGAATTTATCATATCCCCTGATCCTATCGGACTCCGTTTCTATGATTGCGATGGTGAAATGCTCGATCTTGATTTTACCGACAATCAGGGTACACAAACGCGATACGGTGATAATACAACCCACACCCTAACCCCTCCAACATCGGAACATTTCTCCGTCAGTCCCAATCCCACCACAGGGCAAATCAGGATAGAATCCTTATCTCAAAACTCCAGTTCCCAATACCAATACACCCTGCTCAGCTTGTTGGGCAATCGATTGGCCGAGGGGAAACTGAATGGAAATTCAATTGATTTACCTACCCATTTGCCATCCGGCCAATATCTATTAAGGATTGGTAGAGAAGGTGTTTCAATAGGGACTAAATCCATTGTATTGGTGAAATAGAGATTCATAGGCAACGCCATCCAGCATTTTATCTTTACCGCAGGACCCGGGTTCTTGCTTTCTTAAAGTGATTAAGGATTCGAATCCATACTGCAAAAATAATAGCCCTGTAATTTCTGATCTTGGTTCATTTCTTCACCGGCTTTGCAAATTGTCCGGTTGGTGGGAAAACGCACTGAAGTTACCCATCCCCAGTATCCTCGTTGATATAATCATAAACTTTACTATCCACCCAACTTTCTTCCTTATCTTAACGTCTAGTTAAAAAGTAATTTCCTCATTAACCCGGACTGAACCCTGTAAGCTATGAAATTTAAAATCAATATCAACCAACCGATCTACCTCCTGATTTCCGCCTTCCTGGTACTTTGTATCGCCATGCCCTATTCCTGCAAAAAAGCAAAGATTTCCAACAAACCTCCGGATTGCTCTGCCGATTCTTTTGTTCTATTGGAATCGGAGTCTCTCATATCCATCAATCGCCTGCGGGGAGAGCAGATCGAAGTAATTAAGGAATTTGAGATCAATGAACACACTCATTATGCCTATGACGGATGTCACTACCTGATTCTGGCCGATAGTGAAGAGAGAAATATAAAGGTCTACCACTGGTCGGGCAGGTTTTATCTGGAAGAGGAAATCCCGCTAGAAATCGAAATTGTCACCGTTTTTACTGAGGGAAAAAATGTGTTTATTGGAGGATATCCAGGAGAAAGCAAATTTCTGCAATTCAACATTCAAAACCGGGAGTGGCATTTCCCCCACATTCCCGAAATTTTAAATATGTCGGGTAAAGCCATTGATGATTTTGTCATTCACAACAACCAATTGATTGCCATCGACAATATTTATACCCCAAAATATTTTCTTTTCTACGACCTGATGGAAGATGCTGAGGTAGAATATAAAAGTAAGTTCCTCCACAGAAATCTCCAACCCGAATACATCACTAAGGCTGAAATATCCCCTGATTTCCTGGGGGTTTTGTCGACTACTGCTTCAGGATGGGTTGGATATTATACTCATGTTGTAATATATCCTTTGAGCAATATGGAAGAGGAGGTATTTGCACTCCCCTCAAAACGGTTCGATCAAGGGTCCGAGGGGCGGATCGTTGACTTTCGGATTTACGGTAATGAAATCGTATTTGCCCATACTAAACACGGAATCGGTAGAATTTACATGGACGAGGAATTTTTCCATGAGGAGATGGATATTTTTAAATGGGATTACGAGTTTTATGAGCCCTATATCGAATACATCGAACTGGAAGGGCTTGTATCTCTGACCTCGGTTCCGGATGCCCCCTATTTCATAGCCACTACCCTCAATGCTCAGGAAGAGTACGAGCATAGGGTGTTTCCATTGTAGAGGGAAGTTATAATGCGCACGGCCGTGCGCATGTACGTTGCCATTTCCCATTATGTCCAACGGCTGTTGTTTTTAAGGTTTTCATAATTTCGAAGGCATGCAAAAGGTTGAGCATTATCGTCCATTCTCTTTTTATCGCAGGTTTATCCAAACTTTTATCTGTGGTAATCTGTGTTATCTGTGGTGGAAATATTATTAACGTGGAATTTGAGATACCTTTGGGAAATTTTGGAGATATAATGAATGTGGCAAATGACGGTTCATATATAGTAAGTGGGAGGATAAAGAGGTGACAGGAATTGAGTTGATAATTGACGGGAGAATATTGGCAGGAAGTGAAGGCAGGTGGTTTATTGCTCAGGTTAATACTTTACAATAAAATATATTTGTACCATGAAGAAATTAATTGAAATTCAAATAAAAGTTATAGCTGTCTTACTGTTACTCGTTTTCTTTTCTTGCAATAAGGAACAAGATGAGGATATAAACAACCCTGATGGTACCAGTAATTTAAGCGACACCACCCTGTTAGATGTACCTTATGGCGGACACCTAAAACAAGTTTATGATATATACCTACCGGCAAAAAGAAACACTACTACTCCCGTTGTTTTAATGATACACGGTGGAGCTTGGAAAGCAGGACAAAAGGAGGATTTTAATATTTATTTAAATCGCATCAAGACCAAGTGGGAGGATGCGGCTTTAGTAAACATGAATTATCGATTGGCAAATAATGCTGATAATATCCACCACAATGAGATAATGGCTGATATAAGTGCGGTGGTTTCAGACCTAATTTCAAAGATGAATGACTATCAGATATCTTCCAAAATTGGAGTAATAGGGGCTAGTGCTGGCGGACAGTTAGCTATGATTTATGCGTATAAATACGACCCCAATATTAAATGCATTGGAAACATTTTTGGACCCAGTATTATTAACGATTGGAGTTGGTATAACAGCCAAAACCCCTGGTTGGGAGGGTATACGGGCGATATTCTAACAGAATACGTTGGACAACCATGGGATACTACAGCTTATAAAGCAGTTAGTCCTTATTGGAACATAACCAGCACCAGCCAACCTACCATTATATTTCACGGCAGTCTGGACCCTATTGTACCTGTTTATCAAAGCCAATGGATGCATGGAAAACTCAATTCCCTTGGTGTTGTCAATGAATACCACGAGTATTTGGCTTTTCACAGTTTTGACAACAATCAATCTAATGAGGTAATTACTAAATTGGTGAGATTTTTCAAGGAGCATATCAAATAATTATTGGCTACATCAGACAGCTAATTCGACCCCACATAAATACCGAACTCGATCTTTTTGGATCCGGGGAGTTTGCCACGTCTTTAGCAAGGGGTCAAGGCAAAAGGTGACAATGGGTAATAACCTGAGTTCAATTATTCTATCTTGCATAAAAAATTGAAAATGAATACCTAACAAAAATAGGAAAACTAAAACTGCTATAACTTACCCTTATGTTTTTCATTTCAACCATTTTAAAACAAAATATCCATAGAATTCCTCCTTATACGTCGTTGCTTTTGGTTGAATAAATCTGATTTTTTGACACCCATATTACCCGGTTTTAATAAGTTCATTTTCAGAGTAGAAGTCGAGCACTGCCGGCAACAACTGCTCCTCGGGCAGAAAGGGAATGCCGTAAAGTCTTTCCGTGAGATTTTTGTCGATATATTGAATAACTTCTCCTTCTGCCAATGCCCGGCTTTTTAACAGCGGATCTTTGATGTCCGGTTGCATAGACAGACTTTGGTTCACAACCCAGGCATAGGGGTGAATTCCTGCTCGTTTTAAATCCTCCTGCAAGGCAGCAGCTTCGCGCATGGGCGTAGTTTCAGGAAGAGATACGAGAATCACTTTTGACAATTCTGCATCTTGAAGGGCCATATACGGAGTCTTGATTCTGGAAGGATCCATTCCGGAGCTTCTCAGTACTTCGCGGTGATAACTCCCGGCGGTATCGAGTAACAACAAGGTGTGTCCCGTAGGCGCTGTATCGATCACTACAAACTTCCGTTTGGCCTGTTGAATGGCTTTAGAAAAGGCGTGAAAAACAGCCACTTCCTCCGTACAAGGTGATTTTAAATCTTCCAGAAGAAGTTTTTTGCCTTGTTCGTCCATATTTCTCCCCTTTTGCTCAAGCACTTTATCGGTGTAACGCCGGGTCTCCAATTTAGGATCAATCCGGTCTATGGTCATATTGCCGGGCAGTTCATCCAATTGATTCATAAAGTCCTGAACATGGGCAGCTGGGTCGGTGGTGGTGAGGTGAACATCAAACCCCTTTCGGGCTATCATGGTTGCGATAACAGAAGCGGCAATGGTTTTTCCTACACCTCCTTTTCCCATGGTCATAATCAGCCCATGGTCTTGCTCACTGGTGAGTTCATCGACCAATTGGTCGATCCCACTGAGTTCACTCGTGAATCCGGAACTCAATGAAAGATTGGTGGCCACGAGTTTTTCCTGTCTTTCAGTATCCAAAAGGGAGCGCAATTTATCAATACCCAGCAAATTGTAGGGAAGCAGGGGATAGGTTTGCAGAGGAAGATTTTTAAGCTTTTCGGGTATTCCACTCAATTGTTTCTGCGCCATGGTTTCCATTTTCCCTGCAAAAGGATCCGATTTATCCAAAGACTTGAATACCCCATTGACCAGGAGTTCCTGGTTTTTCAATCCCAATTCATTCAACTCTTCACTGGTTCTTGCGGCTTCCTTGAGCGAAGATTGTTCTGCGCGGGCAACGAGGTAAAAAGTGGTTTGTGCAGCGTCTCTTAGGGTAGCCACTACTTTCTTGTATCGCTCCTGACTGCTTTTCAATGCCGATGTAGGCCCTAAACAAGAAGCGCCGTCCGGGTTTTCTTCAGAGAATGAGGCCCAGGCAGCAGGCAGTTCCAGCAGACGCAGTGTGTGTCCCGTGGGTGCAGTGTCAAAAATCACTACATCAAAGCTGCCACCCTCATTTTCACCCGATATGAAACGCGAAAACTCATCAAATGAAGCAATTTCCGTAGTACAGGCACCGGAAAGCTCTTCGTTCATTTTCTCAATTTCCGCTTCGGGCAAAATGTCGTGCAGCGGTTCTGTAACCCGTTTCCGATACTCTTCTGCCGAAACCTCGGGATTAATGTTGATGGAAAATAGGTTGGGTACCCCTTCTACAGCACCGATTTTTTCATGTACCGGACTTTCAAGAACATCTTGTAGGTTAGATGCCGGATCTGTACTCACGAGCAAGACCTTTTTACCCTCATCCGCCAATTTTACTGCATTGGCGCAAGCCAGGGATGTTTTTCCTACACCGCCTTTCCCGGTGAAAAACAAATATGGGGTGGTTTGATTCTTCATTTTTTTTTTTTGATATTCAAATTTAAAACAGGCTTATTTTAAGTACTAACAGCATCGCGATCCGGAGCAACAAGAAGAAGCATCGCCATCTTCTCCGGAGAATAATCCGGGTTTAGCATTTACAGGTGCTGCCGAAATCCATTTTTCCCATTGGGCTATTAACCTGAGTTCGATTATTCTATCTCGCATAAAAGGTTATAAACCAATATATACTGAAAAATGGAATACTAAATGTACGGTAGTTTAGTCTTATATTTTTCATTCTAAATATTTAGAGCAAAATATTCATAGAATTCCTCCCTATACGTCGTTGCATTTTCTTGATGTAGCCCGCTACATCTTCAAAAAAGCGCC
>JAGTVA010000033.1 GCA_018224445.1 Saprospiraceae bacterium
ACGCCATATTAGTAAAAGGGAACAGCCCGAGATTATACGGCCTTGATCCGGAAACAGGAGCGGAAAATTTATTTATCTCGGATGCAACAGAGGATTCAGTCAGCTCCGGCTCCCCATCTTATCACAATGGAATTATCTATTACAACACGAGTAGTCATTTACATGCGGTAAGGGCTACCACCGGGGAAATGCTGTGGAAAGAGCGCTCTTTTATGAACACCAATTCCAGGCTCAACGGCGACATCGGAATAGACGAGGACAATGGTCTGTTGTTTGCAGCGGATGGGTATTATTTGTTTGCGATTAAGATGTATGAGGATTAGATATGAGATATGAGATTTGAGATACCAGGAGAGTCACGCAGTGAAACGAAGTGATTCGAACTGGTCTCGGGAAGACACTAAACGAAGTGGAGTGGCTTAACGATATGAGATTGGAGATACCAGGAAATTCGAGCTGCCTATAGTTCTATAATATCGTAAAAGCCCCGCAGAAGTATAACTACTGCGGGGCTTTTGATCAAATCAATTCAACTTGAACACACTCAGGGATTAATATCTCTTTTTGGTTCCGTCGTACTGAACGACGATAAATGCATCTGAATAGCCATTGTTTACGGCTTTTAGCCGCACTTTCTCTACTTCTTCAATTCTGGTGAATTCACCGATGTAAAAAACAGTAAACTCCCCGGATTTTTCTTCGATGACCTTGTGTTCTTTCCACGGGGCGCGATCGAAATACCCGGCATTTCTAAAAGCTCCCAATCTGACCAGGTAGCGTTTTAATTCCAGAGCTGTAGTATTACCCTCTCGGTCAAACCCCTCATTTTTTTTCTGAAGGTTGGATGCCTTTACTTTCGGAGATTTTGAACTGAGTACCACTTGTTCTCTAACTACAAAAGCATCGGAAAACCCTATCTCTCTGACCTTCTTCAAATCCCCCTCAGCATTTTCTCTCTTCTCATAAGATCCTACTCTCACCTTGATATGGGTATTGAAAAACACCTTGTATACATCGCCGATGTCCTTTAGTTTTTTCGCTAAATTTTGTTCGTCAAAATCCTCTCTGTAAGAAGCGACCTGTATGGAATACACATCTTTTAATTTGTTGTGAGCCTCTGTTGGGTCCACCAAATCACTGGCAAATACCGCATTGGCTTTCCCCATAAAACTATTGGCCATTACTACTCCCAAATCTGAAGACGTTTGCCCGACTGTATTCTCTGCTGCAATCTCCCCCCTCGTTCTTTCGATGAGGGGTTGGGGAGAAGAAAACCCGTACACGTCTTCATTGCCTCTGCCACCCGGCCTGTTGGATACCAGAAATCCGTCTTTGAGGTTATCGGTTAAAATAAAATTAAAATCGTCCCTTGCGCTGTTGATACTCCGACCTGCGTTGACCATTTTTTCAGGATGAGTTAAGGAAGTGTAGAATACATCGTGTCCGCCCATTCCGGGGTGCCAGTCTGAGGAAAAGAACAGTGTGTTTTCCACGGCAAATGGACTGATCTCATCTCCGGGACTGTTGATTTCCGGGCCGAGATTTTCAGGTACACTCCACTGTCCATCGATAAACTCACTAATATACAAATCAAAACCACCAAAACCACCAGGCATATTTGAAGCAAAATACAATTTCATACCTTCTTCATCCAAAAACGGAAAGGCATTAGAATACTTTGCAGAGTTGTATGGAAAGGACTTTATATCGTCCCAGTCCCCCTCCTCATTAACTCCAGCCAGGTAAATAGAAAGGTCTGTATACTTTCCGTCCACCGGCCTTATCCCGGGGACTGTGGCACTTTTCACAAAAGCAACTCCGCTTCCATTGCCGCAATATGATACCATACTTAATAATTGGTCCTTTTTCAACTCCCCTCTTAAAGCCACCTGAATATTATACGGGTCTCCCTTTGCAGTGACCAATAACTCCCCGTTGATATTACACTTCCAGGAACCGCAATCTTTCTTTGCTTTATCAGCGGTAGAAACGAGCGTCAGGTCACCTTTAAACATTGATATGCTCGCTTCTGAGCCAGAGGTATTCCAAGGCATATTAAAAACCCTAAAATCGGGTTCTCGGTCTTTTAATTGCTCGGCTTTTGAGGCCGCCTTCGAATAATGCCTTCCAATAAGCGGCTCGTGTGCAGCATAAGCTAAAAATTGAGTCCTTGCCATTGAATAATCTCCCTGCATCATCAGACATTGACCGAGCAAGTAAAAAAATTCAGGGTGGGCAACCGCAACATCCCTGCTCTGCCCGAGCGATAAAAACATCTCGGCTGAGTGCGGATTGTTCATTCTCAACAATGACTTTCCCAATGTTAGGTAGCCCTCAATCTCTAACTCACCTGCCTCCGACAATTTTGTCAATTCCGCTGCAGCTTCAGCATAATACCCCATTCCGTACTTTTTGGCCGCCAGTTCATAAGCAGACTGGGCAGTTGCCAAATTCAATCCTCCACTCACAAAAAAAACGATAACCCCTGTGAGTATTAACCTAAATTTGATATTCATGACATTAATTATTAGATGATCAAATAAACATATTAAATACAAATGTAATATACTAATATCTGACATGCAAGTTTTTTTATATATTTTTATAATTTAATATGAATTGCCCTCGCTAATTTTTACTCCTAAAAACTGTTAAGATTTAATATCCCGCATTATTTTATCGTATATTGAATAAATGTTTCCAATAGAAATGTTAATTTTACCTGTTTAGAATTTTATATTTAAACCAAATAACCAGGCCATGGTACCTACCTTAGACAAAAAAACTCGAGTAGAAAATGCTTAAAAGGATTCAACCTCTCGGTCTATGTGGGTATTCAAACAAGGTCTATACGATTGGTCCAGTTGTAATTTGCTGATTGGACAATTTTAAGAATGAAGAAAACATACAGTACAATGGAATTGAACTTACAAAATACCGCCCCTTTTAAATACTGCGCTATCTTTTTGACAGGCTTCCTATTCCTTTTTTCAGGAAACGTGTTTGTAGAAGCCCAGCAAATAGATTACCGGCCGGGAGACATTCTACTCCAGGTTAAAAAAGGTTACGACATTCATCAGGTAGCGCGAATGCATGTGGACTTTGAAGGAGAACCCACGCAAATACAAATAGCCGAGGTACTTTCATCTCACTCGGGGATATACAGGATAACTTTTGATTTCGCGCGTATACATCAAAGTCGTTTTTTAGCATCAATACAGAAAAACCCATATGTTGAGGTGGCTCAAATCAATAGAAGAATCAGAAATCGAGACATCGCACCCAACGATCCACTATTCGCCGACCAATGGCACTTACTCAATACTGGACAATCCAACGGAACCCCCGGTGCGGACATTTCCGCCATTGAGGCCTGGAGTATCACCACAGGAGGCGTCACTGCTTTGGGAGACACCGTAGTTGTGGCGGTCATTGATGACGGTATCAATATTGATCATCCCGACCTTCAGGGATTGATATGGAAAAACAGGGAAGAAATAGAGGGTACCGGTATGGACGACGATGGAAATGGTTATATAGATGATGTTTACGGCTGGAATACCTTTCAGATGAATGGAATTGTAGCCGGAGGTTCTCTCGGGAGTCACGGCACGCCGGTGAGTGGAATGATAGGAGCTCTGACCAATAATGAGGAGGGAATTGCCGGAACCAATTGGGACATTAAGATTATGACGGTAGTTGGCGGCGATGGATTCGAATCCAACGCAATTGCATCCTACGATTATGTTCTCACACAGAGGCGAATATACAATGAAACCATGGGAGAAAGAGGGGCCTTTGTAGTGGTCACCAATTCTTCCTGGGGAATCGATGGAGGAAATCCCAACGACTCTCCTCTGTGGTGTTCTTTTTACGACACTTTGGGAGCGCACGGAATCCTCAGCGTAGCTGCTACCACCAATTTCAATGAGGATGTAGATATCGTGGGAGATTTACCCACCGCCTGCAGCAGTGATTTTCTGATAGCTGTCACCGCAACCAACAGATCAGATCAGCGGGCCAATACCGGTTTCGGAAGGAATACCATTGATTTAGGTGCCCCGGGAGCAGGTGTAATGACCACCAGAAACAACGGGGGATATGGGATCTCCACAGGCACTTCCTTTGCCTCTCCACTGGTTGCGGGAGTAGTGGGGTTAATGTATTCCGCCCCCTGTGAAAGTTTGGTAAGAATTGGGCAGTCTCATCCCGAGACTGCGGCCTTAATGGTTAAGCAACTCCTATTAGAGAGTACCGATTCAGTATCTTCTTTAGAGGGTGAAACTATTACAGGGGGCAGATTAAACGCCTCCAAGGCAGTAAACAATCTTTTATACGCCTGCGCTGACTGCCCCAAGCCATTAAATATAGTTGTCGAGGGGCAAGAGGAACTCAGGCTCACCCTCAATTGGCTGGAAGTTGTGGGTACCGAAAGTGTTGACTTGAGAGTTCGCACAGACAGCGGCCAATGGAATTTATTCCAAAATGCAACCCCTCCCTATTTTCTCAATCTCGAACTATGTTCACAATACGACATTGAGATACGAGCCATTTGCGAGGAAGAAGTGGGAGAATGGACGCCCGTGGCCAACTTCAAAAGCATCGGTTGCTGCGTTGCTCCCTCTGAATTTGAAATATCCTTTGAGGACTCCACATCAGCTACCATAAGTTGGAATGAAATAATTCCCGCCTTTGAATACAACATAAGATTCAGGACATACGGAGATGAACATTGGGACATCACCGACCTTTGGGAAACCAATCACATAACTTTTGATGGACTCGAACCCTGTCACATTTACGAATTTCAGATCCAAGCCCGGTGCGATACCGGGTTTACAGCCTTTTCAAATGTAATGATTCTGGAAACTCCGGCCTGTCTCGATTGCAATGCCATTCCGTTTTGTGAGCCGGAGAATGCAGAGGAAATCGATTCCGATTTTGAATGGATCGATTCTTTTGTTGTAGCAGGAGAAGCATTTCCACTTCCCGGACGAGGAGTTGGTTACTCTGAATTGGTAAGTGATCTCGTGAGTATTATCACCATGGGTGAAGAATTGTCCATCCGATTGAAACCTCAGTATATCAATCTCCAGTTTCCGGAATATTTTAGGATATGGATGGACTTTAACCGCGATGGAATTTTTGCAACCGATGAACTGATCTTCAATCCAGGCACAACCGTCACCGAAGCGATTGATACAACCATTGTCATTCCTATCTTTGAGGGAATTGATCCCGGACATGTACGGATGCGAGTATCCATGCAGTTTATGGAAGATCCTGACAGTATTCCACCGGCCAACCCCTGTGCGGCCATTGAGTTTGGACAGGTAATCGACTACTGTGTACTCTTGTACCAACCCTCAATTGCATGTCCCGAAATTGTGGAAGCTACTGCAGAAGTGGTAAGCCCGGAAGGTATAAGGGTTGAATGGGATTCAGTTGAAAATGCCATAGCCTACAACCTAAGATATCGGGAACTAAACGATACAGAATGGGAGGAGGAGGCTACTCCAGACACTTTCTATCAAATTTCAGAACTGAAGCCCTGTACTCCTTATGAGGTTCAGGTAAGGAGGATCTGCAATTTCGATACCAGTGCCTATACTGTTTCATTTATTCTGTTTACTGAATGTCCGAATTCTGTTATTGATCCTGCGGAAGACAATCCACTTCAGATCACCGCTTTTCCAAATCCATTTGGCAGTGAACTGTTCCTGACCGTAGAGTTAGCAGGACAGTACAGTGGAGATTATTCCCTGCGCATTTTTGACATCAACGGAAGATTGATCTCCAACCGCACCTACTATCTGTCCGGAGGTGGCGAATCTAAGCTGGAGATCGACCAATTGAGAAACAGTCCCCCCGGTATTTATTTTATTGAAATTACCGATGGTGTTCGAAGAAAGGTAAAAAAACTGGTAAAACAGTAATAGTTTATTTGCGCTTTAGGTAAACAAGTTGTATACTATTTGTATTAAGCTTAGTATGAACATACTTCTCACAGGTGCCAATGGTTATATAGGCCAGCGACTCATGCCCGTGTTGCTGAATGAAAATCACACCGTATACGCATCCGTAAGAGATCCAAATAGATTTAAAAACACCTACCGGCTTCCCCGGGAACAAATTATCAAGCTTGATTTAATGAACATAGATAGGGAAGATCAACTTCCCGAGAATATCGATGTCGCTTTTTATTTGGTTCATTCAATGAGTGGAGGGGGAGATTTTGAGGATGCAGAAGCTCAGATTGCAAAGAACTTCCTGGAATTAATAGAGCGGACACGGTGCCGTCAAGTTATTTATCTGACCGGAATTGTCAATGCGGATAAACTATCGCCTCATCTGCAATCCAGGCTAAAGGTGGAGCAAATTTTATCATCTGGTACTGTCCCTCTTACTGCACTTCGAGCAGGAATAATTGTCGGGTCAGGAAGTGCCTCCTTTGAAATTATTCGCGACCTCACAGAAAAATTACCTGTGATGATTGCACCCAAATGGCTCAACACCCGCACACAACCCATAGCCATAAGGAATGTAATTGAATTTTTAATGGGTGTATTGGGACGGGAAAAGCACTACAATAAATCCTACGATATATCGGCTCATGAGGTAATGACCTACAGAGATATGCTACTCGGTTTTGCTAAAGTCAGAGGATTAAAACGATGGATTTACACGGTTCCCGTAATGACCCCAAAACTGTCTTCTTACTGGCTGTACTTCATCACCTCTACCTCCTTCAACCTCGCTTTAAACCTCGTCGACAGCATGAAAGTAGATGTGATTGCAAAACCCAACGATTTGGCAGCTGAACTGGGAATTGAACTCATAGATTACGAGTCTGCAGTGGAACTTGCCTTTCAGAAAATAGAGCAAAAAATGGTGGTGAGCAGTTGGAAGGATGCATTTTCAGTATCTCACACCAACACCGAACTCATGAACCAGATTGAATTCCCCACACACGGTTGCTATATCGACAGAAAAACACGCAAAATAAACTCTGAGAACAGAGATGTAGTGATTGACAGGATCTGGTCAATTGGGGGGGATACCGGCTGGTACTACAGCAATTTACTTTGGAAACTGAGAGGATATCTGGACAAGGTAATGGGTGGGATAGGTCTGAGAAGGGGCCGAACTCATCCCACGGAAATTCACCCCGGAGATGCATTGGACTTTTGGAGGGTAATAGTGGCCGATAAAAAAGAGGGTAGATTACTTTTGTTTGCAGAAATGAAGCTACCCGGCGAAGCCTGGTTGGAATTCAAATTAATGGAAGAGAATGGAGCCCTGTTTTTACAACAAAGTGCTGTTTTCAGGCCACTCGGTGTACAGGGTAGAATTTACTGGTATAGTGTCCTGCCCTTTCACTTTTTTATTTTCAGTGGGCTTATCAATCGGTTGACAAAGAGTGAGTGATTCTCAATTCACATAATAGAACCATCTACCTCACCTGTAAAAGATGCGGGGTCTGCCTCCTTCATGAGTAAATATACCTCTTCGGCCACATCTTCAGCAGAGGGCTTACAAAAGTAATCCCCATCGGAACCAAAAGGTACTCTATTGGCAGTGGCGGTAATAGTCAAAGGCTTGGAATCGAGGTGAAAATATCCACCCTGCTCTTCAAAAACTTTTTGCATCATATAAGAAGTAGCACCGCCGGGTACATCCTCGTCCAGAAAAACGATGCGATTGGTTTTTTTCAGAGATTCGATTATTACACCCTCTAAATCAAAGGGCAATAGAGTTTGAACATCGATTAACTCCACCGAAATACCCAATTGATTCAACTGTTCAATGGCTTCTTCTGCGATGCGAACACATGATCCATAAGTGACCAGAGTCAAGTCCTGTCCTTCAATCAACACTTCAGGTACTCCCAATGGCACTGTAAAATCTGCTAAATTAGTGGGTAAGTCTTCTTTCAGGCGATATCCGTTCAAACATTCCACCACTATGGCTGGGTCGTCTGATTTCAGCATCGTATTGTACATCCCGGCCGCTTGAGTCATATTTCTAGGCATGAGAATATAAATCCCTCTCAGGGCATTCAACATCATTCCCACTGGTGATCCAGTATGCCATATCCCCTCTAGTCTGTGGCCTCTGGTACGGATAATAGTCGGAGACATCTGAGTGCCCAGGGACCGATACCTCATGGTGGCCAAATCGTCAGTCAATGCGGTCAGGCCGTACATCAGATAGTCCAGATATTGAATTTCTGCAATGGGTCTCAATCCGCGCATGCCCATACCGATAGCCTGGCCGACTATACTCCATTCTCTGATACCGGTGTCAAAAACCCGATGCTCTCCGTATTTATCCTGCATTCCCGAAAAGCCTTGATTTACATCTCCAATTTTTCCCACATCCTCGCCAAAGGCAAAAAGGGCCGGATCGCGCATCAATGCAGTATCAAAAAATTTATTGAGTACTTCGTACCCACTCACTTTTTTCGATTCTTCCGGATACTTCGCAGGCACGACAGGAACCTTTAGAGCCGATCGCTCCGTATTGCTGTACAAATGGGTGTGGTACCTTTTTACACCAAGATTTCGCTCCTTATCAATCCAGTTTTTCAAGGCTTTCACACTGTCGGACTCCAGCCCAATGCAAGCGGTCCACATTTTTCGAGCACTTTTTAATAACTCGTATCTAAGGGGATTCAAAGCGCTTTTGAGGTCTTTTTCCATTGTGGAAATCTCCTCCAGTTCAGCGTGTTCATTTTTGATATTTGCAAAAAGGATTTGAAGCTTTTTCCATTGGCTTTTGATCGGCTGATAGTAGTTGTCCCACGCTTTTTTCTTGGCCTCCCGCACGAACTTTTTAGATTGCTCTTTTATTTCTTTTATTTTTTCCGCTCCGGCAATATTTGCAGACAACATCCACTCCTCCATTTTTTTTATGCAATCGAAGTCGCGCTCCCACTGAAGCCTCTCTTCACTCTTGTATCGCTCGTGAGAGCCGGAGGTGGAGTGCCCCTGAGGTTGTGTACAATCCTCAATATGGAAAAGGGCGGGCCGGTGTAATTGCCTTACCTTATCAATGCCCTTTTCATACACCTCACAAAGGGCCGGATAATCGTATGCACTCACGCGATATATGTCCATTCCCCTGTCGTTATCCTCTGAGTAAAAGCCACTGAGGGCTGTGGATATAGATCCATTAGCAGTCTGGTATTTTTTGGGGACCGAAATTCCATATCCATCGTCCCAAACCGATACTGCGAGGGGAACGCGTTCCACCACAGCCGCATTCATCACCTCCCAAAAAATCCCCTCTGAAGTAGATGCATCGCCTATGGTACAAAAACAAACTTCATTTCCATTTTTGGACAAGTGCTTCAAGTGGTCCAGATCATCGGCATTGCGGAATTTTTTGGAGGCAAAAGCCAATCCAAAGGCCCTGGCCATCTGTCCACCGGTGGGAGATATGTCGGAAGAGATATTATAATTTTCGGTATGATTCAACCAGTTTCCCTCTTTATCCAAAAAAGGAGTAGAAAAATGACTATTCATCTGCCTTCCCCCACTGAATGGATCGTTGGCCACATCGCTGTACAACTGAGCGAAATAATCCTCTACGGTACAGAGACCCATCGCCATCATAAAAGTCTGGTCCCTGTAGTATCCCGACCTGAAGTCTCCTTTTTTAAAAGCCCGCGCCATAGCCACCTGTGGAACTTCCTTTCCATCTCCTAAAATACCGAACTTCGCCTTACCTGTCAATACCTCCCTTCTGCCGAGCAAGCTCGCCTCCCGACTGATACAACAAATCCAGAAATCCAAAAGGACTTCATTGATGAATTCACTGTTTTCGGCCTTGTCGTCGACTTTCCAGTTATCAGCTAGGGCGGTTAGAGTCATATTCAGAAAAATTTAGTTTACGATTTTTGAAATGGTGTGCAAAGATAATGAATCCAACACATATTATCAAGTGCTTGTTCTGCGTTTCCATTATTGTATAAGTTATTTTTATAAGTAAGGCGATGATTAACACCTCATTAACAAACAAATGAATTTTTTTTATTGTCTTATTGTTCTTAGTATTGTAGATTTGTACATAATTTTTTCACATTCATAAAATTGCTTACCTATGAGAGTTTTAGGAATAATAGCATTTGCTCTTAGCCTTTTTATATTACCCCTGATTGCCGTTGCGCAAAATGCGCCTCAAATGTCTTTTGAATCTACTACTGTAGATTACGGAGAGATTGAACGCGGAGCCGAGAGAGTTAGAACCGTCTCCTTCACCAATATCGGTAACGCGCCGCTTATTATTACCAATGCCCGCGGAAGTTGTGGTTGCACGGTTCCCAATTGGCCCAAAGACCCAATTATGCCCGGGGAAACCAGCGAACTTTCTATTAATTACGACACCAACCGACTGGGAAATATCAACAGAACCATCCGTGTGACCACCAATGAAGGCGGTGATCCACACGTCATTTTGGTAAGAGGTAAAGTCGTAGACAAAAAAGATGGTGATTCCGTCCCCAAAAAGGAAGGAAATCTCTTCGATGGTAAATAAATTGAATTACCCTCGTTAAATAATATATAAAGATCAAAGAACTGTCTTCGGGCAGTTCTTTTTTTTTTGCCCCATTGAAAATCCGGTGAACATATTTTAAATTTGTTTTTTTTACCTTTATAAAAAACTCAAACAAATAAACTATGCTAAGTATACTTTCCCCTGCCAAAACGATGAAGTTCGATTATCAAAATGATGCGCTTTCCCCTACCCTGCCCGTTTTTGAAAAAGAGTCTAAGGTGTTGGTTAAAGAACTCAGAAAACTCTCAGTGCCCCAATTAATGGAACTCATGTCGATCAGTGAAAAGCTGGCTAAATTAAATACCGATAGATTTAATAATTTTAAGGGTTCTTCACAAACCGAAGAGGCCGTCCAGGCCCTGTTTGCCTACAGGGGAGATGTCTATCAGGGGTTAGAGGCCATGGAGCTGTCGGATTCATCCCTCAAAAATGCAAACGCCCATTTGCGAATTCTGACCGGCCTTTACGGAATATTGCGGCCCTCTGACCTCATCGAGCCCTACAGGCTGGAGATGGGCATACCATTAAAAGTAGGAAAGACAAAAGACCTTTATGAGTTTTGGGGTGATAAAGTAACCCGGGAATTAGAAAAGGCCATGAAAGAAACAAACAGTAAATACCTCGTCAATCTCGCTTCCAAAGAATACAGCAATGTGGTTGATAAAGGTGCTTTTAAGGACCGTTGGATCGAAATCGAATTTAAGGAATTGAGGAATGGTAAACTTAAATTTATTACCTTTAACGCCAAGAAAGCAAGGGGGCAGATGGCCAGGTTTATTATTGAAAACGACAGTGAGAAAGTTTCCGATTTATACTCTTTTTCAGGCGGGGGATATCTGTATGATGAGAAAGGGTCTACTCCCGGAAAATTACTGTTCGTCAAACCGGAGTAATAACCACTTCAACCCTTGTTAAAGTCGGTGCTTGAGAGATAATAATGAATAGTTCGGGCATAATTAAAGCCCGAGTCCCCGGACTGTTAAAAACCGACTGATTAATGTCGAAAAATTACTTAAAATGAAGAAGTTATTTTGGGAACCTCTGCTCTGGGGAATGGGACTCATCGTCTATCTGTTGTTTTTTTCCATAGCCTGGAGTGGAACGAATTATTCACTGCCCCCATTGGGTTCTTTCTTTTCTCCCTCTGAAGGGTTTTGGCAAAATGCGGATCCCGTTCAATCTCCTTCTCCAAAAAAATTAAATCTACCGGTATCTGAACAGGTGGAAATAATTTATGACCAGCACGCTATCCCTCATATTTTCGCTAATAATATATCGGATGCGCTTTACGCGCTGGGTTATCTTCACGCCAGCGACCGACTTTTTCAAATGGACTTTACCGCCCGGGCTGCCAGTGGGCAAATTGCTGAAATATTTGGCGAGCAAGCCCTTGATTACGATCTCGAAATGCGAAGAAAAGGGATGTCTGTAATGATTGAAAACATCGCTTCCAAATGGCAGGTGGATGCTGAGGTACAGAACCACTTAAACCCTTATTTAGAGGGTGCAAACCAATATATTCATTCGATGTCCAAAAGAAACTTTCCCATCGAATTTAAGCTCATTGACTACAATCCTACTCCCTGGACAGAAGAGAAAATAGCTTCTATTATCGCCTACCTCAACCACGAGTTGACCTTTAGGCACGAAGATATTCAAGCCAGCCTGACGAGGGATAAAATTGGTCGAAATGACTTCGAAATACTTTTTCCACAACGTCACGACGACATACCTCCAGTAATACCCAACGGGTGGTTTACTGAAAATTTTGAAACCAGTACCGACAGAAATCAGGACATCGGAAAGAGCGATGTGTTTCATTCCATTCAGGAGCCTTGGTCATTTTCGGGTGAGGATTTATTTTCTCTTCCCAATTTGCTCAACGGGAGCAACAATTGGGCGGTAGGTCCGGGCAAGACGAAGGATGGAAGCACCATCGTGAGCAACGACACCCATTTGCCCCTTACTCTTCCCTCTATTTGGTACGAATGCCACATTGTGACTCCCGATCACAACTTCTACGGCTATAGCATTCCGGGAATTCCCGCCATTTTTATAGGAATGACTGAAACCATTGCCCTGGCAACCACCAATGTGGGATGCGATTATGTAGATTGGTATCGAATTCAATGGGCCGATCGAGAATACGAAATTTACACCGTTGATGGCGAACGCAAAGAGGTGCAGTGGAGAGTGGAGGACATTTACATCAGGAATAAGCCCACCCACAGCGACAGCATACCCTATACGGTATTCGGCCCCGCCCCTTTCACCCAAAATGAGGAGCATCCCTTGCGCGATTTCGCCATGCATTGGCTGGCGCGGGAACCCAAGGGAGACTTAATGAAGAGCTTAACTCAAATCCTGGAGACCCGCGATTTCGATCAGTTTGTTGAAATTTCAAAACACCTTTCCGACCCTCCTCAAAATCTGGTTTATGGAGACCGTTCGGGAAACATCGGGTTGCGGATTACCGGTAGCTTGCCGATGCGAAAAGACAAAGCAGATGGAAAATTCTTAAAGGACGGAAGTACTTATGACTCCCTGTTCAACCAATCGATTCCTTTTGAGGAACTTCCTACTACCTTCAATCCAGGCAGTGGATTTGTGGCCAGCGCCAACCAAATTTCAACCGGTTCGGACTATCCCTATTTCAATGTAGGCACCTACAGTCTGGACAGAGGTGCTTACCTGTACAATGCGCTGGAAAAAATGGATAATATGGGAATAAAGGAGATGAAAAACCTCCAGACCGATCCCACCTCGCAAAAGGCCATAGAAATGCTTGAGGTGATGTTGCCTTTGTTAAACACAGATCAACTTTCGGAGGGAGAAAAGGAACTGCGTATCCGACTCCTGGAATGGGACTGCCGCTTCACCCATAATTCCATGCTGTCCGTGCTGTTTAAAAAATGGGAGAAGGAATTCCTGACTCTCACCTGGGACGAATTTCAAAACAGTGACAGTACTCACAGATTTAAAAAGTTACTCAAACCCAACTGGAAGACCACCTTACACCTGACTCGATCCAATCCCGATAATCCCTATTTTAATATTGTCGCCACAGAACAAAAAGAAAGCGCAGTTGACATTGTCGTCCTCTCTTATAAAAATGCGGTGGACTCTTATCTCAAATGGGAAGAGGAACATCCGGATAAAAAGTGGGTGCATTATAGAAATTCAAGCATACCTCACCTGACCAGAATCGACGCCTTTGGTTTGCCCCTCCTCGAGGGCGATGGTACCGGTTCCGCACTCAATTCAATTAAAGAAACTCACGGCCCATCCATGCGAATGATCGCTCAATTCACCGATGAAGAGAGATTGTTTTATTCGGCTTTACCGGGAGGAACCAGTGGCAATCCGGGAAGCAAATACTACGACCACCGACTTGACGACTACCAGAAGGGGCGATACCTCAGCACCTATGTAGGCAATAGCCCCGATCCACTCTATGAAAAAGCAGTAAAAACAATCACCATCAACCCCAAATAATCTTCTTCTTTCATTCTCTTCAACCCCCTTGCCGTATTTTTTCTTTTTTTAAAAAAACATCACGGGCAAACCGACAACTATTTTATATATTTGCTTTTTGCGGTAAACTCAATCAACTAAAAAAGAGGAATCCAATTGAAGATTTACTAAATCGGGACAAATACGAATAAGGGTCTAATGAGAAAAATATCAATTGTAATTTTAAGTTTGGTGACTATTTTGGGCACCCTCCTTTTGGGACAACTTTTTCCCTGGTGGTCCTTTCTTTTTTTGTGCCTGCCTTTGGGTTACTTTTCAAAGCTAAAGCCCCTCAATGCCTTCTCGGTGGGTTTTTTCTGTTTATTTGCCGCCTGGTTTTTACACGCTTATTGGCTGGACGATCAAAATGCGGGCATACTGTCGGCCAGAATGGGCCAGGTCATGGTGGGAGTGAACTCCTTTGGTTTGATGGTCATGACCGGGGCCATTGGGGGAATTGGAGCAGGCATTGCCTTCGCTTTGGGATCCTCAATTAAAAAGCTAAAAAAATGAACCCTGAAGAAATTGCAAAAGAAAGAGTAAAGCGAAAAAAGAAGTTTTACAAAAAATTAGGGGAGCACTTTTTTACCATAGGTATTCTATTGGTAATTAATTTGCTAACCACCTCCTTTATGTGGAGTTTAATACCCATTTCTATTTTGATACTGGATCTCATTCGACAGTATTTCAAGGCTTTTGGATTTCCCGGATACGATCCCTATTGGGAGTACAAATCGTACAAACGGGAATTGGATAAAATCAAAAACCTGGAAGACCCACAACCCAATAAGGAGGACTCCCTCGATCTGGAGGAATTAAAGAAAAAACAAAAGAGGTGGAATGAAAAAGACCTCGTCTGAGGCACCTTCCATTATTTTAAAAGCTAAAAAAAAACTAACTTTACGCTTTATATACTTTACAAAAAAGTAGTCCATGCGAAATCAATTTCACCCCTTCAGGGTGACCCATATCCGGCGAGAGACCGACGAAGCAGTTACCATAGAAATAAAGCCTGTAAACCACTCCATTGAAAATTTTTCTTTTGTCCCCGGCCAGTACCTGACCATTAGAACCAAAATTGAAGGCGAGGAGGTTAGAAGAACCTATTCCATTTGTTCCGCACCCTACGAGGGAGTCCTCAGAGTGGGAGTAAAGGAATTGCAGGGAGGAAAGTTTTCCACTTTTGCCAACCGAATTTTAAAAGTAGGCGATAAATTGGAAGTGATGCCACCCATGGGAAAATTTACACATTCCCCTCAACCGGATCAAGAAAATCATTATTTAGGCATTGCAGCAGGTAGTGGAATTACACCCATACTTTCCATAGTAAAAACAGTACTCAAAGAAGAGCCCGGGAGCCGCTTTACCTTGTTTTTTGGAAATCAGAAATCCAATACCATCATGTTTAAAGAGGAAATTGAAGCCTTGAAAAACATATACCTGGATCGCTTTTCGATTTATCATATTTTATCCAGAGAAAAAGGAGATATTCCTTTATTTGAAGGCAGGATAGATGTTGAAAAACTGGAGAAATTCGCCACACTATTTTTTAATCCCGGGGAAATAGACGGTGCCTTTCTATGCGGCCCCGCTGATTTAATTACCCAAAGCCGAGATTTCCTGTTAGAGAAGGGCACCGATAAGAGTAAAATTCACTTTGAACTCTTTACAACTGAGGGCATGAAAAAACCCATTGTAAAAAGCAAGGTAGCCATTCCGGAAATAAGCGGGGAAAAAGTATCCGTAAAATTACGGATCGACGGAAACATATACCGTTACGGTATGCCAAAAACCGGCACTTCCATACTGGACGGAGCTGCTGACACCGGAGCAGATGTGCCCTATGCCTGCAAAGGTGGGGTTTGCTCAACTTGTCGGGCTAAGCTCATCAATGGAAAAGTAAACATGGAGGTGAATTACGCACTTGAAGAAGATGAATTGGAACGGGGATATATTCTCACCTGTCAATCCTATCCGCTCACAGAAGAAATTACAGTGGATTTTGATATAAAATAACTGCTGCTAAATAATTTCGCATCCTAAATCAAATGGCCAGATGGGTATATTCCCTTAAAAAATTGATGGCAACAATTTTCCGATTCACACCTGTTCCCGAAATGACGGTAAAAAGGCAGTTGTTGTCTTTTAGCCAATGATAGTATCTCAAATACAATTCGTCCCGATCGGTTGGATTTTCACGAAACAGTCCGGCTTCCCAGGGCAAATCGGGTTTGCACAACAAATACAATGCTCCTTTTCGCTTTTCCAATTCTCGAATAATAAAGGGATCCGCTTTCATAAATCTCACCTCCGACCACACTTTAAGGACCAACATAGAGGTATCGCAAATAATTGAGGGATGGGATTTTAGTAATTGGTACTCTGCCCCTGCCTGGCCTTTGGCTATTTTTATCAAATCACTGTATTGGTAGACCGGCCCGTGTTCGGATAAATAGGTAACTGCATACTCCGGACAAAGGGGTAATTTTATCCGTTTGGAAAGGAATACAGCCAGGGCGGTTTTTCCGGAAGATTCTGGTCCTGTAATAATAATGCTGGAAAAATTCATAATGCAAAGTAGGGAAAATATCAGTTAATCCGGTTTGTGGCAACAAAAAAACCCGTTGAGGAACGTATCCGCAACGGGTTGTATGATTTAAAAATAATTGGCAACGACCTACTCTCCCGGGCCTAAGCCTAGTACCATCAGCGCTGAGGGGCTTAACCGCTCTGTTCGGAATGGGAAGAAGTGTTTCCCCCTCGCTATAGCCACCAACTAATTTTCAGCAATCCTTA
>JAGTVA010000034.1 GCA_018224445.1 Saprospiraceae bacterium
CCTTGGCACCGATCTGCGCTATTTTGCCAGGAGCGTATACAATATTGTTTTCAGAAGTGCACGCTCAGCTTAAGTCTGACAGTCGAAAGTCGAAAGTCGAAAGTCAAAAGTCAAAAGCAAAGCTGTCCACAGAGTTGATTCGACGGGGTTTATTTATAGTGACCCCATTTCGCTCTTTTTACCAATTTACGCCTTTGCTGCGTATTCCGGTAAATATATCCCTGTCATAGCCGATTAATACATATCCAGGGCAAATTGAGCTTCTTCACTCATCCGGTCTTTGGTCCACGGCGGATCAAAAACCACCTTGAGATCCACGTCTTCAACCCCCTCAACCTCCATTACTTTCATTTGAACCTCCATAGGGAGGCTTTCCGCCACCGGACAATTGGGAGTGGTGAGGGTCATGATGAGCTCCACCATCCCCTTTTCTCCGACATTCACCTCGTAAATCAGTCCCAAATCGTAAATATTGACGGGCAACTCCGGGTCGAAGACTGTTTTTATCTTTTCTATTATTCGCTTTTTCAAATCTTTTTTCATTAGGTATATTATTTTTAACCGATCCACTGCCGTAGAAAAAATTTTAAGTAATTATTTGTGTTACTTGTTGTATATCATACCAATACACTGAATGGTGTATTTTTATTTTTAACTCACCACGGAGCTCACAAAGGTCACAGAGCGATTTATTAGGCCAATAGAAAATAAAGAGAGTTACTTTTACTAATTGGTCTCTAAACTCTCTTTGCGCCTTGGCGTCTTTGCGAGAAACAAAAACTATATCACTCCAATCGCTGGTATTTACCTGTGTGGAATCCGCTTCGTATAAGGCTTAGCCTATTCCCAACGGGTAAACTTCCTATGAAGGAATTAATTGAATAGTATTCGGACGCAAAATTCAAAATCGCATCCCTATACCGTCTCTTTATTTTGCAAACCTATTCCGTAGTATTTCATTTGTTTGACCATACTCGTCAGCCCGTTGGAGCGAGTAGGCGACAAATGTTCCTTCAAACCAATTCGGTCGATAAAGTACAAATCCGATCCCCCAATATCGACCGCCTTTTGCCCGGACAGCACCCGGATCAACAGTGCGATAATCCCGCGGGTAATGACCGCATCGCTGTCGGCTTTAAAATACACGCGATCGTCTTTTATCTCCGCGCGAAGCCATACCCTGCTCTGGCAACCCTTGATGAGGTATTCGTCCGTTTTGTATTCCTCCTCGATCAGAGGCAGGCTTTTTCCCAGATCGATGATGTACTCGTACTTCTGCATCCAGTCGTCGAAAAGACTGAAATCTTCAATTATTTCCCTCTGCTTGTCTTCGATACTCTTCATACTAAAATTTATTTCTTCTGCTTAAAACAAAGGATTAACTGCCGACGTGAAATTTAAACATTATCATTTGTGTCTCTCGTTGTATATCACAGTCATGGACTGTTTCTTCCGTATATCTGCCGGGGGAAAGCTTCCTGTCCGGCAGTGTGTCTCTCGGTCTATTATCAACACAACATAAGCCGGGCTTTTGTCACGGCTTCCGCCAATCGATCGATGTCTTCCATGTGGTTGTACATGGCCATGGATGCGCGCACCGTACCCGGAATTCCCAGGTAATCCATAAGCGGCTGTGTGCAGTGGTGACCCGTCCTTACTGCAATGCCCATTTTATCGAGTATTACCCCGAGGTCATAGGGATGGGTCCCCTCTACTAAAAAGGACACGACGGAAGCCTTTTGGGCCGCCGTTCCATAAAATTTTACCCCTTTTATCTCGCTGAGTTTATCGGTGCAATATTCCAACAGAGCTTGTTCGTGTGCGTGTATTTCCGTCATATCAAATTGTCCGATGTAGTCGATGGCTGCTCCCAAAGCTATGGATCCCGCGATATTGGGGGTGCCGGCCTCAAACTTAAAAGGCAATTCGTTGTAGGTTGTTTTTTCAAAAGTGACGGTTTGGATCATTTCTCCGCCACCTTGCCAGGGAGGCATAGCATCCAGCCATTTTTCCTTTCCCCACAATACTCCTATGCCCGTGGGTCCAAACATTTTGTGTCCGGAAAACACATAAAAATCAGCATCAATATCCTGCACGTCCACCGCGCAATGAGAGGTTGCCTGAGCTCCGTCTATCAGCACCGGGATGTGATATCGGTGAGCCATTTCGGTAATTTTTTTGACCGGATTGATGGTTCCCAGCGCATTGGATATGTGATTGACCGCTACCATCTGCACCTTTTCACTGAGCATTTTTTCAAAAACATCCATCCTCAGCTCCCCCTTCTCGTTGATGGGGATTACTTTTATGGCGAGCCCCTTTTCCTCGGCTATCATCTGCCAGGGCACAATATTGGAGTGGTGTTCCAACTGGGACAAAATGATTTCTCCGCCGGGTTTAAAGTATTTTCGACCAAAAGATTGGGCGACCAAATTAATACCCTCGGTAGCCCCGCGAACAAAAACGATTTCGCGCTCGCTGGTGGCGCCAATAAAATCCTTGACTTTTAATCTCGATTGCTCGAACAAGTGGGTAGCCGTTTGACTCAGTGCGTACACCCCCCTGTGTACATTGGCATTTTGCTCCGAGTAGTACTTCCTCAGGCTGTCGATTACCATCTGCGGTTTTTGAGTGGAAGCAGCGCTGTCCAGAAAAACGAGATCCCTGCCATTCATCCGTGTGGAGAGAATGGGAAAGTCGTTTCTCGACTCTATGACCGGGCGGTGTTTAACAAGAGTGCTTTCTGCTGTCATGGCTTACTGTATTTCGCGCAATTTATCCAATACTTTACCGGCCAGCGTATTTTTGATAGCTCCTTCATCCATGGAGTTAAAAACTTCAGCCAGAAAGGCTACTTTTACCAACTCCCCCGCCTGATCGTCGTCCAATCCTCGCGATTTGAGATAGAAGAGAATTTGGTCGTCCATTTGTCCGATGGTTGCCCCGTGGCTGCACTTTACATCGTCTGCGTAGATTTCCAACTGCGGCTTAGAGTCCATGCGGGCGTGATCGCTGGAGAGCAAAGTGTTGTTCTGTTGAAAGGCGTTGGTTTTCTGAGCGTCCTGCCTGACGAGTACCTTCCCGTTAAAAACCCCGCGGGACTTTCCGGAGAGGACTCCTTTGTACCACTCGCGGCTCTCACAGTGGGGAACGGCGTGATCGAGAAAAGTCTGGTTGTCTATGTGTTGATTGGCGTTTCCTATAAACAGTCCGAACATATCGGTCTGGGTGTGGCTGTCCAAAAGGTGAACTTCCAGGTTGTTTCTGGTAATCCGACTTCCGAGATCGGCAGTGAGGGCGTAGAAGTGACTGTGGGCTTCCTGACTGGCAATGAGGTTGTGGATGATAAAATCATTTTCGCTCAGTTCCTGAATTTTGGTGTGATCTACATTGGCATTTTTCTCCGTAATCCACCGTTGAAAAACATTGGCAAAAACGGCCACCTCTCTATCGGATGGATTGGAAGTGTGCTTCTCGATCATGGAAAACTTACTGTTTTCTCTCGCGATTACAAAAAATTGCGGATTCGCGATGAGGTCAGAGTCGTTTGCGGAGTAGTGGTAAACTACTTGTATGGGTTTGGATGCCCGATGGTCTTTATCGACAACCAGTACCAGCGGCTCGCGGCACAGCGCGGTGTTGAGATGTAAAAAGGGATTGTTGGTTTGTGATAGGGTGTGATCCATATGCTTTAGTACTTCCCCATTGAGAAGATCTTCGTCCGACAAGTCAGACAGTCGGAAAAATCCAATTCCCTTTTCATTGACCTCTGTGAGTTCAGAAACCAGTTGCCCGTTGTAAAAACATATACGGTGTGAATCCATTTCTGAATTGAACAAGCCCCGCAACTCTTCCATCATTTCCGGACCGGGTTGCTTTGGATCGGGCAGTTGGTATTCCTTGTTGAACACCCTGCCGAGGGCGGTGTATTTATAATCCTCGTTTCGCGTGGTGGGAAATCCCATGTCGAAGAGATTTTTTCCCCCCTTGATCCTCAACTCCTGAAAATGGTGATCCTTTTGGCCATTGAGCTGTCTGCCCAACTGGTCAAAAAGGGCTTTAAAGTGTTGAGGTACTTCTGTTTGATATTTTGGCAACATAGTTGTTTTGTTCTTTTAAATTTTTACCGGACTACGGACTGCGGGTTTCTAAAACTGAGATTTCCGTGCCTGTCAAGTTGAAATCCGATGGAAAAATACCACAGCGGTGAGGTGCATTAAGAAATTATGCCATCACCTCACTGCTCTCTTTTTTTACCCAATCGTATCCTTTGTCCTCCAGTTCCAGTGCCAGGGATTTGTCCCCTGATTTCACAATCTTTCCGTCTACTAAAACGTGCACAAAATCGGGCACGATATAGTTGAGCAGGCGCTGGTAATGGGTTATTATCAAAAAGCTGCGATCCGGAGAGCGCATGGAATTGACTCCATCGGAAACCACTTTGAGGGCATCTATATCCAGCCCGGAGTCTGTTTCGTCCAAAATGGCCAATTTGGGATCCAGCACTGCCATTTGGAGAATTTCATTTCTCTTTTTCTCCCCTCCGGAAAAACCGTCGTTGAGGGACCTTTTCAGCATATTGGTATCCATACCGAGGGATGCCAGTTTCTCCTTGAGAAGCTTGAGCATGGCCAACGCATCCAATTCCTCCTGTCCTCTGCTCTTTCTGATGGAGTTGATGATCATTTTTAGGAAGTTTGAATTCGATACCCCGGGAATTTCCACGGGATACTGAAATCCGAGAAAAACACCGTCTCTGGCCCTTTCATCCGGGCTGAGGTCCAGCAGATCCTGTCCCTGGTATTCCACGCTTCCGGAGGTGACTTCGTAATCGTCCTTACCCGCGAGCACAAAACCCAGGGTGCTTTTTCCGGACCCGTTGGGACCCATGATGGCGTGAACCTCACCGGGTTTGATTTCGAGATTGACTCCTTTGAGTATTTCGGTGTCTTCTACACTGACTCTGAGATCTTTTATTTTAAGCATATAGATTGATTTTACTGTTTTTATTTTTTAATGAATACGATTATCCTACACTTCCCTCCAGGCTGATTTCCAATAATTTTTGAGCTTCTACTGCAAATTCCATAGGGAGTTCGTTGAACACCTCTTTACAGTATCCGTTGACGATCAAATTAATGGCGTCTTCGACGCTCAATCCCCTCTGGGTGCAGTAAAACATCTGGTCCGCACCAATTTTAGAGGTAGTAGCTTCGTGCTCCACTTTTCCGCTTTGATTTTCAATTTCGATATAGGGAAAAGTGTGGGCTCCGCATCTATCTCCCATAAGAAGAGAATCGCATTCGGAAAAATTTCTGGCGTTGTCCGCCTTTTTTCCAATTTTTACCAAACCGCGGTAGGTGTTGTGGCTTTTACCCGCGGAAATACCTTTGGAGATGATGGTACTTTTGGTATTTTTACCGAGGTGGATCATCTTGGTTCCCGTATCGGCCTGCTGGTAATTGTTGGTCACCGCGATGCTGTAAAACTCGCCTATGGATTCATTTCCTTTGAGTATACAACTCGGGTACTTCCAGGTGATGGCAGAACCCGTTTCCACCTGGGTCCAACTGATTCTGGATCGAAAACCATTGCAGAGACCGCGTTTGGTCACAAAGTTGTAGACGCCTCCTTTTCCGTCCTTATCCCCGGGATACCAGTTCTGCACAGTAGAGTATTTCACAAAAGCCCTTTCTTTGGCGTAAATTTCAACCACGGCTGCATGCAGTTGATTTTCGTCCCTCATGGGTGCGGTACAACCTTCGAGATAGCTCACGTAGCTGTCGTCCTCTGCCACGATGAGGGTGCGCTCGAATTGACCCGTATTGGCGGCGTTGATTCTAAAGTAAGTCGACAGTTCCATGGGGCATCTCACCCCTTTGGGAATGTAGCAAAAAGAACCATCAGAAAAAACTGCGGAGTTCAGGGCAGCAAAGTAATTGTCGTTCTGTGGAACTACTGATCCGAGGTATTCTCTGACGAGTTCAGGGTGTTCCTGAACGGCCTCGCTAAACGAACAAAAAATGATGCCGAGCTCTCCGAGTTTCTTTTTGAATGTCGTCGTAACAGAAACGCTGTCTATTACAGCATCTACCGCTACTCCGGCAAGTACTTTTCTTTCATCGAGGGGTATTCCCAGGCGCTCAAAAGTTTTGAGCAATTCGGGATCGGCCTCGTCTAAACTGTTGAGTTTTTTTTGTTTTTTGGGAGCAGCGTAGTAAATGATGTCCTGATAACTTATAGGTGCAATATTGAGCTTGGCCCAATTGGGTTCTTTCATTGTTTTCCACTTGGCATAGGCCTCCAAACGCCAATCGAGCAACCATTTCGGTTCTTTTTTCTTGGCGGAAATCATTCTGACCACCTCTTCACTCAACCCTTTGGGGATGATATCCATTTCAATATCACTGGACCAGCCGTATTTGTATTCACTTTGTGTGTGCTTCTCCAGCGTTTGCATTGAATCACTCATATCGATATATTTTTTTGGATTGCAAAAATAGCATTTTAATTATTTTGTACAAAAAAGTACACGTTAATCTATACAAAAAAGTATAAAAAGAGTTTACTTAATTAACCCGGATTATTCATGAGGGTTTCGTTGTGAAAGCCTAGAGGCCAAAAGAAATGGGGGCTTTGTGAGTATTTTTTTCCGCAGACGTGGCCCAGCTACGATGAGGACAGAAAATCGAGCAAGTGCCCATTTATGAAGGCATGTAGCCTTGTAATAGAAGCCTTCATGAATAATCCGGGTAAACGAGCTTTATTAAGGAGTAGTCTGAATAGAGGTTTTAATGTAGATTTAAACCAAAATTTGTAAATTATTTTGTTTGAGAAAATGCTTTAGACGAGGGGAAAGGGAAGGTTTTGGTGGTGTGTTTATTTATTTGATTTACTGATTTCTCTGATATTTTTGGAGTGAGCTTCAATTTAACTTATACTCTTAATGATAATGTGGGTTTACACCTTTTTTCACCACAGATTTTCACAGATTCGCACAGATTTTTATAGGTGGAGTTTACCATCTCGTCAAGTCAATAAGCCTTTTGGATATTGGGGAATTCGGGTTAAGGAAGGCTGAATTGTTGGTACCCTCACAGCGGACTTTCTAAACCCTGCCTAATCGGTGATTTAGATTGAAAAAAACCTGGTCAGCCGATGTAGCTCCCACCAGTCTATCCATTTGACGGATATTTTATGAATTCGTAATTCCTATTACAAAACTCATCACCCAATCACAGCTCACAGATCACAGCTCACTTATCTCTCATCTCTCATAACTCATCACTCCACCCTCACTACTTGCACCCCATAAAACACCCTCCCGGGATTATATTCCGGATACAACTCAATATGGTACACCCCGGAAGGCAAGTGGCCAATATCCAGAGAATACTGCTCTTGCGGATGATCGAGCTTCTGTCGATGGACCGCGCCCGCTCGAATGTCGATGATCTCCAGCGTCCCCTTTGTGAAGTCCTCCGGAATTTCCAGAGTCAGTGGCCCCGAAGTGGGATTGGGAAAGGCCTTGAGGTCTCTTCGGTAATACACCGCCTGACCAAAGACCGAGCTGATGGTGGGATCGCACTTTTTCTCCTCGTCAACCCTGAATCTGGGAAAATTGGGCATTCCACCTCCATTGGAATTGGGTAAGTTTATTCCGTTTTGTACAAAGTCACAGTCCGTTCCCAACTCATCCGGCTTGTTGATGACATGGATGCTAAATGATCCATTTTTAGGAGTCATGTATATCTTGCAATCTGGAGCCTGCACCATTAAATACAATTTGGTAGTAAAAGGATCCAGGGTGCCATTGTAGGAATCTATGAACCGAACCCCATTCTGAATATCTTCTTCCCAAGTATCTACCTGGAACAAATCTTCACTGGAAGAGCAGTAAATAAAGCGACCATTGGGAGACCACTCCACGCTGCCAAAATTGATAATCTCTCGATCAATCTCTTCGGGATCGTATATTTCCACCATGCGGTGATTACTCAAAATGCCAGTCTGCCGGTTAAAGTCATAGAGATGTAACTGATCGTAATAGTTGTAAAGGGCGTATTGAGTTCCGTCCGTGCTGAACCGGGCTGTTCCGGATGCACTAGATCTGGACTTATCAAAAAAATACCCTGTATTCTGATCTTCCATTCTGTTAATTCCAATTTCGTCCAACAAAAATGTGAGAAAGGTAGAGTCCTCCACCTTGGGTTGAATAATCCACCAGTCCTTTTGATTTTGGTGTCGGATGGCAGTGAGGTAGGATGAGAGTAAATAATTCTCATTGTATAAAATTTCATTCTTTAGGGTAACATCCCCTCTTCCATGGTCTTTTGTCAGATCAACATAACTCATCCAAAGTTCTCTGGTATTGGGTCCATCTAGTATGAGGTTTATTTGTTTGTGCAATAAATAATACCCGTCTTCATAGCCGGGATCCCGAAGAATAATTAAGTCTTGAGGACCGGGATATCCCAAATGGGAGGGCCAGGCAAATTCAGCAAAAGAACCCCAGTTGATGCTGTCGCCGTTGGGCATAAGCTGGTGATCGGCATTCAATACTCCCTGACCATTGGAATAAAACATCAACCTACCCTCTTCATCACAAATGGATGCCCTACTACTTGTAAAACCATAGGTGAGCTTTTGGTAATCAATACCCATGGGTTTTTGATTGAAATCGAATATAAAACCATCTCTGTACATCTGATTTTCATTGCCTTGTATGCCACTAACCCACACATAATCTCCTTTAACCTGACCGGTCAAAAGAATCGGGATGAGTAAAAACAAAATTGAAAGAAGTATCTTCATGTCTAATTGGTTAAAAAAAGGATGGACCACAATGCCCATCCCTGTAAAGATAATTAATTTTAATCAATAACCATAATTCTATGGTGCTCACTCTTTCCATCCGTTGACTCAAAGCGGAGTATATACATACCACTTTGATTCGGCATCTGCAAAATGTAATTTTCACGGTCCTCAATCGTATAAGTCGACAATATTTTTCCGCTCAAATTAATAACAGTCAACTCACCGCTGTAGTTATCAGGTAAGGCTATCTGCAGCAGCCCATCGGTGGGATTGGGATACACTTCAATTTTATGCTCCTCCTGGGGTGTTATCCTCACTATCCGTTGCTCTATGCCGTGAATACAATCGTCGTTGTTGTCGTAATAAGTGGTATCAAAGGTAGCGGTGATGGCTCGCGCGAGGTGCACCGGTTTCCCGTAAAGATCCGAGCAGAGGCTGCTGTGTTGTCTAAGGGTGGAGTAATCTGCAGAATCGACTTCTCCGGTATGAAGGAACGAAAGGTACTTTTTATAAATTCCCTTCCAGGTGATAACCGGATCGGAATGGTATGAATTGGTGCACGGACCACTATTACCAGCAGAAAGTTCCATGATTTTATCTAAGCTTTGTTCTAGTCCTGGATAAAGATACGAATAATTATTAATCCTCCTACATCCCAAACTCCGCGGTTTTTGTGTGTGGTGGTTGGAGATAATGTCATCCCTTCGGACTTGTTGTAGTTAGGAAAAATTTCTACAGCTTGATTTGCATTAATAAGATAATTTTGCTTAAGCTGGATTTGTAGCTAGCCTAAAATCCGGCTTGAGCAATTGATGGTTTGACTCACTTTTCTGGACACTCCTTTATCTAAAAATTTTCATAAAACTTAGCCTTCAGTTGATTATAGTCTCCCAATAAAAATCTGACTACAAATGCACAAACAAAAAACACTACAATTACGTCTGCTAAAAATTTTAAACCAATTTCAGAATTCATTAGCAGTCTGAAAAAAAGCATTATGAAAAATATCTCAGCTAAAGCGACAGAGTAGAACATTATTTTACTGGTAAGAATAAACCGATTATATTCAATCCAAAACTTTCTAAATTTTTTCATCATTGTCAGGCATTTATTACCACCAAAATCAATTACAATTTTACTAGATTCCTTCAATACCAAAGAAATTTTTGAAGGGTATTTTTTGCATATTTATACTGAAATATTTATAAATTAAGTAAATCAATGAGTTATGAAAAATTAAGTTGTCATGCGTTAACCAGCATTATTCATGAGGGGATCGACCTGTAAGGCTAGCTGCAGATAGAAAGGAGACTTTTAAAGATTTATTCCCGGAGAATACCGTGCTAGTATTAGAACAGAAAATCGAGAGCGAGCTCATTTGTGAATAGGCAGTCCGGATTAATCTCCAAAAGACTGATTGGGAATAGAGGCCATTTCGACCAACTCCTGATATTCTTTGGGGGAAAGTCCGTCCATACAGAAGTGTACCGGATTTACAGGATTGCCTCTGTGTCGCACTTCGTAGTGAAGGTGAGGTGCGGTCGAAGTTCCCGTGTTGCCCACGGTGGCAATTTGTTGCCCTTTGGTTACTTTATCTCCCACTTTTACTGAATAATTGTACAAGTGAGCGTAAAGCGTTTCATAACCGTAGCCGTGATCGACCATGACATAGGTGCCGTAACCGGTGCGATCTCTTTGAACACGGGTGACGGTGCCGTTGCCTGTAGAGTAAATGGGAGTACCTCTGGGAGCCGTAAAATCGATGCCGCTGTGCATTCTCCAAACTTTGTGAATGGGGTGTAGTCGCATACCGAAACCGGAGAGCAAATTCATACTCCTGTGCAGGTTGTCCATGCGAATGGGCTTTATGGAAGGAATGGAAGTCAGCATATTTTCGCGATCTTCCGACAACTCTTCTATTTTTTCAAGGGACCTGGAGTGAATGACCAATTGTCTTTCGAGCCGATCCAGTTTGGTTTGTACTTCTTTTACCAGTTGACCGCTGAAACTGAAATTATCAGAAAACTGATTGTGACCACCGATACCCCCTTCCCACAAGTGACTGTCGAGTGGATCCATGCCGAAGAGCATTCTGTATACTCCGTCGTCCCTTTCGCGAAGGTTATTTAAAACCTTGTTGTAGGTTTCGAGGTTGTCAGTAAAGGTCATGTATTTATAACTCATGAGGTCTAACTCGCGTTCAAGAGCCTGCTCGCGGGGAGATGGAAAATAAGTGCTGCTTACCGCAAAAATAAGCGCTGCAGTGATTACAACTGCAGAGACTATTCCAAAAAACCGGTAAAACTTTGCTGAGGTTGAGACCTTATACTCTTCAAACCTGAGCGTTTGATGATTGTAAACGTACTTTTTTTGCTTCATATTAAATCCTCTTCGCAAAATGTTTATTTTTGCATCCGGATAACGTCTATGGGAAAACATTACGATGCAAATATATAGAATCCCTTTTCGTTTTCCAAAAGATTTAACTGTTTGTTATGAATTTTATATATAAATTATACGAATGGATAAGATGCTGAATAGGAAAAAGTTGTGATGTGTATAAAACATATTATAAAAAAATATAATCTATATGAAGTTATCATTCATTCATAAACAAACAATAGCTATATTTAAAGTCAAATGAAATGAGATTAAAATCAAGAGAAATAAGGGAAAAATTTTTAAATTTTTTTTCCGAAAAAAATCACAAAATAGTTCCATCTGCACCTATAATAAATAAAGATGACCCCACTTTGATGTTTACCAACGCGGGCATGAATCAATTTAAGGACTATTTTCTGGGCGATAAAACGGTTGTGGATTCCAGAGTGGCCAATTCTCAAAAATGTCTTCGGGTTTCGGGCAAACACAACGATCTGGAGGAAGTGGGGGTGGACAGTTATCACCACACCATGTTTGAGATGCTCGGCAACTGGTCTTTTGGCGATTATTTTAAAAAAGAGGCCATTGAATGGGCCTGGGAGTTGCTCACTGAGGAATTCAAAATAGAACCCGACAGATTGTACGTCACCATATTTAAAGGGGAGCCTTCGGACGGGGTGGCCAGAGATACTGAAGCGTTGGCACTTTGGAGAAATCTTTTACCCGGGGAGCGAATTTTGGATTTTGGCAAAAAAGACAATTTTTGGGAAATGGGTGAGTCCGGTCCTTGTGGTCCTTGCAGTGAGATTCATGTAGACCTGAGGTCATCAGAGGACAGAGAAAAAGTAAACGGCGCTGAATTGGTCAACAGCGATCACCCCGAAGTAATTGAAATATGGAATCTGGTGTTTATTCAATACGACCGGAAGGCGAACGGGAAGTTGGTGTCCCTTCCCTCCCATCACGTAGATACAGGCATGGGTTTTGAAAGGCTGTGTATGGTCCTTCAGGGCAAAAAGTCGAGTTACGATACCGATGTGTTCAGCCCCTTGATTGAAAAAGTGGAATCCTTGTCGGGGAAGAAGTACACCGGCAGGTACGACAGAGAAGCGGGTGCGGATATTGCCTTCAGGGTAATTGTAGATCACGTTCGAGCGGTCAGCCTGACCATAGCCGATGGGGTGCTGCCCGCCAATACGGGAGCGGGTTATGTAATCCGCCGCATACTCAGACGGGCCATCAGGTATTACTATTCGTTTTTGGAGAGGGAAGAGCCGATGATATATGAGTTGGTGGATATTTTAGCGGACCAGTTTAAGGATGCTTTTCCCGGTTTACACGAACAAAGAGCTTTGGTGGCTAAGGTTATAGAGGAGGAGGAGCGGTCTTTTCTGCGCACTTTGTCGGAGGGATTGAAGCGCTTTGGGCAATTGGAGAAAACAGATGGAATAATTTCAGGTGAAGATGCTTTTGAGCTCTACGACACCTTTGGATTTCCGTTTGATCTTACCGCTTTGCTGGCTGAAGAGCAGGGTTTGAAAGTGGATGAAGAGAGTTTTAAAGTTTCTTTGAACCAACAGCGCAAGCGATCCAAAGCAGATGCGGTAAAAAAGGTGGGGGACTGGGTACCCGTTCAAAAGGGCAACCGGACTCAATTTGTCGGCTACGATCACGGAAAAGTTGAGGGTACTAAAATACTGAGGTATCGCATAACAGAGCAGAAAAAGCGGGAGTTGGTGCATCTGGTACTGGATAAAACCCCCTTTTATCCTGAGGGTGGAGGCCAGGTAGGGGATAGAGGAAAGCTCATTGCCAACGGAGAGGAAATTAAGGTAATGGATACCTTTCGGGAAAACGAATTGATCGTACACCTGGTGGACAAGCTTCCAAAGAATCCGGAACGGACTTATGCGGCTGAGATCGATCTGGACAAAAGGAAGGCAACCGAGGCCAATCACAGTGCCACGCATTTGCTTCACGCCGCCTTAAAGGAGGTGTTGGGAGACCACGTACAACAAAAGGGTTCACTGGTTGCCCCGGATCAGTTGAGGTTTGATTTTTCTCACTTTCAGAAATTATCTAAAGAAGAAATATACCGCATCGAGCAGTTGGTCAATGAGAAAATCAGACAAAATATACCCCTGCAGGAGGACCGGTCGGTGCCCATTGAAACCGCTCGCGAGCGGGGCGCCACCATGCTCTTTGGTGAAAAATACGGGGAAGAGGTGCGCGTAATCACTTTTGATCCCAAATATTCCATTGAGCTTTGTGGCGGTTGTCACGTGGAGAGCACAGGAAAAATTGGCATGTTTAAAATCACTAGTGAGACGGCTATTGCTTCAGGAATCAGAAGGATAGTGGCCATTACGGGAAGTGAAGTAGAAAGTTTCATACGCGATCAATCCGAGCTGTTGGAGGCTGCGAGGGAAAAATTGAAAAATCCTCAAAATATACTAGAATCCATAGACAGCCTGCAGGAAGAACTGAAGAAATTGCGCGCAGATCTCGAGAAATTAACCGCAAAACAGGCCGGAAATCTTCAGGACGAATTGAGGGGAAAAGCAATCGAAATCCGCGGTGTGAATGTGATAGCGGCCAAAGTAAGTCTCTCGGATCCCAAAGCTCTAAAGACCCTGGTCTTTAATTTGGAAAAGGAATTGTCCCCCTCTGCAATTATTATCGGCGCAGATGTCGATGGCAAGCCCCAACTGATGCTGGCCATTTCCAAAGAATTGACCGGAGAGCAGCTCGATGCAGGTAAATATATCCGACAGGCTGCTTCGTTCATCAAAGGAGGCGGAGGCGGA
>JAGTVA010000035.1 GCA_018224445.1 Saprospiraceae bacterium
CCTGAAGAACTTCAAGTCAGCCTGGGAGAGGATCAGGAAATCGTACCCGGTGACTCCGTTTTGCTGGAGATCATCTCAAATGTGCCCTACGACAGCCTCAGCCAAATTGACTGGAAGGGACTCCAAGACCCCGATTGCGCGGATTGTCCCATCGTTTACGATCGACCGATCGTCAGTACTACCTATTCGGTCACCATCACGGACAAAGACGGCTGTATGGCCTCAGACGACATGACCGTAACCGTAGACCAAAACCGAAACATCTACGTTCCCAATGCCTTTTCTCCCAATGGGGACGGCATCAACGACTACTTCACCGTCTATGCCGACGATAGGCAGGTTAAAAGTGTGCGCTCCCTGCAGGTGTTCTCCAGGTATGGAGACCGGGTGTTTCACCGGGTTGAATTCGAACCCAATCGCCCTGAACTGGGCTGGGACGGGTACTTCAGGGGAGAGTTGATGAATCCGGCGGTATTTGTTTGGATGGCAGAGGTGGAATTTGTGGATGGAAAAGTGGAGGTGGTGAGCGGGGAGTTGAGTTTGGTGAGGTGATTGTTAGATAAGCCGGGATAAGCCCTAAAAGTGTAAAATCACCAGATTTTTCCGACTTCAAATTCATTGAAAAAAATGAAATGTTATTTTTGTAGACCATTTTGGGTGGTTTATCTAATTTTTATTTGCTGGGTTGTAGAAATTTATTTACTTTGTGATGTTAAAAAAAATTGAAATAACCATTCCACACTAAAATTAACAGTATGAAAAAATGTCTTTTTATTCTATCCATAACCTTGCTGTGGGTATTTGTTGCTTTTGGGCAGCGCCCGCACATTGATTTTGAGGAATATAAACTCGATAATGGGCTGCATGTCATCCTTCACCAGGATAATTCCACACCAATTATCACGGTAAATATTATGTACCATGTGGGAGCAAAAAACGATCGAGCAGACCGAACCGGATTTGCACACTTTTTCGAACACTTGATGTTTGAGGGCTCAAAGCACATCGAAAGGGGTGAATTCTCGGAAATTGTAGAGCGAGCTGGAGGATCTCTAAATGCGTGGACCAGTTTTGACATTACCAATTACTTTGTCCTCCTCCCTTCCAATCAACTTGAACTCGGGCTTTGGCTCGAATCGGAGCGTTTGATGCACCCTACGGTTGATTCGATTGGTATAGCCACACAGAAAAGTGTAGTTACCGAGGAAATGAAACAAACTCGAGACAACAGGCCCTATGGTAGTATTCTGACAGAAACGATAAAGCGCGCTTACAGCCAACATCCCTACCAGTGGGATATATTGGGAAAGGACGAACACATTAGGGCTGCGGAGGATCAGGAGTTTGCCGATTACCACAGTATGTATTATGTTCCCAATAATGCAGTATTGGTGGTTACAGGGGATATTGATATTGAGGAGACTAAGGTACTGGTGGAGCAGTATTTTGGAGAAATCCCTGCGGGCACCCAAGAAATATATAGGCCCGATGTAGTGGAACCTCCCCTGACTTATGAGGTGAGAGATACTTTTTACGACAATATACAACTACCTGCAATTATTCACGCTTATCACATGCCGGCCACAGGCGACGACGATTATTACGCGGTTGATATGTTGGGTACTGCATTGTCAGGTGGACAGAGCAGTCGGCTGTACAAAAAACTGGTAGACGAAAAACAATTGGCACTTCAGGTTCAAGCCATACCACTCGGCCTGGAAGATCCGGGCTTGTTTATCATTTTTGCCCTTCCCAATATGGGAGTGGATATCCTGGAATTGGAAAAAGCAATCGATGAAGAGATGGCTAAAATTTCAGAAGAGTTGATAGATGAAAGGGAAATGCAAAAATTGTACAATCAATACGAGAGCCGTTTGGTTGGAGGTAATACAACGATGTCGGGAAGAGCCTCTTCCCTTGCAAATTACCACACCATACACGGAGAGGCGAATTTGATTAATACAGAGATAGAGAGATACATGGAGGTAGACAGAGAGCAAATCAGAGAGGCTGCTGAAAGGTATTTTAACCCGAACCGAAGAGTGGTGTTGCACTATTTACCTAAAATGTAGTAGAATTGAAATACAATAATAATTAGGAAAAATGTAGTGGTTTTTAAATTAATTAAATCGCTTTCCTGGCTCTTTAAAATAAAACAACATACAATGAAAAAAATATTATTCTTTTTAGCTTTTGCATTGATTTACATGGGGTGTTCGACTGCTGTCAAACAAACAGAAACCCCTGTAGCACCCTCTTTTGATCGATCCGTACAACCTCCTCCCGGTCCTGCCCCGACTATTCAAATTGGAGATTCAGAGACCTTTACACTGGACAATGGTCTAAGGGTTATAGTGGTGGAAAACGATAAAAGTCCAACGGTCTCGTGGCAGTTGACCATTGACAGAGATCCCATTCTGGAAGGAGATGCCGCCGGATATGTAAGTATGGCTGGATCTGAATTGAGATCCGGTACAACGAACAGGGATAAGGCCACACTTGATGAGGAAATTGACTTTATCGGTGCCACACTGTCTACCGGCTCAACCGGTATATTTGCTTCAAGTCTGAATACCCATACGGAAACCCTTTTGGAATTAATGTCCGACGTGACGTTGAATCCAACCTTTCCGCAGGAAGAACTCGACAAGAGCATAACCCAAACCCTATCGGGTCTTTCTACCATCAGTACCAATGCCAATGCAATTGTAGGCAACCTTTCCTCAACAGTAGTATACGGGGAAAATCACCCCTACGGAGAGGTTACCACTGATCAAACGGTTAAAAACATAACAAGAGACCTCCTTGTAGACTACTACGAAACCTATTGGAGACCCAATATTTCTTATTTGGTAGTAGTTGGAGATATTTCAGCGGAAAAGGTAAAGGAGCTCGCCAATAAATACTTCGCAGACTGGGAGGAGAGTGAGGTACCTCAAATGGAATACACAACGCCCCAACCACCTGAGGGTATTCGCGTGGCTTTTGCCAACAGGCCAGGCGCCGTGCAATCTGTTTTTCGGGTGGCTTATCCCCTTGAATTGACTCCGGGACATCCCGACCTTGTAAAAGTAAATGTAATGAACAGCATACTCGGTGGAGGTGTATTTTCCGGTAGATTGATGCAAAATTTGAGGGAAGATAAAGGGTATACCTACGGAGCGAGATCGAGGATTGGAACGGATCGTTTGGTTACCAGCTTTAGTGCTGGTGCTGAGGTGGGCAACAATGTAACAGATAGTGCGATCACAGAGGTTCTTTATGAAATGAAAAGACTGATTGAAGAACCCGTGGACACGGAGTCTTTGGAATTGGTTAAAAATTTCATGAATGGAAGCTTTGCTCGTTCACTAGAAAGCCCCAGGACCGTTGCAAATTTTGCTTTGAATATAGAGCGGTACAATTTACCTGAAGATTATTATGCCACTTATTTGGAAAGGCTCGAGGCTGTAACCATTGAGGATGTACAAGAAATGGCTAGGCAATATATCAAACCTGAAAATGCCTATATTTTGGTAGCTGGAAGTGAGGATGAAGTGGCCCCGCGACTTGCAAAATTTGCTACCGATGGGAATGTTCACTTTTACGATCATTTCGCCAGACCTATTACTAAATCAGAGGTTAATCTGGATGAATCCGTGACCGCTGAATGGGTTGTTGAGCAGTATATAAATGCCATTGGAGGAAAGGATAATATAGAGAAAATAAAGGATTTAAAATCCGTAATGACTGCCGAGATGATGGGATCAAATCTCAGGCAGACTATTCAGAAAATGGCACCCCATAAAATGCATATGGAGTTTGCTGTAGGGGGATCGGTCATGCAAAAAGAGGTGTTCGATGGCAAAGGTGGTTATACCCTTGCGATGGGTCAGAAAATGGAAGTGGAAGAAGAAGAAATTGAGTCCAAAAAAGTTCAGGCTATGATCGTTCCTGAAATGGCTTATCTCAATGGAGGTGTGGAGCTGGAATTGAGGGGAGTAGATCAAGTGGACGGAAACAATACTTATCGATTGAGGGTAACCACAGCTGATGGGACGGTAATAGATGAATATTACGATATGGAATCGCATCTGAAAGTTCGCGATATGATCACTTACGAAGATGGGATGGGACAGTCCTCAACCATTACCAATGACTATGGTAATTATACTGAAGTGGGTGGAGTACTATTCCCATTTTCTACCGTAGTTTCCGGGGTAATGCCCATGCCGCTTGAAATGAATGTGGAATCACTGGAAGTTAATGTAGGGTTGGACGAGAGTTTGTTTGACACCAATTGATAATTTTACGACTTATATATTTGAATGAAGTAGCTCACCCCGCTTTTGATTTTTATGGTCGAAAAAAGAGTGAGCTACTTTTTTATAGCAGGTGTTCTATTGTTTTTAATAAGAAATTAAATCTACACATATGGTGGCATTAATAATTGTTGGGGTGGTGGCCGTATTGCTCGTTCTGATGGGCATCTCTTACTACAATCGTTTTGTGAGGTTGAAGAACAAGGTGGAGGATGGTTGGAGTGGCATAGATGTGCAATTGAAGAGGAGGTACGACTTAATCCCAAACTTGCTGGAGACCGTAAAGGGGTACGCTACTCATGAAAAGGATATTTTTGACAATGTATCGGATGCACGTGCCCGTGCACTGGGAGCAGGAGGGCGCGGAGAACAAATTGCTGCTGAAAATCAATTGACCGGTGCGCTGAGGTCTCTTTTTGCCATAGCTGAGAATTATCCCGATCTCAAGGCCAATTCTAATTTTCAACAATTTCAACAGCAATTGGCAAAAATTGAAGACGAGATCCAAATGTCCAGGAGATACTACAATGCTACTGTTCGTGAATTTAATACGGGGATTGCTGTCTTTCCAGCCAATATCATAGCCTCGGCTTTCAACTTCAGCCCCTACCAGTTCTTTGAATTGGAGGATCACACTCAAAGAGATGCACCTAAGGTGAAATTCTGATGGGAGACACGGCATTCATTCGCTGGCTTTTTATATTTTTAGTGGGGTTGTTTTGCTTCCCCCGGACAGGTAGTGCAGAGGCCTTTACTATTCAGCAATACGATGTAGAGATTTCCCTTAATAGGGACGGTTCTTTCGATGTGACAGAAACCATAGATTTAAATTTTCACGAAGAGAGAAGGGGAATTATTCGATCTGTTCCAGTGATTTACAAACAGGGAGACAGAAACAGGGGAGATGCTGCTATTAGGCCGATTGGTACTGAAATGTACCAAATAGTGATTGAAGATCTCCGAGTGGACGACTGGAACTTTGTCACTTATATAGAAGGCGATTTTTTGAATATAAGGATAGGCGACGCCAACAAAACCATCAAAGGAAAACAACAATATAGGATTTCCTATAAAGTGTGGGGTGGATTAAATGAATTCAGTGACAGGGTAGAATTTACCTGGAATGTGATAGGCAACGAATGGAATACCACCATTGAAAAGGCAACATTTTCCATTCGGGCTGAAGACCCGGTGAAGTTCAGGGAAGGAAATACCATCTGGTATACCGGACGGCCCGGGGCTACCCAAAAAAACGCAGAGGTAACGGTCTCCAACCAAGTGATAAATGGGGTTACTAAAGAAAGATTGAGGCCAAAGGAGGGAATTTCCTTCGCTACTCGGCACGATAAAAGCCATTTTAAAAACATACACATCCCTATTGAAAAACTCGCCGATAAACTGGTAGTTCGTTCACAAGAATATCAGTACCAACTCTCCCCACCCGGCAAGTTTGAGGTAAATGAAGTTTTTTCCATAGAATTTCTGAATGAGGTAAAGAATTTTACAAGAAGGGTAGGAGTGGCCCGGAAATCCGCTGAAAATGGCCTAATGCAATACCCCTATATTCAGGATATTGCTCTGAATTATCCTGGAAATGAGATCGATTTCAACTTACTCAGAAATGGGAACTATACCGAAATTAATTTTTTTAAAACCGATGGAACGGCCTTTACCGGAGAACTTTCAATTGAGTTGGAGTACGATTTTTGGGGATCGCTGACCCCTACAGCTGCCAATCCTCAATACTTGCTTTTGCCGTCTACTTTTTCCGGAGGAGAACCGGTGGAGAGCATTGTAGTTTCAGCTCAAAAGCATCATTTAAATGAGCCACCCTCTGCGGTTTTTAATAACTACAGAAATAATTTTTCTTCCGGGGCAAACGATTCGGATTTCTCCTTGTCTTACGCCTATCCTCAATTCAGGGTCGAATACGGGGTGCTCACCGGAAGTGCTCATAGGAATGCCTATGACCCAGTCTTGCAGCCCGATGAAATATGGGGAAATCACTATATGCTTGCTGAAATGGATATCGATCTCCATGTGAACAGTGAACAGGGCGTTCAATTTACCTCCCGGTACGAAGTTTTGCATCCAATTGCCATTCCAGGAAAAACTTTCCAGTCTATTTATCCCTGGAGGATTACTTCTTCCTCTGATTTTTTCAATGGAGAAATGAAGGTGAGTGGCTGGAATTTATTGGACAGGAGGGTAGTGCCCAAATCATCATTTTCCTCAGAGACGGGAGAATTCCAGAGATATAGAAACGGTCATATGAGAAGAAGTGTCGGCAGCGGAATACTCGAACAATCCTCCTGGACGAACAGTGAGGTAATTGAGTATCGCGGGCTGTATTCAGCTCGCGGAGGAGAGCAATATGTAACCGTGCCCGTAGCCCACAAATCCGACGAATTGAGAAAAAAAGTGAGGTTAAATGTCAGTTTGTCTGACGACATCGATCCAACCTTTGTTGAAATGACACTGCTGGTGGATGAGAAGACTGTAATTCCGCTGATCCAGCAAGGTAGAAACTTTGTCCTTCCCCAAACCGATTTTCATTTACTACCCGGTCAATCAGCGGTGGTTTCAATAAAAGGGCCGGAGGGATTTTCAGGAACTTTGCCGTTGGGAACCCAATTGCAATTGTTGGTCAGAAACAACATTCCCCTTTGGTTTATTTTCGGAGTTATTTTCCTTTTGTATTTTTTGTGGAATAAAATAGGCCGCAATCCCAGGGAGGCGGTAGTGGTCCAATACTATCCACCCAAGACCATCACCTCTGCTGAAGCGGGCTTGCTGTGGGACGATAAACTGCACCGAAAGGATCTTATATCACTGATATATTATTGGGCGGGCCGGGGACACCTGGAGGTTGAAGAAATAATGGAAGGTAAAAAGCCTGATTACATCCTAAGGAAAATTAAGGATTTACCTAAGGATGCCAAACTATTTGAAAAAACATTTTTTAAGGGACTGTTCCTGACCGATGAAGTAAAAATAAGCAATTTGAAATCGAAATTTGCCCATACCATGCGATTGGCCCACAAGGACCTCATGAAGCACAGCAAAACAAATGATTTTTACGTGCCGGGTTCCAGGGGGTTTGGTTGCGGTTTATCGGTATTTGGAATAATCCTGCTGTTCCTGGGAGTATTTGGGTTGGGAATTTCCTTTTTCACGGGTCATTGGTCCTATGGGGTAGCGCCGATTGTCATAGGTGCGTCCATGGTGTATTTCGGCAGAATAATGCCCAAGAAAGGGCCTTTTGGGTTTAAGA
>JAGTVA010000036.1 GCA_018224445.1 Saprospiraceae bacterium
AAGGGGTATGATTAAAATAAGTTGCATGCGAGTTCCTGAATGTATTCAAATTTTTTGCATTTTTTATGCAAGCAAAAAATTTTAAACAGATGAAATCAGTACACCCCTTTGGCGTGCAATTGATTAAGCGCCTCATTGACCCTTTCTCTATCTTCCCTGTAAGTCACTCCGTACCACTTTTCGTTGGTGGGCAGGACTTTTACCTTCACTTCGCCCTTTTTTAATTTTTCATCCACAAAAGAGGGAATGTAGAATTCAGCTTTGGGGTCAGAGATATGGTCCGCTACAAATTGATGAAAGCGGTTCCTCAGATCAGGAAAAATATCTTGGTGAAACATCCATAAATTCATGGAAACCAAAGTCTGTGGCAAAAGTGTTTTTTCCAAACCCTTCGAATCCAGGCCTTTAATGTCCCCATTGGTTTGGGAAATTTGGGTGTGTTCTTCTACTCCATGCAATTGAAATTTTTCATCTACCTCACACACACCTCTGGAAACAGCCCCGTAGGGAGAAAGGGTGTTTTTTAATACAAAAGCCACCATTCCGTATTCAGTTCCGGAGGCTTGTTCTACCAGAAAAGAATGCGCCTGGAGATAAGAGTGTTTTCCGTAAAAATCATCGGCATTGATGACAGCAAAAGGTTCTTTTATAACTTCCACAGCTGCGAGTATGGCGTGACCGGTACCCCACGGTTTCTCCCTTTCAACCTCAAATCCGGGTACCTGTAATTTTTGAAAAACATGAACAACCTCAATGCGGTCCACAAAGCGGGAGGAAATATTTCGATAAAAATCCTCTTCAAATTCTTCCCGAATCACAAAAACTACTTTTGAGAATCCGGCTTGAATGGCGTCCTCTACGGAGTAGTCCATTATGGTTTTACTCTCGGGCCCGAAGGTGTCGAGTTGTTTCAGTCCGCCGTATCTGCTTCCCATTCCGGCAGCTAAAACAAGCAGTGTGGTATCCATGCTATACATTTTAGTTAATCAACATACAAATGTAGGAAGAAGATGTGGAAGGAAAGAAAAAACGGAAGATGGAATAATAAAAGTGGTCAGGACCTGAAAATTAAAATAGTCTCAAGACAAATAAACTTAACCACAAGGTCACAAGAAAAGAAGATTAGAAGGTCAAAGGCGAAAGTGCATGATTTTTTCCATCGGCATTTCAAGGACGAAAAAAAATCAAAAAACTTAATAAAAGTGGAGCTGCGGGGAGTCGAACCCCGGTCCAGACAAAGTATTGCGCAGCTTTCTACATGCTTATAAGTTGCTTTAGGTTGTAGGGAAAGGGGTAAGCGCAACAGAGGGCTATAATCCTTTCCTTAGCTCTTTTGTCTCATCGGTGCAGCAGAGCAATACACCGACCAGTCCGAAATTTGATGATGTGCGGCAGATCGTCTATCGGACGTCAGATGCTGCGGCACAAAGGCATTCTAATCTAATTTGATTAGGCTGCCATGGCGAATTTGTTATTGCCATTTAAAAAGGTTGAAGGACATTTTTTAACGGAGTGATCCAACCTGCTCCGACATGCTTACTACTCAATGGTCTTTCCTGTCGATTCCAGTTCAGCCCCATATTTTTCAAAGAACTACTATTAAAACTTTTTTTTTGATAGATAAGTTCCGCAATCTACATATATATCTCAGCAAACTTACTATTGAGAAGTGCGGTAACTCTACAGCGCAAACTTAGACAAAATAAGCATATGAAACTGCATGGGAGAAAGTGTTTTTGATAAAATCAATGCATGATTCCTCTATTTAATAATTATACTACTCCTTTAAAACCTCTTCAGGTTTATAAAATTTTCTTCAGTCTATTGCACACCCATTTAGCTTATTAAATTACAAAGGTTAGGGATTAATTCCCTTCCTTTTTTAAAAATTTGCGATATTGTGCTTATGATCGATTTTTGGAAGAAAATTGAAAGGGTGGCAATCCTACTGGGATTTTTAATATTCTCAGCCTCCTCGGTTTTTTCCCAGGTGGAGTATTCGGAGGAGGCCGAAGACCTGCTGGAAAATTTGGTAGAGTCATTCATTGAGGCCACGGAATCTGAATCCTTTGATTTCAACACCCTTTACGAGCGGCTGGAGAGGTACTATCGCAACCCCATAGACCTGAATTCAGCTACCGAAGGAGATCTGTCTGATATGCTCATTTTTACCGATCTGCAGGTCATTAATTTCATTTCCTACCGAAACAATTACGGAGACTTACTGGATATACGGGAGTTACAGGTTATACCTGGTTTTGAGCCGGATTTTATTCGCTCCCTCTTACCCTTCGTTAAAGTAAGAGGCGACGGGGAACGATACCAGCGCCCGCTTGGGGAAATGCTCACCTCCGGAAGAACGGAGTATTTTGCCAGGGTCGAACGCATCGTTGAAGAGAAGCGAGGCTACAATCCCGGCGAGGAAGGACAATCCAGATACCTGGGCAATCCCTACCGCTATTACACGCGTTTCAGACATCAGCATCTGAACCGATTGAGTTACGGTTTTACTGCGGAAAAGGACCCCGGCGAGCCCTTTTTCGAAGGTGTCAACAAAAACGGATTTGATTTCTATTCCGGCCATTTTCATTTGAGGGAACAGTCTCGATTTTTACAGGACCTGGTAATTGGTGATTATCACTTGAGCTTTGGCCAGGGATTGGTGATGCATTCTGGTTTTGGAAGGGGGAAAAGCGCCTTTGTAACCAATATCAGTCGCGGTGGAAGGGTGTTGCGGCCTCACACCTCGGTGGCAGAGTACGGATTTAACCGGGGTATTGCTGCCAATGTGAATATAGGAGAATACAACATCACTGCTTTCGCTTCCTCCTTGAGAGTGGATGGATCTGTTCGCGAGCAGGAAGACGATCTCGCTGGAGATGAGGTATCCCGATTCTTTACGTCGCTTCAACAGTCCGGCTTGCACAGGACCTCTACAGAAATTGCCAATAAAAATGCCATTCGACACAGTTCTGCAGGATTGGCAGTAAATCGATCCTTTAACAACTTATCTCTTGGACTGCACGCAGTTTACAACCATTTTGACATTCCTCAAAATAGATTGCAAAGGCCTTATAACCAATTTTATTTTTCCGGTACAGAACTGTTGAATTTGGGCCTTGAATACCGATATATTTTCAGAAACTTCAATTTTTTTGGAGAGACCGCTGTATCAGACAACGGAGCATTGGCCACAATCAATGGATTATTAATTGGATTGCATCGCACGGTTTCCCTGGCCATGCTCTACCGAAATATGAGTGTGGACTACCACGCCATTTATCCCAATGCCTTTGGAGAGAACAGTGTGGGCAACAACGAAGGTGGATTTTACACCGGCCTTGAGGTGCGCCCTGCACCGAGGATTACGCTGAGTGGATATGTGGATTTTTGGCAACACCCCTGGTTGAGGTTTCGAACGGATGCACCTTCCGTGGGTAATGAGATGTTTTTCAGATTCAGTTACAGCATTAGAAGAAAGTTGAATTTTTACGCACAATACCGATTAAAGCAACGGGAGCAAAACATTACTGAAGATGTAGCCTTGAGGATATTAAAAATGGAAAGTAGAGAGAGTATTCGATTTCACCTCGCCCTGAATGTAACTCCTGCCCTGGAACTGAGAACCAGATTCGAACACAGTATTTACAACTTTAACGAAGAGTCGGAAACGGGGTATTTAATTTTTCAGGATATACTTTATCGGCCTATGGGAAGCCCCTTTTCCATGACTGCCCGAATCAGCTTTTTTGATACAGAGAGTTTCAATACCAGAATATACGCTTACGAAAATGATTTGCTCTACAGTTTCAGTATCCCACCTTTTTTCGACAGGGGTTACAGATATTACATCAATCTGAGGTACCGGCCGACGCGAAATATCACTCTTGAAGGAAGGTTTTCGCAAACCAGATACCGAAACAGAGAAGAGATTGGAAGTGGCCTGGAAACAATAGAGGGAAATACCCGTACCGACCTCAAGTTCCAAATCAGGTATTTGTTCTAACAATAGGATAAGTTGAATGGAGATTACCCTCCCAGAGCATCAGCTCCGGCCACGATCTCCAGCAGTTCTCCGGTAATGGATTCTTGTCTCGCTTTGTTGTAGTGAATTTTAAGGTCTTTCAACAAGTCGTTTGCATTTTCAGTGGCTTTGTCCATAGCAGTCATACGCGCTCCGTGTTCACCGGCATGGGTGTCGAGTAAGCATTTGTGAAACTGAATTTCCAGTATAGTGGGAATCAATTGTCGAATCAATTCGGCCTTGGTGGGTTCAAAAATATAATCCGCTTGTACCTGATCGTCGGACTCGCCTTCTATAGGTTTTACGGGTTCTACAGGAAGATAGGGTTCCACCACCGGAATTTGTACACCGGCGTTTTTAAAACTGCCATAAGCAATATCGACCTTGTCGTATTTCCCCTCTTCGAATCTCCACATAATGAGTTTCGACAACTTGCTAACATTGTCAAAGGAAAGGTCGCTAAATAAGTCGACGTAATCGTCTACCACTTTCACTTTGCGGTAGCGATTTTTGAAATAATCGTACCCCCTCTTTCCAATACAGGCGATCACCAAATTGCCGGAGTCGCGCAAATCGCTGTACTCTGTTTCAATCCTGGCGACTGCTGCCTTGATTATATTGGAATTAAATGCTCCACACAAACCCCTGCTGGAAGTTACTACCACCAACAAAGCCTTTTCAACCGGACTTTTTCTATTGTATACTGTGGAGGTATCTCCCTCAAGTCCAACCAGGATATTTCCCATCATCTCCTCCAATTTATTGGAATAGGGACGCAGGCGGGTAATAGCATCCTGTGCTTTACGCAATTTGGCAGCAGACACCATTTTCATGGCTTTGGTAATCTGCTGGGTAGAATTGACAGATTGAATTCGCTCCCGTACTTCTTTTAAATTAGCCCCCATATTTTGAACTGAGTTTCACTTATAAAATTTCAAAAATATTACTTGTATTTATGCGACATTTCAGCAGCGAGGTCTGTTACAGCTTTTATAGCCGAATCAGTGAGCTTACCCTCTTTAAAATCCTTTAATGCCTCGGGGAAACGCTGTTCCAGATTGGTGAGGAATACAGATTCGAATTCCTGAACTTTATCGACGGGGACATCCTTTAGCAATCCCTGTGTACCCAGGTATATCATCGCCACTTGTTTCTCTACAGAAACAGGAGAATACTGAGGTTGCTTAAGTATTTCCACATTTCGCTTACCTTTTTCCAAAACGGATTGAGTAGCGGCATCGAGATCTGAACCGAATTTGGCAAAGGCCTCCAACTCTCTGTATTGAGCCTGATCCAGTTTTAGGGTACCGGATACTTTCTTCATGGATTTTATTTGTGCTGCTCCCCCTACGCGCGAAACTGAAATACCCACGTTAATAGCGGGCCTGATTCCAGCGTTAAACAACCTGGATTCCAGAAATATCTGTCCGTCAGTAATAGAAATCACGTTGGTGGGAATATAAGCAGAAACATCACCAGCCTGGGTTTCAATAATGGGCAGTGCGGTCAGCGATCCTCCACCCTTCACAAATGGATTTCCATCTTCGTCTTTGGCATTCTTAAGACTGTCGGGCAAATCGTTCATCTGTCTAGCTATGTCATCGTTTTCAATGATTTTGGCAGCTCTCTCCAACAGTCTGGAGTGCAAGTAAAACACGTCACCGGGATAGGCTTCGCGACCGGGAGGCCTTCTCAAAAGAAGCGAAACCTCGCGATAGGCAACGGCTTGTTTAGAGAGGTCGTCATATATAATCAATGCCGGACGTCCTGAATCGCGGAAGTACTCCCCTATCGCTGCTCCGGCAAAAGGAGCGTAAAACTGAAGGGGTGCCGGATCGGAAGCAGAAGCCGATACAATCACCGTGTAGTCCATGGCTCCTTTATCCTTCAAAACTTTTGCCACTTGGGCAACAGTGGATGCCTTTTGGCCTGAAGCGACATAAATACAAAATACAGGCTCTCCACGATCGTAAAATTCCTTCTGATTGATAATAGTATCTATAGCAATGGCGGTCTTACCGGTCTGTCTGTCACCAATAATAAGTTCTCTCTGGCCACGGCCAATCGGAATCATGGAATCAATGGCTTTTATTCCCGTTTGCAATGGTTCGTAAACCGGCTGGCGGTAGATAACACCGGGTGCCTTCCTCTCCAATGGCAAATCGTACTTTTTGCCTTCTATCGGACCAAATCCGTCAATGGGTTGACCGAGGGGATTGACTACCCTCCCGACAAACTCTTCACCTACCTGAATGGAGGCAATTTTATTTGTCCTTCGCACCGTAGACCCCTCTCTAATGTCATCGCCGGGCCCCATTAGTACAACACCTACATTGTCCTCTTCAAGGTTCAGGGTAATGGCCTGAACACCGTTTTCAAACTCTACTAGTTCTCCGGCCTGCACACTGGTAAGGCCATATATACGAGCAATTCCGTCACCCACTTGTAAAACAGTACCTACTTCTTCTAGTTCGGCCTCTGTTTTGAATCCAGCGAGCTGTTCTTTGAGAATTGCGGATATTTCGTCTGGCTTAATTTGACTCATTTTTTATGCAAATTTAATTTTATACAAATATAATTTAGGTAATTTTTTCTTTAATCTGAAGGGAATAAAACTGCTTCCTAATGGAATTCAATTCAAATTTAATGCTCGAATCGATGACTTTATCTCCAAAATCCAGCACCATTCCCCCAATAATATCGGGGTCAACTTTGGCCTTTAGGTCCACTTGTTTGATATCCTCCATTTTTTCAAGGGTAGCAATCACTTTATCGATCAATGCCTGATCGGCTTTAACGGCTGTAACAAGGGTTACTTTTGTTATGCCTTTCAGCCGGTTATATTCATCTCTGGCACCCTCAAAAATTTCAGCAATCAGCTTTTCGCGTCCCTTTCTGATAAGGATCATCATAAACTCCAGTGTGAGTTTATGCACTGAATCACTGAACAACTTTCTGCAGATTTCCTTTTTATTCCCGGGCTTGATCACAGGACTTTTCATCAGAAGATAGAAGTCGCGGTGCTCGAGTACCTCCAATACCAGGTTGACGTCTTTAATCACCTCCTCCAGGGCGTTCTGATCATCAGCCAAGCTAATCAGACTGTGTGCGTACCTTTGAACTATTCTGTAATTTGACATAAGTTAAATTGTAATAATCGACAATCCGGTAAGAATCTGCATCAATTGTTTTGAATTTCATCCACCAGTTTCTCCACATAATCCTTATGTGCCTGATCGGAATCCAATTCCTTCCTGAGTACTTTAGCTGCTATATCCAGAGCCATATTCCCCACTTCGTTTTTCAGTTCTTTAATGGCTGCCAATTTTTGACTATTAATGTCGTTTTTAGCATTTTGAACGATTAGTGCCGCTTCTTCTTTAGCGCGTTTTTTAGCCTGATTCACCATATAGTCCCTCGCCTCTTTGGCTTCCTTGAGGATTTGAGAACGCTCTTCTCTGGCTTTGGCCAGTAATTCCACGTTTTCATCCTTTAGGTTCTCCATTTCTGCCCGGGCAACTTTAGCCGCGTCGAGGGCATTTTGGATATCTGTTTCTCTTTTTTTCAGCGCATTCCCGATCGGGCGGAAAGCAAACTTTGCCATCAATAACCAAAAGGTGGCGAATATAACTGTGGTCCAGAATATCAATCCCGGGTCCGGCTTAATCACGGAAAAATCAACTAGAAAAAACATATATTATAAATTTTAAAACAGTTGTTAAAGAAAGCGATTACTGAGACCAACCGTCTCAATAATCGCTTGTACAAATTTCTAAGCAGTAACAAAAATAAGAATCATCGCTATCAGTGCAGCACCCTCTACGAGTGCGGCCATAAGGATCATGTTACCGCGAATGTCATTTGCAGCTTCGGGTTGTCTGGCAATCGCGTCCATGGCTCTTCCACCAATGTTACCGATACCAATTGCAGCAGCAAGTGCTGCTATACCCAAACCAATTGAAATTAACGTACCACTCATAATAAAAAAATTTAAAAATGAAATTAATGATGCTCTTCAACGGCCGCTCCTAAATAGGAAGCCGTCAATATCGTAAATACAAATGCCTGGACAAGCGCAATGACCAACTCTATGGCGAACATAAACATGGTCAGGGGAAAGGATATCAACAATCCCATCCCGGAACCGGTTAAGCTCTCTCCAGCATTTCCGAATATAAAAATCAAACTCACAAAAGCTATTATCACAATATGCCCTGCAGTTATACTCGCAAAAAGACGCAGCATAAGGGTGATCGGCTTAATAAACATACTCGCAATTTCTACGGGAGTTAGTATTAACTTCACACCTGCAGGCACCCCGGGCATCCACAAAATGTGCCTCCAGTAATTTCTGTTTCCATTGATGTTTACCACCACAAATGTAAAGATGGCCAAAACCATAGTGACTGCAATGTTACCGGTTACGTTTGCACTCCCCGGAAAAAAAGGTACCTGGCCCAATAAGTTCAATCCAAGTATAAAGAAAAACAAACTGAGCAGGAATGGCATAAATCGCTCGTAATTGTGACCCAAAAAGGGTTTGGCCACATCGTCCTGGATGAAAAGAATAATCGGTTCCATGAAAGATTGCAATCCCTTGGGAGCCATGTTTGACCTTTTTTTATAAGCACGGGCTACGGCGAGGAATATCCAGGACAATATAAAAAAATTAACTAGTAGCGAAAATACATTTTTGGTAATAGAAAAATCGTAATAAGAGGTCAATGAACCTCCAAACAAACCTCCATCGACCGTACTCTTGGTCTCCAGGTCATACAATTCACCGTCAAATTTCACCTGCAAAATGCGCTTTTCTTTACCCTTTTCATCCTCAACATATTTGTAATCGAAACCCTCTATGCGATGAGTGCCCAAGGGAAAGTTGTCGTCTTTTACCCTGAATACAGATCCGTGATTCAATACGTACCGGTCAATCGCCAGGGTACCGTCTCCATAAGTAACCGGTTCAAATTTGCGGGTAGATGATAAACATGTCCAGCCGTGGTCAGGTGCGTATAACATAACCGGCAAATGAAAATAGTAATCGCCAAATAAGTGAAATGCATTGGCATCAACGATGTGGCTAAGCGCCTTGTCACCGGCATTAAACTCCTTCTCCTTAGGTTTTGTGGGCAATTCTATTCCCTCCCCTTCTTCCTGTTGCACAGTTGTTGTAGCCAGGCTGTTATTGGTGTTGCAAAGGGTAAAAATGATACTAAAAGTGAAAAGGATAAATCCCTTCATCGAATTGGTTTTTCATTATGGTTTCAAAAATCGCTGCAAAGGTATAATTAAAAAATTATATTCCATGAAAAAATAATAAAATTCGACAAAGGTTTTTTGCCAAAAAAATACAACGCTTTAAAAAAAGATCAGATGTGGGTGAATCACAGCAATACCCTGCTTTAAAAAACTTTGTGGTAGGGCTGTTGTTTCCCAATTGTACAATTAAATTGACTAATGATAAAAGCCTTAATAAAGAAAAAGGACCAAAAAAGAGCTCGTCTAAAGTTAAAATTAATGGAGAAGCACCTGATCCCGGGACGAAAAATACTCGATTTAGGTACGGGAAGCGGTGCACTGGCAGAACTCCTGCGGGCCCGTGGTTATAAAGTTACGGGGATAGATGTCGCCAACAGGGTCACTTTTGGCAGCGATCCAATAATTTACGACGGCAAAACCCTCCCTTTCAAAGACTATGCATTCGATCATGTCTTGCTCATTACCGTTCTGCACCATTGCCAATATCCGGAAAGGATACTCGAAGAGGCCGCTCGGGTCAGCAGAGACAAGGTATTTGTCCTGGAGGACATTTACGACAACAAGGTCATGGAGTTTTTGACAAAAACTGTCGACAGTTTGGTAAACTTTGAGTTTTTGGGCCATCCTCACACCAATAAAACAAGGTCGGAATGGGAATCTCACTTCAGGGACCTTGGCCTCCGGATAGCAGAGGAAGAATCACTCAGGCTCATGGGAATTTTTTGGCAGATTTGGTATGTTTTATCGGTCAAATGACCGGAACTTTGCAATAAATGGTATTTTTGCCATATCGTATATTAAATGCTTCCATCAATAGACACCAGATATGCAATTAAGTACAGCTGAAGAAAACTACCTCAAGGCCATTTTTAAAATATCCGAAAAAAAGAGAGGTACGGTCTCCACCAAAGAGATCTCCAAAATCGTAGAGACCAGCGCCGCTTCTGTAACTGATATGCTCAAGCGGTTGGCTGAAAAAAATCTGATCAATTACCAGAAATACAAAGGAGTCAAATTGAGCCCAACCGGATTGGTCAGAGCGACTTCACTGGTGCGAAAACACCGGCTGTGGGAAGTATTTTTAGTGGAGCGGCTCAGTTTTGGCTGGGAAGAAGTACACGATATTGCAGAACAACTCGAACACATTCAATCCGAAGAGCTGGTAGATAGACTGGAAGAACACCTCAATTACCCTAAATTTGATCCCCACGGAGATCCTATACCCGACAGACGCGGGGTCATAACTCTGAGGAAACAAAGTCCCATCTCCAATCTGGAACTCAATGAAACTGGTATAATAGTAGGCGTGAGTAATTCAGATACAGAGTTTCTACTTTTCCTGGAAGACATGGGTCTGGTGTTGGGCAAACAAATTACGGTAATCAAAAAATTCGACTTTGACAATACTCTCCTGATCGAAATTGAGGGCAAAAACCGACAAACCCTGTCTAACAAAGTGGCGAAAAATATCAATGTGCAAATTCGATAACCCTCGACAATAAGATTCCTTAATTACACTAACCAATCCCCCCACTTATTCTTCATCAAAAAAGAGATTGACTTTATCCACCTGGGGCATGGCTTTGATATCCGAGATCAAATCAGAGGAATAGGATTCGCGTTTCAACATTACATAATAGGAAAACTCCATAATCTCCCCCCGATCGTCGGTGAGGTTTTTCACATTGACTAAATTGTATTTGGAGAGGTATTTGTTGAGCACTTTATTGAATTTGTTTTTCTCCACTTGAGAACCGAGGTGCACAATCTGTAAAAGGTATTCTCTTTTGGCCGGATTTTCAGCGTAAATGGCACTGGCCACCATCAGTGAAAAACCGATAAAAAGGGTACTGGTAAAGGCAATGGCATACATTCCCGCCCCACACGCCAGGCCGGCTGCCAGGGCAAAGAAAATATACATAATATCCTGTGTGTCCTTAATCGCTGTTCGGAATCGAATGATAGACATCGCGCCCACGAGTCCAAAAGCACGGGCGAGATTGTTCCCAATGACCATAATGACCAGAGCCGTAATCATAGCCAGCATGATTACCGAAATTACATAGTGAGAAGAATAACTTACCCCCTTGTAGGTCGCCCGGTAAAATAAACTGATCAGAATCCCGCATATCAAAGCAACTGCCAGATTGGTTATCGCCTCTGCTGGTGTAATTCTAAATATAAAAATCGATCCTAACTGTTCCTCCATATTAATTCTAAATCCTTTAGTATGCCAAAGGGTGACAACGAAATCCCTCTACGTATTTTGACAGCGCCTCTGCCTTTAAATCAAACTCCCAAACCACTGATTTGGCCCAGGAAGGCATTGGTGATTCGTAGTATTTAATTTCCATAATAAAATGTCCCGCCCAGGGGTATACAAAATCTACATCGTCGTATAATTCAGTTATCTGGGGGTAAATGCGCGAGCGAATATCTTTGTCAAAAGTAATTCTGGTATCTGAATTAAAGATTCCGTGATAGGGTTCGCGGCGGTATACAATGAGATTTACCGGCTCCATGTGAAACCTCTTAAGGTTATACAAAAATCTCGACGCATCGTTCCTGTTCTTTTCAGTATTCTTCAGTAAAAACGGCTCGTATTCTCCTGTTTGCAAAACCCTTTTAATATTCCTGTACAAAAAAGGTGCTCTGTTTTTAAAGATCCTGTCGGAAATCTTTTTCTTTATTTCGGTAAAGACCAAACTGTCTTCCTTCAGTTTATCATATCCCCTTATTCTCAGTTTTTTCCGATCCCGCAGTCCCTCTAATTTGTCAATAACTGCATTCCGATGGGTATTGTCAAAGTAAATACTTCGAACGGTGTAGTTTGGATAACCCTCCTTTAAGCCCGCGTGTATATCCGGCCTCATAAACGGTCTTAAGGCCAACCGCAAATCATTTAATTTGTGGTTGGGAACCAAATATTTTCTTTCGTAGCGAAGCTTCATTTTCAACTTATATTGGAGATCGAAATAATTTCATTGCGTATTGCTGAGGGTTCAGGGGAGTTCCCCTTACCTCTATCTCTATCATTTTTCCGGATTGAACTTCTCTGTCAGATGAGTCAAATTTGAAAGTAAAAAAGACAACCGCTTTTCCATTGAGGAGTTCGGACACATTATTAAAATCATATACCTCTCCCGTGATCTCACTCCCATTAAATTCCGCCCTTATCCTCACCTCATTCCCACTGGATATATAGGGCCTATCCCTGAGTAGCACAGGTGCCACCCCTACATATGAACTCGTATCAATTACCTTTACCAAAATATCACTAGCCAAGTAGTTCCGGTCCAGAGATACCATTCCGTCTATGGGAGCCAAAAGGGTCAATTGCTCCATTCTGTTTTCCAATTGATGAATTTGATTCTTTAAAGCATCCCTTTGGGCCCTTACGTGGTCAATTCGTTCAGGTTTGTCTCCGGTTTTTACCACCTCCAATTTGGCAAGGGCGTGTTCTAATTCCAACTTCCTCAGCTCAAATTCATGTCGGTCAATTTCAAACTCCTCGATGGGAATCAGCGTGTCCTTCATCATTCTTTTAGATCGATTGTAAATGGTCTCCGCCCTGGCCACCGCTTCAGTAGCCACCGCCACTTCCTTTTCCATGCTTTTGACAAACTCACTTTTTTCCCCGGTAAGATAGAAGGCAATCTCCGCATTCAACACGTCCACCTCTCCTTTAAGCTCTGCAAGCCGCATTTGTTCGTCGTTGCTGTACAGCAACCCAATGGTGTCTCCTTTCGACACCTTTCCGCTAGCGTAAACCTCCGGATTAATTTCAAAACTCACTACATCTCCTCTTCGGAATTCAGTTACACCGTAGGATTCTATGGCACCGGTAAGTTGATTGCGGACAATGGAAGACAAACTACCATCGACTAACCTACTGAGTTCCCATTCCTTTGCAGGAAGGAGGAGTGCTTTGGATTTAATAGTATAGGGAATATCTATCGGCAAAAAAGAAGCCGCTAAAAGGGTTACTAAAAATAAAATAAGTGAAATGGTATATTTTCTCCTCCTTAACATCTGGGGTCCTCGTTCATATTTTAACGTCTGAATTCCAATTTTCTGAATGGATTCCAGAATTGTTATTCAAATAAATAATCACAAATATACAGAATTATTAAGCGAGTGTTAATTTAATGTAAACTTTACATCCAAATCAAAAGTTAAAACTTCAAGCGCTTTTTGATTTTAATCTACGAAAAAATTATTTTCCCTTCAGTAAATTAACAGTAATGGTTGCCAGGTCGGAATCGGGAAATTTGGCCTTGAGCCTTTCGTCGGTCTTTAAGCCCGCTTCAGAAGCAATTTGTAAAAAGACATCCGCCTCCAAAATGTACTGGTCTGAATACCCGTGAGTGGCGTCGTAAGCCGTAGTGGGGATTCTTCCGAGATTTGCAGATGTGAGCACCGGGTCAATGGTGTGCAATTCAATGACGAGCAAACCGAATTTGTGTATAAAAGGAAGCCATTTTTTAAAGTGTTCCAGCAGATTGTCCTCTACTTCGTTGTTACCCAGCCTCCTTCCCTCAAATGCAAAAGCCCCGGTCGATTTACTCACTCTGTCGGTTCGCTTTTCCGGAGGAGTCCAAATGCGATTGTGATCTAAAAAGGTCCTCACATTGAGCAGTTCGCTGATGTCAATGCCGTAATCCTCTCTTAGGTTTTCCGCCAAAAGCTCGGGCTTACCAATATCCCCCCAGACCACCTTGGCCCAAATATCGGATTTCACCAGATTCGCTCGGGTAACTTTAAGCGCTGAATCGTTGTAATCGGCACCCACTAACAACAGGGGGTATTCGTCCAACACTTTTCCCCTGTAAGTCCTCTTTTCAATGACATCAAAAATATGGATCAAAAAAGCGCCGTTGCCACAGCCCATGTCCAACACTCCCTTGGGTTGCTCGCCTATCGGCCTGTTAAACAAATCGATAATAATTTCATCCACTTTTTTAAAATAAGCAGAGTGCGCACCGCCACTCCCCCAGACATTCATCTCCCGGTCCACGTGTTTTTCCCTTTCCCCCGAAGGGGTTTTTAGCACGAGTGGGTCCCTAAAAATCAATTCTTCCAACTTTCTGAAAGTGGGGAGGTAGGAAACAGTAACCCCATAGGCAGAGGCCCTTTTAGCAAAAAACAATCCTTTGGGAGTAAACTCATAGGTGTTGTTTTTCTTTATAAACCATTTCAAATGGGTGAGAAAATCGAGTATAATCTCAAAATTTTCTGCATCCTCGTGGTATTCACCGGCTCTGAACGAAGCCTCCATAAAATACTGGTGAAACATACCTCCCATACCGAGCATAACAATCACAGGGCCGACCAGGGCACCCTCAATATGCATGAGGACCTGATGGCGAACTTCCCCCAAACATTCATCACTTATTTCAGGTATGTCAAAATCCAGGATTAAACTGTTAAATAACTTATCCATATTAACCAATACCCCAGGGTCTATGTTTTTGACATTGAACTCTTCCAATTTTTTCAAAAAATCGTACACCTCAAGGAAACGGGGAACCAAATCGAATGCATAAGCAGAACGATCATTGGTATAATAAAAAACAACTCCCTTTGAATTGTCTATTTCCTGATTCAACCAGCCCTGAGAACAAAGTAATCTCAAGGCAACATTGAGGTAGCCTTCATTGGCATTAAAGTACCGGCTCAATTGGCCAATTTCCACCTTTTTAGATTTCAACAAATGAGCCAATACCCCTTTACCGGACAAGACCGAAAGGGTAGGCACCGTGGCCAATCCGTCGAGATGCCTAAATAGTGATGAACGGTATAGTCTCTGTTCTTTTTTGGTTAACATCAATAGAATATTTCTTCCTTAAAAAACTCAGTCACTCAATCTATCTCCTTCAATTATTGGTAAGCCGTTATGAGATAATAAGAAACTGTTTTTTTGTTGTTGACTTATATCAATTCCAGTTAGTTTGCAAGTTCTTTTTTTGCTTAAGTTAGACTTTTGCACCCCTTTGATATTTTCTAAGATAAGATTTGATATTTGCCCCTTTATATTTTGGCTCTGGGTTTTGATGAGGTGGTTAAGTCTCTTAAGGTGTTTAGACTTTTGTTTACTGCTTACATTCCGCCAAAAGTTTGGATTTGAGTATTTATCCCATTTTTTTAATGAAT
>JAGTVA010000037.1 GCA_018224445.1 Saprospiraceae bacterium
TAAATTGGTAAATACCATGACTACAAAAACGACAACCAGTAAAGAGAAACAGATTTGGGAGATATTAGAGTCTGTCAAAGACCCTGAAATACCCGTCATTTCTGTGGTGGACCTGGGAATTGTAAGAGATGTAAAAATACTGGAAAGTAATGTGGTCGTAACCATTACCCCTACCTATTCAGGTTGTCCCGCCATGTCGGTAATCAGGCTGGAAATAACGACTGCGCTGTTGGATGCCGGCTTTGAAAATATTAAAATTAAAACAGTCCTCTCTCCCGCCTGGACGACTCAGTGGATGTCTGAAAAGGGAAAAAAAGCCCTTAAAGAATACGGAATTGCCCCACCCATGGATGATGAACTCACCGAGTCCAACCTCTTTGGTGAAATGCCGCCGGTGGAGTGCCCCCACTGCGGTTCAAAACAAACGACCATGACCAACCGGTTTGGAAGTACTCCCTGCAAATCACTTCATCAGTGTCGAGAATGCAAAGAGCCCTTTGATTACTTTAAATGCCATTGACACAACCGACGTATTGATTTAACCTGGATAATTTTGGAAGGCTTTTGTTACAAGACAAGGCTATATTCCACTATGAAAAAAGTCTGTTCTCCAGGTATTCAATATCTACCCCTTCCCAGTTTTCTATCGTCAGGTGAGCCCGCTCTTTCAATTCGGGGTCTGCGCCAAAACCTACGGCAATGAATCCCCCTTTGTGTGCAGCTTCAATACCCGCCACTGAATCCTCGAAAACGATAATTTCAGCCCTGTCCGACAGCGATAAGCAATCCGCAGCTTTGACAAACAACTCGGGATCCGGTTTTCCGAGAGACACATCATTGCCATCAAATATGCACTGAAACATTTTTTGGAGTCCGAGTTTTTCCAGGATAATTTTGGCATTTTTACTGCCCGATGCCAGAGCGAAGGGAATTTGTTTTTCCGTCAAATGCACCAGAAAGTCAAGAGCTCCCGGAAACAAGTTCTCTGTACTGAATTGCTCTATTTCTTCCAAAAACCAGCGGTTTTTCTTCTCCATCATCTCCTCTTTTTCCCGTTCGGAAAAATTCAGGTTGGATTCCTTTATAATGAGATTTAACGAGTCCAATCTCCCCTTCCCCTTCAACTTTTTGTTTTGATCAGGGGTCAGTGAAAAGCCCACCTCCTCTCCGAGAAGGCACCAGGATTTGTAGTGCAGGGGAACCGTATCGGTGAGCACTCCATCTAAATCAAAAATACAACCCTTTATTTTTTCTTCCAATGGTTTAAGTTTATGATTGCCGACGAAAAAAATAAAGGTAAAAAAACCTTTCGGAATCCTATGTATTCAACCTGGAAAGGACCCATTTTTTAATTAGAAAGACTATGATTTAAATTAATGTGTCTATAAAGCTTAATTTATTATTGGGGATCAAAAATTGGGGGGGGTGCAAATATCTTAGATATAATTAATTAACTCAAAGATCAAAGTACATGACAAAAATTAAATAACCCAAATAAAACCATAAAGAATCAAGACTTGTAGGTTTGATACCTTTACTGGTTATGGTTCTACTTTACCTTGTTTTACCACAGATTTTCACAGATTTACTCAGATTATTATCTGTGGTAATCTGTGCTATCTGTGGTGGACTATTTCTCTTCAAGTCAAAACGACTTTTCTAAACAGGCGACGTTGTACAATGAGAATTTCTCTTCTTATCTACCTGAGTTCGATTATTCTTACTCGCATAAATTTTTGTAAATCAAATTATTGTGAATATTTTAAAATAAAAACTGAAGTGATTCACCCTATTATTTAACCTTTTATGGATTTGAAACCTTACTATTCATAGAATTCCTCCCTATTCGTCGTTCCTTTTTCTTGATTTATCTCGATAAGTCTTCAAAAAAGCGCCTAGTGTTTAGTAAAGTGTGCTGTGTCGGTTAAGTCGTAGGTATTTTTTTTCTTTTTCAAGGCGGAAAAACGTAACTTAGCCCAAGCTAAGTGAGGCTTTTGAAACGAAGAAAAAGGGAAAAAGACCAAGACTTGGGCCGGCTAAAGTATACTTAACTAAACACTTATCTAGGGAGTTTTCAATGAATTATGCTTCGCGATAATAATCGAACTCAGGTTAGTATATCGGTTCTACTTCAACATTCCCTCTTTTTTAAACCACTGGACGGCATCTTCAATACCCTTTTCAATGGGTCGACATTTGAGTCCCAGTTCTTCAACCGCTTTATCGTTTCGATAAAAATTCTTCACGCACACAATCCGCATGTTGATTAAACTCACAAAGATTTTAATCCCGAGAAGGCGAAGGAGGTCTCCACCCATCCCCAGGGCGTACAAGAACCAGACGGGAGGGGAAATAAGCAGGGATTTTTGCCCGGTGTAAGCCATGAGTTTTAAATAAAAATCTCTGTAGGATAAATTTTCTCCTGTGAGTAAATAAGACTCGCCACTCTCACCTACTTCAAGGGCCCGAACGGTACCGTAAGCAGCATCCCTGACGTGAATGAAATTTTTTCCACCGGGTGGACAAAATATCCATCGCTTTTTATAAGCCATAGTAATAATCCGGCCGGAACTGGGTTTGGAATCGAAATCTCCGAGCATAAAGGTGGGGTTCACCGCAACCACCTCAATGGAGTGGGTGAATTGGAAAATTAGTTGATGAGCCTCTGCCTTACTCATGGCATAGTAAAAATCGGTATAGGGTTCAGCCATTGGCATTTCCTCGTGTCCCGGGTCGTCTTCATCTCCGTATCCAAAAACATTTGCAGTACTTACAAAAACAAATTTTTTAACCTCCGACCGCCCGGCGACTGCAATCAGTTGCTCCACTGCCAGTGTATTCACTCGTTCATATTCCCGGTAATTCAGTAGAGATGGGTCCGTAACAGCCGCTATATGAATGATATAATCACAGCCCAAAACGGCCTTTTCGACGACCTCTAATTCCGTAAAGTCACCCTGAAACGTCTCCAGGTTTCGGTCGGGCAAGACCTTAAGGTCGTCCACATTTCTCAATAATCCCCGGACAGCATATCCGCAGTGCAACAATTCCCTGATGACGTGGGTGCCCAACAGACTATTTGCACCGGTAACAAGTACTTTAGGAGTTCCCTTCATATTCTATTTGTGATTCCCTTTTAAAAATCAGGCATACTTCGGTTGAAACTCAAATTCACCATAACAACAGTTGAATTACCGGTTGAAACCTGTGGCTTTAATTTGGGAAATGTAGTAAAAAATCCCGATATTCGGAACAGTAATACCACACTTAATTAAAAAAACTTCCACTCGCAAATAACTCTTCCAGGTCTTACAGGTTCTCATTATTGGCAAACGGTGATTAACTGCCCGAATTTTTTACAATTTTTCGGTTTAAAACACGTGACCCACTGTCAATTATTAAAAAATACACTCCATCAGGTAAGCCCGAGAGGTCCACTTCACTGGTGGTTTGTCCAATTGCAATAGTGCTGGAAAATACTTTTTCGCCCCATAAATTTAAAACTGATATTTTCCCCTCTGAATCAGGACTGTCGAGGTTACTCACTTTAATGTTAAATGAACTCCCGGAGGGATTGGGAAATACAACTACTTCCGTGATTTCATCTGAATTATCGTCCACCTCAGTGGTGGCATTAAATATAGGACCGATATATTGATTGGCCATTACGATGTGATCGTATTTGATGTAACTCGCAGGCGCATCGGGATTGGAGTGGAAAAACAGCAACCAAATCCAGTTGATATTGAGATTGGGGTCTGTTCTCCACCGGAAACCTTCGAAGGGGGGATCAGAGGGATTGTTGTACCATTTGTCTCTTAACCAGTGTCCATTGGGAAATCCCGGGCCCCAGTGACCCACCTGCTCCCCATCTACCCAAATCGCCAATTCTCCATTGTACTCAGTAACAGGGTCATTGAGTTTGACCATTATTTCCACGCACATCCATTCGTCAAAAACCACAGTGGGATAGGTTCCGGTGGCAGGAGGGTTGCCGTATTGAGTAACTCCTTCCGTTATCATTACATTCCCAAAACAACTGCTTCCATCAGCATTCCAACTCCTCATGTCTCCCCAATAGAGGTAGGTGTCCATCCCGGGTGGGTCTGTATTCTGCCATACGGGTTCAAATGTAACACTCAACCTGCTGTCTCCCAACCCACAAGTTCCGGCCCGTGGATGGGGAAAGGGAAGGGGAGGATGGTAGCCCCCCATTCTCACACTTTCGTGGTGGAAGTAATTTTTTGATTCAGAGGGATATTTGACGTAATAACGCAAATATACCGTCCCGTCAAATCCGGAGTCAAAGCTTTTGTACAAATGACCGCCTGTATTCAATCCGGAAGAAGAGGTTATTCTCAGCGATTGAGAGCCCATACTTCCCGGAGGTACATCCTCATCCAGCGACATTCCGGCCGCATTAACTATTTCGTCGTATCGGCTAATAATCAGATCCAGTTGGCCGTCAAAAAACTCGGTAAATACCACACTGGAATCGTTTTCTATTCCCACATCTCCGGGATACAAATTTGCTAATTGAGTGTGCCCTTCTGAACTAAATACCCATAATATCATCATCACCAAAATGCTGCGTAATTCCATAGTCGTATGATTAGAATTAATAAATGAGGTCACTCCACCTCTCAGATACTCAAGCAATACGTTATTGAAGTTTACCGGCTCTGTGAAACCCAAATTTAAATAAAAAAGGGAAACCCGAGGGTAAACTACCGTATTTTTAGTGGAAGCCCAATGAAAAATCAGTCATTTAAGCCGTATTTTTATCCTGTACCAACAGGGTGAGGACAGAAATATAGGGTCTTTTTGCCTTCTCAGTTCCCCCGGATGTGAAATTGATAAATTATCCCTGAGGTGGCATCCATTACATAGGCCCTGCTGCCGTCTTCGTTCCAGGTAAATCCCCTCGGATTATTGGTGCGTAGAGGATATTTTTTTTCAAAAACAGCAGTTCTCAATTCCCAGGCTTCGCTCAATGCAAACTGCTGAATCTCCTTTTGGGAGGTGTCCAGAAGATACATCAATTTTCCATCGGGTCTGAATTCAATCCCCCGCACAGCAGAATGGGTCTCGGAAATATCCAATTCGTAATCGAATTCAATGGTATTGATATTCCAGGGTTCTTTTACCGTGTATTGAAAAACACTCTCGCTGTTTCGGTCGTCCACGTAAAATCTATTGCCCTCCAGATTGAAGTCTATGTCGTGCCCCCTTTTAACCCGGTCAGATAGGTCTCTGTACCCGGAACATACGGCGGATTGCATGTCTCCGGCTATAGGCAGGTCAAATTGCCAAATCTCTGTTCGGTTGTACAACCAGACCCTGTCCAACGCATCGCGCCGAAGGTATATGCCATGGCCTTTGGATTCCTCTTCCTTTGAACCGAGGTAATCAGAGGTATTAAATACACCCGAAAGCACCGCGCTTGAAACATCTCCCGCCTCCATTAAAGTATAGGTTATTACTGTTGCCGTCTCTCTGGAATGGACAAACAACAATTGATCCGCCCCCACTAAATTAATGGTCCGGGCATTCTTCGTCTCGTTGGAAGTATCTAACTTTTTACCCGTCTCTTCCAGATAAAAAATATCATACGCTCTGGGTTGAGTGAAAGTACCATTGTCTTGGGTTTTGCAGGACATGGGTAACACCAGAAATGCGAGGGAGAGTATCCAAAGTAGCTTCATTTTACATGGTTTTGATCGAAAGTTGGCAAAGAGCAAAGTTAGCTTCAATCTCCTTTCGCTTCAAAAATTTATAGGTAAACTTATCTTTAAGAAATGGGGAGGACAGGATGCTTCGGGATGTCCGGGCTATTGGGTAGTTTTTCTTTATTCTCCTTTTGTCAGAATCACGGATTTTCACGGATGATGGGATTTCGCGGATTTGGCGCGGCGCTTGGGGGATGGGAGGGATCTACCCCGTCTGTGGATTGCATCAGTGATTGAAGGATAGAATTTGCAGCCAAGCCCGGAATAACTGCCAGTAACGAAAGGAAACACCCTCGCATCAACATTTTATGCTTTGCTAGGCTCTGCCTTCTTTTTATATTCTAATCTCAAATCCGAAGAAGATTGTTGATAAATTTAAGTTTGTTCCAAACGAGCTAAAATCTTTTTCGGTATCGGTGTCTTTTATTTCCCATTTTCCATTAACGTAACTTAGCCCACCTGTTCTCAAAGTTGCTCTCATCTTACTGTTAATGTTATATAAAATTCCTAATCCTGCACCTAATTCAAAATAATTTGCTTTTTCTTCATGAGTGACATTGGAGTCTTGGATTTCATCTTGATTCAATAAATTATATTCAACATAAGGTTGA
>JAGTVA010000038.1 GCA_018224445.1 Saprospiraceae bacterium
GTTATCTTTTTTATTGAACCGCCAAATTAAGATTTATTTTTTGATCCGGGGAGTTTCAATTGTTCAACCTAAAAGCAAAAGTCAATAATACCAGGAAAATTAAGGCAAACTCTATCCGCTCATTTCGCAGGTCAAACAAACCTTATGGTCTCAAAAAACAAAATCGCTCTCAGTTTTTTTATCTTTGAACTTTAAAAGTCTGAAAAAAATATGGAGTTAAGTCCGCTGAAAATTCTGAAAGATGTCTATGGCTACTATCGTTTCCGGGACCGCCAGGAAGAGATTATATCAGCCATTCTCAATGGTCGAGACGCAGTGGTGTTGATGCCCACAGGGGGTGGCAAATCCATCTGCTTTCAGATACCCGCACTTTGCAAACCGGGCTTTGCCGTGGTTTTTTCTCCCCTGATTGCCCTGATGAAAGATCAGGTAGATGCCCTCAGGTTGTCCGGAGTTCAGGCCCGCTATCTCAACAGCACCCAAACTCAGTCGGAGCAAATGGAGGTCGTCAGGGAGTTGAATGAAGGAAAAATTAAGCTTTTATATTTAGCTCCGGAGAGGGTGAATGATCGTTTTTGGGACTTTCTCGCCCCGCATAAAGTGTCCTTATTTGCAATCGATGAAGCGCATTGTATTTCACACTGGGGTCACGACTTTCGCCCGGATTACAGGATTTTGGGAGAAATAAAAAATCAATTCCCCCACGTACCCATAGCCGCCTTTACGGCCACGGCGGATAAAAAGACAAGAGAGGATATATTGTCCAATCTCAATCTGCATCAGCCAAAAATATTTGTCTCGAGCTTTAATCGACCCAATATCCGGTATATCATCGAAGACAAAAAAAACAGCTTTTCTAAACTTCTGGATTTTTTGGAAGGGCAAACCGATGAATCGGGAATTATTTACTGCTTAAGCAGAAAGTCCACCGAAGGGCTGGCTGTAGATTTGCGAAATCACGGATTCAAGGCCATGCATTATCACGCGGGACTGAATCAGGAGAAAAGGGGTCAGGTACAGGATTTATTTGCCAAAGATGAGATCAAAATTATTGTGGCTACTATTGCTTTCGGCATGGGTATAAACAAGTCCAATGTACGCTTTGTGGTGCACATGGATTTGCCCAAAAACATAGAGAGCTACTACCAGGAAACGGGAAGAGCGGGAAGAGATGGACTGGAAAGTACTGCCCTCCTCTTTTACTCGTATGCCGATGTGATCAAATTGAAGAGGTTTGTAGAAATAGACGACAATCCCGAGCAAAGTGAAATCATGCTCCAAAAATTAGATGATTTGTCCAAAATGTGCAATTTTCGGGTATGCAGGAGAAAATTTATCCTCAATTACTTCGATGAAAAAGCCAATGATTACTGCGGCAATTGTGATTTTTGTCTAAACGAATTCACCGAGCAAGAGGCCACTATTCAGGCTCAAATGGCTCTTTCTGCAGTCGTGCGCCTCCGCGAGCGTTTTGGCATAAGTTACGTCATCGACTTTCTCAGGGGGTCTGCCTCCCAAAAAATCAAGCCCTTTCATAGAGAGATTCCAACTTTTGGAGTGGGCGAAAAATGGAGCCAGAATCAGTGGTATCAGGTAGTAAAATCCCTTATACAACAGAACTATTTAGCACGAGACGGGGGAAAGTATCCGGTGCTGAAGTTGACCGAAAAATCAGGAGATATTTTGAGGGGCAGAGAGAAATTCTATTTTTATATAAAAAAGGAAAAAGTCCTCACTGCTGTCGAGGATAAACCCGGTGAATTGCCTTTTGAAAAAGACCTCTTTGAGCGACTGCGGGTATTGAGAAAGAAATTGGCGGACGAGGAGGGAGTGCCTCCCTTTGTGGTTTTCTCAGACAAAACACTGAGAGATTTGGCTACTTTTCAACCCCAAAATCTGGAAGAGATGTTGAACATATCGGGTTTTGGCCAGGTCAAACTACAGAAATACGGTCGTCATTTTTTGGATGAAGTGACCTCATACACAGAATTGCATGGAAAATCCTCTCCTACCCCGCTCAGAAAAAAAGTGACTTCCTCCCAGAGAAAATCAACCTCACCCAGCGACACCTTGCTCGAGACCAAAAGGCTGATAAAGGCCGGGTTAAATACGGAGGAAATTGCAGCGGAGCGGGGGCTGGCCGAATCAACGGTTGAAAAACACCTCGCCTACTGGCTGGCTCAAAAAGAGGCGCCTCTGGATCAATTTGTCAACCCCGAGGTCATTGAACTCATTAAAAATGCGTGTCAAACCCACGATATATTAAAATTAAAACCCCTGAAAGATTACCTCGGAGCAAAGGTCAGTTACCGGGACCTGAAGTTCTACCGCGCGCGCTCCAAGGGTATTGCAGGGTGATTTATAGAGTTATCTCGGGCTGAGAAAAAGAAAGACATATAAATCCATTTTCGGTAAAAACCCCACCCCCTCTCACTCCAAAATAATCACCTCACCGGATTTTATATCTCGCTCCCCGTACAGATTTTCGTATTCCAGGGTAAATAGATAGGCTCCGGGATTGACTCTCCTGCCTTTGAAGCTGCCGTCCCATCTCGCATCGGTACCGCGACCCTCGTACAATAGGCCGCCATAGCGATTGTAAACCTTCAAACTGATGGTACTGAAGTACAACCCCTCCGGGCCAAAATCGTCGTTGATGCCGTCTCCGTTGGGGGAAAAGGCGTTGGGAATGTAGATCTGTGCTTCCTGCCTATTTACATGAATGTAATAATTCATGCTGTCGGTGCAAAATTCGTTGGAGGCATACAACTCTATTCCGCTACTCAGGAAGGTGGTCACTTGCGGATGTGGGCAATCGGTACAATCCAGTTCCAAATGGGCAGGCCTATCCACCTCCCAGAGGTAATCCAGCGCATCAAATCCCCCTTCCAGTACAATCGACTCTCCGTACTCGGTCTCGAACCGATCTTCTACCGTTAATCGCTCCGGAAGTGGCAGGGCAGAAAGGTTTATATTTACGGTATCTGTACTCAAGGCATTGCTCACCACAAATTGCAAGTGGTATTCTCCTGCTGTCTGAGGACAAACCTCCATATGTGCAACATCTTCCGGCCACTGATGCCATTCCTCCCCTATTCGGTAACTTATGGGATTACTGTAGTGTCGGCTGTGGTTCTCTATGGTTACACACTCTCCTACGCACAAGCTGTTTCTATCTGCCTCAAAGACCGCAGCAGCGCGGGGGATGACCTCGATGTAATAGGTGCAACTGTCGCGGCAACTTAAATCCGGGGCGAGTATGGCCTTTACCGTATCCGATTCCAGACCGTAATACAAGGGCTCCGGACAGTCGTAACACTCCAGCAGGTCATGTGGCTCCCATCTGATCGGCCAGGGTTCATCGGGCAGACAACTGCTCAATCTCACCGTATCTCCCTCCAATACCTGAATTTCAATAAGGCTGTCGTCCTCTCTCTCCGGATGATCCAAAACGACCACCGCCCGCTCCCACAGCTCTTCGTGCTCACCAAAACAATGTTCTACCCAAATGCCCACATCGTACTCTCCCGCTTCTGTATAACAAACCACCACCACAGAATCCATACTGCTGCCGAGGTCCGAGCCAGGGAGCTGCCACTCAAACAGCCCCGGTAGCCGGCTGTGATTGGTGGAAAGGGTAATACAATCTCCCACACAGATGGTGTCCTTCAGCTCTCCTATCTTTAACTCCAGTTGATCCTCCACTTCGATGAGGTAGAAGGCGTCGTAAGCGGTTCTCATACTACTAAAGGTATCAAATACGGGGAACTGCTCAATGAGGTAATCGTTGGATCTGAATACCCCTATGGTCATAACATCGTAGGGCTGGTCCACATTAAAACAATGGTGAATTCTTGACCATTGCGACCATTGGTCCATAACCCCCATTAGAGTATCCATCTCTAAATGGGGCTCTGTGATAATTGGATCCGGCCAAGGTGGGTTTCTGACTGCATCAAAAATAAGGGTATCTGAAAACAAAACTCCCAAATGAGATATATAAGTAGTCGGTGCAATATAATACTCCAGAAAATAATTTTTCCCGGGTATTAATATTTCTTTCAATTGCACCTGACTGTAATCTTTTGAACAACAATAAGCTGGAATTGCAAAGTCAAATAGGTTATGGTGAAAAATATAGTTGGAGTCCAAATAGGGGACATTTGCATTTTGATACTGCTCCTCTTTGCATTTTAATTGGTATAAATTGGCCGATCTTCTTCTGCTGCTCCAGTGGGTTAACACATTTTCTAGGATTGGAGCTGTCCAAGTAATCGCCGAACAATCCAAATCACCAAGCGTTTCACCGAAGTTGGGGTTGGGTACGAGATTTTGTTGACCCTGTAGGCTGTGATTGGCTACAAAAAATAGAAAAAAGAATACAAATAGCCGCATGGGGTCCCGGTTTAAAAAAAATCACCGGGCAGGGTATCCGGCCCGGTGATTGGAGGTGGATTATTTGCTTATAAAAGTTCCATTGATTTCGTGATTATCGGCATGAAGATAATAAATATATGTGCCGGGAGGAAGGTTTATGGGAATTTTTTCTGAATTTTTTCCAAAAAACTGCAAGGGAGATCGCATCAATTGCTTTCCCGAGAGATCAAAAACCTGCAAATCCCAGTTTTCAGGATAATCCTCCAGATCTGTTTGGATTGCAATATACAATTCATTCTCGGCAGGATTGGGGTAAACCTCAGAATTTATAGAGCCGGACTCATTTCCCTTGAGGAATTCAGTTTCACCCGGTCCATCCAGATCATTGTCACAGGCAGTATTACTTCCATTGACCTGATAGTAATAACTCTCCATTTTAAGCGTCCCGCAAGTCTCGTATTCCAAATCTATTCGATAACACTTGCAATCGTTATTAGACGCGAAGGGAGGAACTCGTAGGATTAAACTACCGCCGTCCGGGAGGGTTTCCGTTATTGAACCAATAAATAGTCCTTGATTTTGAAGATCACAATCCTCTATTTCAAATATTGTAATTTCCAAGTCACTATTTTCCGGATTAACGATATTGAAGAAATTCAGATTAACTGCGTCGCAGTCTCCAACATCATCATACAGCGGTCCAAAGGGATTAGGTGACAGAGGTGCACTGATTAATGGACAACCAGTAAAGCCACCACCCTGAGATAAATTGGTTGAAAAACTGTATTCACCGGCTATCTCTATCCACACCCTTTTGGTGTATTTATTTGACCCATTATAAACGCATAGCGCGGCTTCGGAATCGCAACATCTCAAAATAAATTCCAAATTATATATGTCGGCCCCTAAGCTTGAAAAAAGGTTCGTAATATCCACCTGATCCCCCATTACATCGTTGTGGTCATAAATCGCCTGAGCTACCACGGAGCCAGATTCATCTCTTATATTTACCTTTAAACACAGTCCACTAGATTGAGGAACATACATGTCCGGTAGTGTGAGTATCGCCTGATCTCCAGGACAAGTTTCAAGTACGGTCCTGCTTTGATAATTATTCAGGTTTAATGGGGCTGTTGTCCAAACTCCAGGCCAGTTTCCAAGGAGTTGACCGTTTAGATGGGGATTAAGCGGAAGATATTGGGTCACATAAACAGTACATGAATTTGAATTGGGCTTACCACAAACATCCCAGTTTTTAAATCTTACGGCCAACTGAAAATCTAGCTCGCATGGCGGCCAGTAACAATGCCTGTCATATGGATTTTCAAAATTCCAACATTTACTAGAGTTGCTTCCACATCTTGTCATTACTTGCCCACCCGCCATATAAGCAGGTTCTCCGGTGCATGCGTGAACAAAGTACATGCATTCACAATGCGGAGGGATATCCACTGATTGAGGA
>JAGTVA010000039.1 GCA_018224445.1 Saprospiraceae bacterium
CGAAAAAAAAACAGGCTATAAAAATTTACCCAATCGGTCAATTTTAGTACATAAATTCTAAGATGTCGCCCCCGTCAAACAGGACAAGCCTTCGTTAGACTGGGCAGTCCCTCTGGGACTTCCGTAGGTGTTGCGCTCTCCGTGGTTAATAGGTGTCGCTCCAGTCATATAGGTGACGGGAAGGCTGCCCCCTATCACTCCTCCAGTTTATCGAGTTCTTCCACTGCTTTATCCCACTTTTGATTTTCCTCCTTGAGTTTCTTTTTTAGGTCGTTGTGTTTTTGCGCAATTTCTACTGCTCCGGGGGTGCTGAAAAAGTTGGAGACGGCCATTTTCTTTTCAATGGACTGAATTTCCTTCTCAGTTTTTTCAATATTTCGCTCGCAGTAGGAGATGGCCCGGTTGAGTTTTTTTCTCAATTGGTAAGTTTCCTCTGAGGTTGCGGTATTCTGATTGGAGGGCGTTTCATTTTCGGGAGCGTTTACTTTCTCTTTTTTCTCAAAATCCCGAATATTTTCCAGGCCTTTTTTATGGAGGAAATAATCGATGTCCCCCAGGTATTCGTGGATTTTTTTATCGGCAAACTCCATGGTGCGCTCCGACAGTCCGCGCAGGAATTCCCTGTCGTGAGAAACAATAATAACTGTGCCTTCGAATCGGGCAATGGTCTGTTTGAGGACCTCTTTAGAAGGGATGTCGAGGTGATTGGTAGGCTCATCAAATATCAGCAGGTTAAAAGGTTTGAGCAGCATTTTAGCCATGGCGAGGCGCGACCGCTCTCCCCCGGACAATACTTTTATTTTTTTATCCACATCCTCATTACTGAACAAAAAGCCACCCAAAATTCCCCGCAATTTAGAGCGGAGGTCATGAGGACAATCCTGTTCCATAAATTCCAAAAGCGTGAGATTCCCGTTCAGCAATTTATCCTGATTTTGGGCGAAATACCCGACCTGTACATTGTGTCCGTATTCGACTGTTCCGCGATCCCTTTCCAGTTCTTCCAGAATCAGTCTGACAAAGGTGGTTTTTCCCTCCCCGTTCTTACCCACCAGACTTACTTTTTCTCCTCTCTCTATTTCAAAATTCACGTCCTCAAGCACCTTGAGATCTCCAAAACGCTTGCTCAGGTCTTTGACTTTAATAACTATTTCTCCACTTCTGGGAGGCGGTTGGAATCTGAATTTAATAGAGGTCTTGTCCTCTTCGGGTTTATCTACCAGGTCCATTTTGCCCAACTGTTTCTCCATGGATTTTGCCATTTTAGCCTTGGTGGCTTTGGCTCGGAACCGCTCTATGGTTCGCTGGCGATCTGCCACCTCTTTTTGCTGATTGACAAAAGTTCTCAATTGGTTTTCAGCCCGCACCTTTTTGGCGTCTTTAAATTTAGAGAGCTTGCCGTTGAAATAAAAGGCATCCCCATTGGCTATTTCGAGTATGGAATTGCCCGCATTTTCTAGAAAGTCGGCATCGTGGCTGACAATCAGTGCCGTTCCCTCGTATTCCTGCAACCAGTTTTCAAGCCAGATAATGGATTCCATATCCAGGTGGTTGTTCGGCTCATCCAATAAAATCAGCATGGGCCGCGCGAGGAGAATTTTGGCCAATTCTACGCGCATTCTCCAGCCCCCGCTCAATTCTCCGACCTTTTTGCTTATATCTTCCTCAGAAAAACCCAATCCCTTGAGGATTTTTTCTGCGTCAGCGTCCTGGCTATAACCCCCGAGAATCCGAAACTGTTCTTCCAGTTCGGCCAATTTGAGTCCGTCTGCTTCAGATAAATTTCCATCCCGATCCCCTTTATCCTTAATTTGGTTGAGGCGGCCCTCCACTTTTTTAAGAGCCTGCAAACCGTTTTTACAAGCATCCCTTACTACCGGGCTTAAATCAATTTGAATATCCTGGTGCAGAAATCCAATAGTTGTTTCTGATGGGAGACTGAAGCTGCCTTCATCGGGTTGTTGCAATCCGGCAAGGACCTTGAGCAGGGTGGACTTGCCACAGCCATTTTTGCCTATGACACCCACTTTCTCCCCTTCTGATATACTGAGTGTAATTTGGTCCAGCACGGGCCTGTCCCCATATATTATGGAAATATTATTTAGTTCTACCAATTCTTTGTTGTTTGATCTGTTTAAATTTTTCCCGGAAATTGAATGCAGACTTAATATTGAAAGTAAAATGCTCTTGCCCGTCAGTAAATTTATCGGTCATCCTCCGTGTTAATTCCAGGACAATTGTTCCGGCATTCCTGCGAATACAGAAAAGGTGTTCCCTTTTACTTTTAATACTTTGGACCACAATTCACCGTAGGGAACCGAAAAAATGTAGTTGGGATCCATTTCAGCGGTAATCCAGGAGCCTATGTGGAGCTCTTCATTCAATTGCCCTGTAGACCATCCCGAGTAACCGGCAAAAAACTTTATATCCTGCGGTTTAATAACTTCCGAGCTAATTAAAAACTTGAGTTTTTCAAAATTTCCTCCCCAATACACATTTTTTCCCACCTGAATGCTATCTTCAATGAGATTACCGGCGCGGTGTATAAAATGAATGGTGTCGGTCGCTACAGGCCCGCCGTAAAATACCTGAGCCTTAAATTCCGGAAAATCACTTATCAATCTGTCGATCTGCATTTTCAAAGGCTTGTTCAAAATAAACCCCAAGCTTCCCTCCTGTTGATGTTCGCAAAGGAAAATTACAGTCCGCTTAAAGTGAGGGTCCAGCATGAAGGGCTCTGCCAAAAGCAGTTTTCCTTTAGATATGTCTATCGATTGATTCAATTTTTAAAGGGTTTCTGTTTTCAATTCTCTTTCGATTCTTCTGATCATTCCAATCAGCACTCTTCCGTCTACCTCAATGATATCTGTCAGTCCGTCCTCAACCATTTGTTGTACCGATTGTGTCCAACGCACAGGTGCGGTGAGTTGTTTCAATAAATTTTCTTTTATTTCCGAGGGATCAGAATGGGCTTTTCCCGTATAGTTTTGATATATGGGGCACACAGGAGTACTGAAATCTGTTTCCTCGATGGATTCTGCCAGTTGGGTTTGGGCGGGCTCCATGAGCGGGGAATGAAAGGCTCCTCCTACATTCAATTGAAGAGCTCTCTTTGCGCCCATTACTTTTGCTTTTTCAACGGCTTGAGAAACTCCTCTTAGCGAACCGGAAATCACCAACTGCCCGGGGCAATTGTAATTGGCCGGCACAACCAATTCACTGATGGAGGAACAAATATCCTCTACTACAGAATCCTCCAGGCCCATAATGGCTGCCATGGTCCCGTCCTCCATATCGCAGGCATCCTGCATGGCCATGGCCCTGTCGTAAACCAGAAGCAATGCGTCCTCAAAGGAGAGCACCTCGGCAGCAGCCAGGGCGGTAAATTCTCCCAGTGAATGGCCGGCTACGGCATCGGGGATTCGATTGCCGGAAATGGTGTACCTGATATATGCATTGATAAATACCGCCGGTTGGGTAATTTTAGTTGTTTTCAACTCTTCCTCGCTCCCCTCAAACATGATATCTGTAATGGGGTAATCCAATATTTCATTGGCCTCGTCAAAAAGTTTTTTCGCAGCGGAACTGGATTTGTACAATTCTCTACCCATTCCCAAATACTGGGATCCCTGACCCGGAAAAACAAAAGCTACTTTCATTGTTTAATTATTTTTTTAACTTTTAACTGCACAGACGGAAAATTCAATCCAAATTAGTGGCGCCAGGCAGTAAATCTCACGGCCAAAGACCATTTCATCTTTGGTGATTGTTTAAGGCTGTCGACTTCAGATTGCAGAAATTTATCAGATCCACCTGTATTGCGCTCAAAAATTTCAATTCTTGTCCGTTGAATTTAAGTGAATAAATTAAGTTTATATTTAAGACAGATTGGATTCTATCAGTTTTAAGTATTCGTTTCTGGTTTCCACGTGTTTGAATATTCCCGTAAAGGCAGAAGTCGTGGTAATTGAGTTTTGCTTTTGCACTCCTCGCATCATCATACACATGTGTCTTGCTTCAATGACTACAGCCGCACCGTAGGGGTTTAAATTATCCTGAATGCAATTCAGTATTTCGTGGGTCAACCTCTCCTGGACCTGCAACCGGCGAGAAAAAGAATCTACAATTCGGGCCAATTTACTCAAACCCACAATCTTTCCTTTGGGAATATATCCGATGTGAGCCTTTCCAAAAAAGGGGACCAAATGGTGCTCGCAAAGTGAATACAATTCAATGTCTTTTACGATGACCATTTCACTGTAATTCTCATCGAACAGGGCCGATTTTAATATTTCAGAGGGATCCTCGTCGTATCCTTTGGTGAAAAACTTCATGGCCTTGGCGGCTCTCTCCGGAGTTTTGAGTAACCCATCGCGGCTTATCTCTTCTCCTACCGACTCCAGAATCTTTCTGTAGGCGCCCTGAATTTCAGTTAATTCAGCTGAGACCGTAGGTGCTTCTCCTTCTATTTTTTTCTTATTCAAAATGCTTTTTTTTATTCTCCGTAATACTCTACGTATATGGTATCTGTTTCATGCAGTACCAAACGATGTAATTTACAATTAAATTTGGACAGAGAAGGTTCAATCCTTTCCCAGATTGCTTTAATTAAATTTTCAGAAGTGGGCTGCAGCTTTTGGTCTAAAAAGGGTACATCCAAATTGAGATTGGAATGGTCCAAATAATCGAGTGCTTCTGTGTTTACGATCTTACTCAATACCTTGGCGTCAATGATAAATCCGGTATCGGGATGGGGTTCACCTTTTACGGTAATGTGCAAACTGTAGTTGTGGCCGTGCCAGTTTTTATTGGAGCACTTGCCAAAAACCGATTTGTTCTTTTCTTCAGACCAATTTTCGACCCACAACTTATGAGCTGCATTGAATTTTTCTACTCTCGTCAAATAGACCATAAAAATATTTACTTAATGGCGTGCAAATATACTACATGATGGGGATTTAGGTCAAGTTTTTTCTTCTAAATGAGAACGAGATGAAAGTCCTCGCCCCGCAGATTATTTTATCACTTTACATTCGGACTTATGATTGCATTCATTTGGTAAAAAAATACGGGGATTTTAAAAAATTATCTTACTTTCGGCCTATGGCAACCCAAAGTCGAAGCAACAAATTGATCAGTTGGATTTACAACGTACTCACCGACCGTGTATTTACCCATTTGGTATGGTGGGTAGCCTTATTTGCTCTGATTTTGTCCTTTGAAGAACCCGGTTTTAACATCTGGTTTAGATTAACCAATGCGTTGTTGCTGACCGTCTTTTACATGGCCATTGTCTATTTTAACCTGCTGTACCTCATCCCTGAGTATTTATCTCAGAAAAAGATATTCAGATACATCCTTTTACTGTTGGTTTCGCTGTTAATTGCTACTCCCATCAG
>JAGTVA010000040.1 GCA_018224445.1 Saprospiraceae bacterium
GATCGGGATTGAGCCCTCGTCCAGGTAGAAAGAAAATATAGACATCGAAATCAGCGGTTCAGACAGTGGGCGGTTGCGCGGGAGAGTCAGTCCCTGAACCACGCTGAATTTATAGATGTCGACCTCAAACCAAAGGATGAAATTTTTTTAAATTTTGTATAAAAAAGATTCCACCTTTGAAAAAAAGTGTATATTTGCAGCCGCATTTAAAGACAATGCGATTTTCTTTAAATAAAGGGCGATTAGCTCAGTTGGTTTAGAGCACCTGCCTTACAAGCAGGGGGTCGTTGGTTCGAATCCATCATCGCCCACAATAAAGGGATCACTGCAAAGTGATTCCTTTTTTTTGTGGTGGTTTTAGGACTGGGGGTAAACGTAAGAGACCGGGCAACTACGCGGGTGAATTTTGTGGTAAATTCCCGGGAAGGAGATCTGATATTTTATTGATTGAATACTCCGGAATCTTTTATAGAGTATCCTTCCAGGTAGAGCGGTTCGTTACCTCCCCCACAGACCGGTACGAGCGGCTTTCCCGCATACGGTTCCTCCAAATGTAGTCTCGCTAAAGGTAGTTATGTACAATACGAGGTCGTTTTAGAGAGTAATGGTTTAGAATCATCTGAAATTTGTCCCAGGTCAACGGTTTCTTACCTCCTCTTCTGGTCTTACACTTGTGAAGCTTACGCCTCACCCGGGATGAAATAGGTGGAGGCTTCTAGTATTGAATGTGATTCCGTAGTAGCCATATTGACCTTGCAATTTCCGATCCAATTCCCTTATTAGTTCCAATATCGGTCTATGCCGATTGGTCCTTATCCATTCATTGGTTCGGTGAAGTGCGATCTTTAGCTTTTTCTTGCTGGTTTTGCGTTTGAGTATGTCCCTTCCCTTACGGCTTTTACCCATGTAGTGAGTAAAACCTAGAAAGTCGAACGTCTGTCCGCCTTTGCCATCCCCTTTGTTAACCTCTACTAGTTTGGTCTTTTCCGGGTGTAGGGTAAGTCCATATTTTCCCATTCGCTTCGGCAGCACTTCCATTACTCGTTCAGCATCTTCCTTACTGCTAAATAGCAGCAGAAAATCATCTGCAAAGCGGATTTTTTGTCAAAGCCGGGGGAGGGTTGTTTATTTCTTTTGTGGGGTATTTGGAGAGGGGGAATAGTTCAGGTTAAAGAAACAATCCCACTTGCCTTGCACCCCTTAATACCAGAGGTTTTCTACTACCTTTTGATGTTTTTCAATTTTCAAACTCCTCAGGAAAAAATTGATACTCTTTATGTATAAACCGGGCTATAACGCACGGTTTTTGCCCTTCAACCATTTTTTGAATTCTCCGGAACGCGAAGTGCTGCTGAACAATTCATTGTGATAAGGAGGTTCGACGGTAATTTTCAATCTCGACTTGCTGGCTCCTTTCAGGTTTTTTATCGCGTGGAAATTGACAATAAAATGCCGGTTAACTCTAAAAAAATCCGGTCCGCAAAATTCATTTTCAACCTCCTCCAGTGTCCGATCCAGGTAGAATTTTTTACCGGTAAATGTGGTCAGGTATACAATTTTGTTCTCGATGTAATAGTAGGCCACCTCACTGTATGGAATGACCTTGTATTGATTTCCGGATTTCAAGAGATGTCTCAAACTTTCCACTGGTGCTGCGGTACCTTCTGAGCGGGGGCTTTCATCTGTTCTTCCAAAATACTGTAGAAATTTTTTAATGGCCTTTTTTAGGTCATCCAGGTGGATGGGTTTCAGAAGGTAATCTACTGTCAGGTAATTAAAGGTTTTAAGCGTATATTGGTCATAGGCTGTGACAAAAATGATCGGTTTATTGATAGAACGCGTTTCAAACAATTGGAAGATATTGCCATCACCGAGTTGAACATCCATAAAAAATAAATCTACCTCGGGAGAATCGTCGAGGAAGCTCTCTGCCGATTCGAGGCTGTCAATAATCTTTATCACCTCCATTTCTTTAAAATGAGATTTGACCATTAGGGCCAATCTTTTGGCAGCGGGAATTTCATCTTCTATTATTACAACCTTGTAATTCATTACTTGACAATTAAAGGCAAGGAAACATAAAACCACCCCTTTGATTCGTATACTTTTATTTCCTTTCCGGTTAACAATCTGTATCTTTGGTTCAGCGATTCCAGTCCAAAATGCGTGGAGTCGGTCTTTGAATTTTTAGGTTGAAGGGGATTTGAAACCGTCAATTCGTTCCTGCTTACTACCACATTCACTTTTAAGGGCCGGGCAGAGGAGGCTTTGTTGTGTTTGAGGCAGTTCTCCAGCAAAATCTGGAGAGTCAGTGGTACAATTCGCTGATCGGCCCGAGTTTCTCCCTCGATTTTCACAACGATATTGTCGCCGTATTGAATCCTCAACAGGGCGGCGTAATTGTTAAAAATCTCCACCTCCTTATCAAGTGTTATCAGGTCCTCATTTCTGTAGGTGAGTATGGATCTGTAAAAGTCAGATAGCCTTTTGGTATAAGTTATGGCCGTTCCGGGTTCATATTCCAGGAGGGATATAATGTTATTGAAATTATTGAATAAAAAGTGAGGGTCAATCTGGCTTTTCAGTGTTTGTAATTCACTATTAATTCGCTCGGTTTTCAACTGTTCTTTTTTGCGGTTTCGATTTATAATTTCTCGGGTGAGCCACAGTAAGCCACCCACAATGACGACCGACATGATAATCCTGAAGGTAATAGTTTGCCAAAAGGGTTTCTCGACTACAAAAGAAGCTTTGAAACTGGTCGCTTTACGAAAATCGGGGTCCAGAGATGCCTCTACCAGAATTTGATAATCGCCGGGGGCTAATTTGGGATAGAGCACATAGTAGTTTCGGGTCTCAACCCAGTCTTCATTAATACCCAGCAATTTGTATCGATAATTGATTTTTGAGGGGTCGTAGAACCAAATCCCATTGAATTGCAATTCCAGGGTATTGTGGTTATGTGATACATTAATCTTGCGGTTTTCCTCCAAATCCTTATCTCCAATCACAGCTTTTGAAACTATTAATTGAGGATCAAAAAATTGCTTACTCACAGGAAGGTACTTTAAAATAGAGCTGCCTGCAGGCATGTAGATACTGCCATCCTTAGTTTTGTAAAAACCGTTGATGTAGTAAGATGAGTTTGCTGCAGAACGGGCCTGACCTAGAGAAATTGCCACCCCACTTAATCCGCTGCTGATTTTTAATCCGTAATCCGTCAGGATAATAATATTCTCCTTTTTGTCTGTCAGAGCCCCGAAAGTAGGAGATGGAAAGATGTTTTTTTCGATATAGCCACCTGATAGGGTGTCCCGATACAAATGATAAAGTCCGGTGCGGGCAGTGGCAGCGATTAAGTTACCCGATGAGAGTTCTGCAATGGAATAGACGGTTTTGTCTTCCAATAATTCTTCAACCTCCCCATCTGTATTCACTTTTACAAGCCCTCTTCCGTCCTTCCCTAGCCACGTATTACCGTACGAATCCACCAGTATATCGTAGACATATTGAGACTGAGGGAGCTTTTCAGTGGCGCTGATTTCCAGTTGGCCCAATAATGGGTTGAAAGCGGAAACACCGCCCAGTGTAGTGGCGTAAATCAAGTCGTCCCTGAAGTAAAGGGACAATACGTGATCGTTGATCAGGCCATCCTTTTCTGTTATTTTTTTGAATGAGTTTTTGTGTGTATCCAAAATCAGGATTCCACCCCCAAAAGTTGCACACCATATTTCTGAGTTGTTTTCCAAAGGCATAATTTCGAGGATGTTGTAACCCTCAATGAGCTGGATAGTGGTTTGGTTTGTCGGATTCAGGAGAAAAAGCCCCGATTCAGTTCCAATATAAATGGAATCACCCCTTACCGCCGCTGCTTGAATATCATTGAGGTTGGTATTGTATTCCAGGAAATGGAGCTGAGTACTTAATAGTCCATTGAATTTGCACCAAATCCACAAAATACCTTCCGGATCATAAAAATGACTTGTCGGCACAATCGGCAAATTAGTACCCCCTGATTTAAAATGCTCAAATTTGCGATCCCGGCTATTCCAAACTGAAATGGGGTTTTCCGAGTCGGAAAAACAATAAAGCCGACTTTCACTCATTGGCTGGGCAGCGGTAATATCCCAGCCGGGATACGGCACCTTCCCGGTAGTTTCTGTATTCCAGTCGTAAAAGTACCAGCCATTTTCATGGGTTTGCATCCAGGTGCCCTCTGCAAAAGAATCTCGTTCCAAAGTTGTGACGATGCGATTGGAAAACACGGGCTCGTAATTGCCCCTGTAATTCCCTGAAGTGTCCTGAATCAAAGTGCATCGAAACATCCCCCAATCGGTTGCAATGAAAAAGCTGGAATCTCCGCGGATTGACATATCGTATATATCCCTGAATAGGTGAGTACCTGAATCTATCACCCGGTGTAGTTTATCCCGGTCTTTAACGAACAGGCCACTTCCGTAGGAGGCGATGACCCATTTATCGCCCGGATAGGGTATTATTTGTTTGATAGGTGCCGAAATTGAATCCGGCAACGAAGAAAAATAATGGAGGTTTTTCCGTCTGAGTTCGTAAATTTCTCCATTCTGGAATCCAACGAGGGTCATGGTTTTATTGGAAAATATGGTGGTTACCGGTATTGAAAACCCTTTGGGTGAGTAGACCGGCTCGAAAAAATTTCCATCGTAAATAAACAGTCCCGTCTGGGTTCCCAGGAGCAAAAATTTATCGGACGATAAATGCAACTCATTTACCTGGGTTTCCGCGAGAGAACTACTTGCTTCGTGGACACTAAAAAAGTATTGCTGTCCCTTTGCAGGTACAGCCATAAGGATCATTAAAAACAGTACAATAACTTTCACAATTCTATATATCCTCTAACATTAAGATTCACGTGGATGTTGGGCGCAATTTTCTTTTCTACTATCTTGGGTATCCGAATATTGTAGTCGCTCAAAGTTACTGTGAATTCGGAATCTATGATTATTTCATTTCCCTCTACAGTAAGTGTATGTCTCATTATCCTTTCATTCTCCAGGCCGTGGATCAGGAAAATACCTTTGGTTCGCACATTGTAAACCCCATCCTTTGAAAGGTCGACATCATCCAGTATCACGCCGCTGTACCTGGCGTTTTTGTATAAATGGGTCTCCAGGTAGTTTTCGTTGTAGTGTTCTCGTTGAAGCTCCGAATTAAACCCCATAAAGCTATTCATTGGAATAGAAAAGACAAATTCGCCCGATTCAAAATCGACGGCTCCCCGGACCCTTTCTGAGGAGGCTTTGATCAACTCCAGAGGGGCATCCGATACAAACGACACCCGCCCTTCGAAAAGGACAGGATCGACTTGCCCAGCCATTAGCAGGGCGCTTAAAAAAAAGGTGATCCATATCATAGCATTAGGTGTTTATCTGATTTTGAGAAGAAGCAGTCAATGCGTAAACCGCAATAACAGATGAGTTGGTTCCATTGCCAGCCGCAAAGGTTTGACTTTATTTTTTCACCGACAGTTATTGGTTCAATAAAAACTGAGACAATAGACCTTCCATCTGACCTTATGCAATATTAGTGAATTTTTGGGATATTTTCCCACCTTTGACCCGAACGGGAAAATTTAGAGGTTGAATGGGACATTTCTCTTAACCATGAATGAAAATCCTTTGAGAGGAAAAATAGTAACTACTTTGGAATTTCACCATAGGTTTTCTACCTAAAATTGGGTGTTGACACCCGAAATATTCCCGTTCAGATACAAAAAAGAACCATTCGGCCTGTTTCATTGTGAAAGGGCCTTCTCGTGACTTATCTTTGAAGCAATAACAACAAGCAATTTATGAAATTTGCAAAATTCAGTATAGTCGCAATGGTTTGTTTGGGTATGATCGCTGTTCTTGAAACAGGATGTGTCCACGATCCCATCGAAGGCGATGTTGATCCGGACCCGGTGGATACCACGGTTGTTGAGAATCCGTGCGAACCCGATATCGTTTATTTTGAGCGAGATATATTGCCTATTTTCACTACCAATTGCGCTTTTAGTGGATGTCACAATGCGGAAAGCGCACAGGATGGAGTTATTTTGACCAGTTATGAAAACGTGATGAATTCCGGCGAGGTAACCCCTTTTAGCTTGAGCAACAGCGATCTGTATGAAGTCCTCATCGATGACGATGAAGACAAACGCATGCCGCCGCCGCCAAGGAATAAATTATCTGCGGAGCAAATCAACCTAATTGCGGAGTGGATACTTCAGGGAGCGGAAGATCTAAAGTGCGATTATGAAATGGAGTGCAATTTGGAAAATGTGAGTTACTCAATGGATATCAGGCCAATTTTAGAGAATGGATGTATAGGCTGCCACAATCCTGACAATCCTTCAGGGGGTGTGAATTTAGATAGTTACACCGGAGTAAAAGTAGCGGCTGAAAGCGGAAGATTGTTCGGTGCTGTAAATTGGTCACCCGGATATGTAAATATGCCATTTGGAGGAATACAGATCAGCGAGTGCAAAATAGATAAAATTCAGGCCTGGATAGATCAGGGGATAAAAAACAATTGAGTCGATAAATTATGAATAAATACTTATTTCTAGTCCTTTTGACCCTTATTTCTGCCTGCTATTACGATGTGGAAGAGGAGTTGTATCCCAATGAAATATGCGATACTCAAGAGGTGTCATACAGCGGGTTTGTCAAGCCTGTATTAGAGGATAATTGCCTGATATGTCACAACAGTGGGAGCAATATGGGAAATGTAACATTGGAGGGTATTGACAATGTCCGAATTTATTCAGCAAACGGAAGACTGCTCGGAGCCATCAAGCATGAACCTGGTTTCAGTCCAATGCCACAGGGCAATGAAAAGTTGTCCGACTGCCAGATTACAAAAATAGAAGCCTGGATCAATCAGGGAACCATGGACAATTAATTATTTGATATAAAAAAAAAGTCATGAAGAAAAAATTAATTATAGGATTAGTAATAGCAGCAGCATTTTTGATCGGAGGCGTGTACGGATACATGCAATACAATAAACCTCATTTGGATATTGGCAAGGCTACAGCGGATTATAATATAGATGCGAAGGACCTCCTCGAAGATTTCCAAAAGGATGAAGTAGCTGCCGGTGAAAAATACCTCGATAAGGTACTGCTTGTAAATGGAGAAGTTAAAAAAATTTCAATTCAAGATGAAAAGACAAGTATTATGCTCAAAACAGGAGATCCGCTCTCCTCGATACTTTGTGAACTCGAAGACCCGGGTGATTTGGAAAAAATATCGCAGGGCCAACAAATTCAGATTAAAGGAGTCTGCAGCGGCATGTTGATGGATGTAGTACTTGTCAGATCGATTGTAGTTAATTAAAAAATCACAAAAATTAAATAATCATGAAAACCATAGCAATTTTATTTTTCGCCTTTTTTTTACTGGCGATACAGACCGATGCACAAATTTATTATACCAGGACAGCTAAGGTGACCTTCTTTTCCGAAGCACCCATGGAAAATATCGAAGCCCACAACGGAACGGCCAACATGGTCATAGATTTCTCCAAGGGTTCTATTGAGTCCGCAGTACTGATCAAAGGGTTTAAATTTGAAAAGGCACTTATGCAGGAGCACTTCAATGAAAACTACATGGAGAGCCACAAATATCCCAAATCTGTTTTTGTAGGCCAAATCACTGATTACAACGGTATTGATCTTGAAGTCAATGGAAACCACGAGGTAAATGTAAAGGGTGAAATTACTATTCACGGTGTCACTCAACCCCTTACTACTCCAGCCACTATCAAAGTAAAAGATGGTTCTGTGCAGACCCATTGTAAATTTACTGTCGAGGTAGCCGATTTTGATATTTCCATACCCGGGGTCGTTAGAGATAATATTGCCAAAGAAATTGAGGTGACCATTGATGCAAATCTCAATCGATTGGAACAATGATAAAAGGATTAGTTATTATCTTAGTTTATTTTGCGGTGCTGATCTCAATCAATGAGGTCAGCACTCAGAATACGGATCTGCTCTCCATGATCGAAGAGGAGGAAGAAGAACAAATTGAATACGCATTCGCCGCATTCAAGACAAACAGGGTGATAAATATGCACTCTCTGGAGAGCACTTCCGAGGGGGTATTGGACGTCAAGATATCGCACCGCTTTGGAATGGTTAATTCAGGGCCCAGGGAATTGTTTGGGCTGGATGCAGCCACGGTAAGACTCGGAGCCGACTACGGCTTGACGGACCGTATAACCATTGGATTTGGAAGAAGTAGTTTTCAAAAAACCTATGATGGTTATGTCAAATACAAGTTTCTCAGACAGAGCAGTGGAGCCAAAAAGATGCCTATCACAGCCGCATTTTGGGCCAATACCGCCATCAATACCACCCCCTGGCGAAATCCCGAGAGAAGAAATTACTTCACCTCCAGACTCTATTACACTTTTCAACTGATTATGGGCAGGAAATTCAGCGACGGTTTTTCCCTTCAATTGAGCCCCACTTTGGTGCACAGAAATCTTGTGGAAACCACTGCAGAGGCCAACGATGTTTATGCACTTGGAGGTGCAAGCCGGATTAAATTGTCCAATAGAGTAGCCCTCAACTTTGAATACATTTATGTTTTTCCCGATCAATTGGCAGATGGATTCAGAAATTCACTTTCCATCGGTTTTGATATAGAAACAGGAGGACATGTTTTTCAGCTTCATTTTACCAATTCCACCTCCATGGTAGAACACGGATTTATAACCACCACTACAGGAAATTGGCTCAAAGGAGGGGTTCACTTTGGGTTCAATGTAAGCCGCGTTTTTACAATTAAAAAACCCGACTTTGATTAAACCTATAAAAATATTCTTCTTATGATATTATTTCCACACCACTCGACTCGCAAATTCTTCCTTAGGGTATTTTTAATGTCCCAACTTTTTTTCACCCTCTTTTGTACCCTATCATTAAGTCAGGATTGTACAGCGGCCTTTACGTGGGATGACACCGATCTCACCATCCAGTTTACAGATTTATCAACCTCCCAAAACGGAAATATTGTCTCGTGGTTTTGGGACTTTGATGACGGTACTACTTCCACTGAGCAAAACCCACTTCACACCTTTCCCGAAGTTGATAAATACGATGTTGAGCTTGAAATAATGGATGATCAGGGATGTACCAATGATATTAAAATAAGAATTGAAATTTGTGTATTGAATATAGAATACTCGGTGGGGGATTGCGACCCGGATAATAATTTACCTATTGATATTACGGTTTACGATGTTTATGACAATGCGGATGAAATAGAGATATTTATCGACGGCGATTTATTTCCCGGAGGCCCTTTTGATATATCTGAAAATGAACCTGTAACGATTGATAGTGAAATTCCGGGAGATGGACTCGAGCACACCATTACTGTTATTTCAGATGACATAGAAACCTGTGTATCTGAAGTTTCATTTATCGTTGAAGATTGTAGTTCAGATTGCTTTCTTTCAGCTATGTCCACCGAAATTGAAAATACAGGAAGCCAAACCGTTTTGGTGGGAGGGAATTTTTTTGATCCCGAAAATACCAATCTGGAAATTGGAGAAACCGTTATTTTTCAGTGGATTGATGGGGGACACAGCACTACATCTGACGCAACATCGGGTCCGGATAGTTGGAACTCAGGAGTTATTTCAGGCCCAACCTATGAAGTAGATCTTTTAAACCCGGGAATTCATCCCTATTATTGCACTCCGCATGGGGGTCCCGGTGGTTCTGGTATGAGCGGCACACTCATTGCCGATTGTCCACCCGGTGATCTATTTAATGTAATCGTATCATTTAATACCTCTATAGCTGACCCACAGGGTTTTAGAATATATTTGGACGGTGACGAAGTGCCGGGAAGTCCATTCGACTACGATGGAACAGGCCCTCAATCGGAAACCATCGAGGTTCTTGGAGATGGTTTAATTCACGACATAATGGTAGAGGATGTAAACGATCCTACATGTACTTTAGAAAAGACCTTTACATCTCCGGATTGTGGAGCTTCACCTTCCTGTCAATTGACCCTCTCAGGAACTATAATTGGAGTTTGTGATGCCAATGACCATGTGGAGGTTGAATTAACCATCGATGTGATTCAGCCCGAAGGAGATAATTTTAATGTATTTGTAAATGGTACTTTGGAAACAACTGTTCCCTATGACCCATCAGGTACCACAACTGTGGTTGTTGATGTTCCTGGGAATGGCAATAGTAACTCCATTTCAGTCGAAGATGAATTGAATGCTGATTGCAACGACGAAATTTCCATCACCACTCCCGATTGCAATTTACCCTGCGAAATAACCGAATTAGAAGCCATTCCCGCCGGCGGAGGCGGAGGGCCTAGCGGTATCGTACACACCGTTCTGGTCGAAGACTTCGTCTTTA
>JAGTVA010000041.1 GCA_018224445.1 Saprospiraceae bacterium
AGAGAACTGCCCGACATCAGTCCCAATACATTCATTTTGTCAATGGGCTTACTCATCGGTCTTTGCAGTTAATTCCACAGTATATCTCGCCACTGCATCGATTTCAGCCCGGCTCAGGATTCGTCGGTAGGAAATCATAGTTCCCCTGCCCTCACTGATGACTCCCTTGCGCTCCAATAAACTCAATTCGGATTTCGTCAGATCGCCGGCATTGTTTAACCCCAATTTACCATCTACCCCGTGACACATCACACAATGCAGTTTAAACAGGGACTCTCCCACAGCAAGGGGCAGTTCCTCTACTTCCCCGGATTCCAAATCCCTCCCGGTATCGGCAGAGCCTCCACATGCAATCAGGACTGAAAAAAACACCCCCACCAACAGTATTATCCATTTTAACATGGTCCAAAGTTCGCAATTTTTCACAATTGTAGGATTGCCAGTCCTCCAAATTAAGTTAAAATAAAAACAGTCCGGTTCCATTTCATGATAAAATACCACCCATTCATCCCCAAAACTCTCACTTTTATCCGATTTTTAAAAACCGTGGTGGAAACTTTAAAACCTAATCGGGTTTCCCGGGTTATATTTGTACTGAAAAATAAATTTCATATATGCGGGAGAGTATTTTATCACATGCCAGGCAGGTTTTTTTTAAGCGGGGAGTTCGCTCTGTCACCATGGATGAGCTCTGTGGCCAGTTGGGCATATCCAAGAAAACCCTCTACCAGCACTTTGCCAATAAAGAGGAATTGATTGGGGAGGTAGTGCGTGGATTTATGGCAGAGAACACTCAAATAATAAAGGAGTTAATCACCGGAGCACCCCACGCCATCGAGGGTTTTTTCAATACCTCTACCCACGTCTATACCATCATGAGTCGAATATCGCCCGTCATGGTCTACGAGGTGAAAAAGTATTATCCGACCATTTGGGAGGAACTGCAGACTTTCAAGCGCTTGTCCATTCAGGACATGGCTACCGAAAACCTCAGAAGAGGCGTAGAGGAGGGATTGTATCGCCGGGATATAGATGTGGACCTGGTCATGCGATTTTACCTGGCGATTTTGCTCAACATGAACGACGAGGAGCTCTTTCCGGAAACCCTGGTTAATCCGGCAAAAATATACGGAACTTTTATCAAATATCACATAAGAAGCATAGCTACCTCCAAAGGGTATCAGCTCTTTTTGGACCTCAGGGAAAAAAATAATTCTTCTGACACCCCTTCTAAACAAGTTTAATTATGGAAAAATTAATTCTAATATTGCTGCCTCTATGTATCAATCTGGGGTTAATGGCTCAATCCCTGACCATTGAGGACGCGGTGGATTACGCATTGGAAAACAGTTATGAAGTGCGACAGGCTCGATTGGATGTGGCCGATGCGGATGCGCGTATTTCCGAAACCCTGTCCACCGGATTGCCCAAAATAGACGGAACCGTACGCTACCAATACTACCCTGACGTACCCAATTTTTTAATCCCCGCTCAATTTGCCGACCCGGATGCCCCGGCGGGCAGTTTCATTGCACTGGCAGCGGGAACCAAACAATCGCTCTCTGCCGGTTTGGACCTCAACGCCCTTCTCTTCGACGGCTCTTTTTTTGTGGGCCTTCAGGCAGCCAGGGTATTTAAAGACCTCACTCAAAAAGAGGGCAATGAAACCCGACAGGAAGTCATTTGGAATGTCCGAAGGGCGTTTTACAGCGCCCTGCTGGTAAAAGAACAAATCTCAGAACTCGACCGCAATTTGGAAAACCTGGAAAAACTCCTTACCGAAACGCGCGCGCTCTACAGAGAGGGATTTTCAGAATTGCTGGATGTCCGCAGGTTGGAGCTCAATTTTAACACCCTCCAAAGCAGGCGGGATCAAATGGCAAAAACAGACAGCCTCACCCAAAATATCCTCAAATTTCAAATGGCGTGGCCCATGGACAAACCGATCGAAATTACAGGAAACCTGGAGGAAATGGCCAAACAGTGGATGGTGCAACAAGTCCAGCTCGATTACCAGTATTCCGACCGGCCTGACTATTCTGTGATGGAGGTGACCCAAGAGCTCACTGAACTCAATGTCAAACAAATCCGAATGGGATACCTGCCCAAGTTATACGCTTTTGCCAGCCACAACCAAAATTTGCGGCGGGACAACCTTTTCAATAACAGCGAAATCGGTTGGCTTAAAACCACCAGCGTAGGTGCAACGCTCTCGGTTCCCATTTTCGACGGACTGGAAAAAAAATACCAGTCTCAACGCGCTAAAATTAGTATGGAAAAAGTAACAGAGGGAAAAAATCAACTCAGAGAAGTCATCGATATGGAAGTGCAAAATAACCACATCCGGTTCAACAACGCAGTGAAATCCTGGGAGGACTCCAAAGCATTGCTCGACTTAAGCGAGGAAATCTACGATACGGTACTCATAAAATACAGGGAGGGAATGGGTTCCAGCTATGAACTTATTCAGGCCGAACAAGATTTATTTGAAGCCCGAACCCAGCACCTCAATACCCTCTATGAGATTTTGGAAACAAGGGCGCAATTGGAAAAATCTCTTGGAAGTTAAAAAATCAACTATAAAACAATGGATAGCTACGGGCTTAAAGGGATATTTTTTTTAAATCTTGAGCCTGAAGTGATTTCTTCAATAAAAATTACTACCTATGAAAAATGCGATTCTCATATTCCTTGCCCTGGCGGGGTTTGCCATTTTGAGCTCCTGCGGAGGAGAGACGGGTGAAAATTCCGTTTTGTCCACAGAGGAGAAAAAGGACAAGCTGAGAGAAAAAAGGAAGCAACTCAAAAATCTGGAGGAATCCATTCGCGTGTTGGAGGCGCAAATTGAAAAGGACGAAAACGGTTTCAGTTCCAGAGACGTAACCCTGGTACAATGGGATACCCTTCGGAGGAAAGACCTCAAACGGCACACGGTTTTTCAGGGCAGTATTCAGTCGCGGAATCGGGTCAATGCCAGTCCTGAACTCAGCGGCACCATTACCCAAATTCACGTAGAGGAAGGACAAACAGTGAGCAGGGGACAGCTCATCGCAAGCCTGAATACCGAAGTCCTCGATCGCCAGATGGCAGAAGTGGAGACCTCTCTCGGACTGGCTCGCGATGTGTTCGAAAGGCAGCAGAGGTTGTGGAATCAAAACATCGGCTCTGAAATCCAGTACCTGGAGGCAAAAAACAGTGTAGAGAGACTGGAGAAAAATCTAGAGGTACTGGAGTCACAAAAATCCAAAGCACTCGTAAAAGCCCCCCAATCCGGGGTAATTGATCAACTGGTTTTGAGAACCGGGGAGTTGGCCTCTCCAGGTGTTCCCATTGCCGTCATAATCGACACCCGAAATCTCAAACTGGAGGTCAATGTTCCTGAAAACTACCTCCCTTTCGTCCATACCGGAGACGAGGTGGAAATTCACATCCCCTCACTCGACCAAACCTTAAACACCAAAATAAGCCGGATAGGCAGTACCATTGACCCGGAAAACAGGACTTTTGTCGTAGAGACTCATCTTCCACAGGATCACTCCCGACTCATGCCCAATCTCATGGCGAGTCTGGCAATCAACGACCGTACCGCAACCGATGCCATAGTAGTTCCCCTGCACATTGTACAGTACGAAATCGGGGGCAAAGCTTTTGTATATATAGCCAAAAAGGAAGGAGACCGATACCTGGCTGAAAAGCGGTACGTAAGCACCGGACTATCTTACCGCAACCAGATAGAAATAAAAACAGGTCTGGAGGAGGGCGACCTTCTCATTTCAGAAGGCCAGCAGGATGTTTCTTCAGGGCAATTGCTAAAAACCTCAGAATAATTCAACCTCCACTTTTAACCTCTCCACATGGAAAACAATAAGAAAAAATTCAGGGAATTCAGTCTGACCTCACTGGCCGTTGACAATGCCACTACCATTCTCATACTCACTTTTATGATCTTTCTTTTTGGAATCAGATCTTACCAGACCATTCCCAAAGAGTCCTTTCCCGAGATTCCCTTTCCCGAAATATTTGTCAATACCGCATATTTCGGAAACAGCCCCATGGATATTGAAAATCTGGTCACTATCCCACTGGAACGAGAGTTAGGGGGCATATCTGAAGTGCGAAACATCACTTCTCAATCCATTCAGGATTTTTCCATTATCGTAGTGGAATTTGATGTGGATACCGAACGGGAAGTAGCCATCCGAAAAGTGCGGGATGCTATAGACAAAGCCAAACCCGACTTGCCCAACGACCTGACGGATGATCCTGAAATCATCGACATCAACCTCTCCGAAATCCCCATCATGACCGTCAACATTTCGGGGGAGTACAATCCGGAAGATCTCAAATCCTTTGCTGAATACCTGGAGGACAAAATCAAAGCACTTCGCGAAATATCTGATGTAGACATCAAGGGGGACAGGGATTTGGAATTGCAAATTGATGTGGACCTCTACCGCATGCAATCGGTCAAAGTCAATTTCACCGATATTGAAAATGCCATACAGTCTGAAAACGTGACCATGTCGGGAGGAGAAATCCTCGCTGAAGGGTTCAGAAGATCGGTAAGGGTGGTCGGAGAGTTTCAAACTGTGGATGAGATCAGGGACATTGTAGTCAAAAGCGAGGACCAAAAAACCATTTACCTGAGAGACATTGCTGAAGTGCGATTGGCTTACGAAGACCAGGTGAGTATCGCCCGATCGGATCAATTGCCCGTCATTTCCCTGGACGTGATTAAAAGAGCCGGAGAAAACCTCCTGGACGCAAGCGACAAAATCAAAGTCCTCATCGAAGAGGCGCAGGAAAGTGTGTTCCCCGAAGACCTCACCGTACAGATTTTTAACGACCAGTCGGTGCAGACCCGGGACATGGTACAAAATCTGGAAAACAGCATCATATCAGGGGTCATACTGGTCATTCTGGTCCTGCTCTTTTTCCTCGGCATTAGGAACGCACTTTTCGTGGGTATTGCCATTCCCCTTTCCATGCTCATGGGTATTCTAATCATCAGTTTGCTGGGGTACACCCTGAACATGGTCATTCTGTTTTCGCTCATACTCGCTCTGGGTTTGCTGGTGGACAACGCCATTGTAGTGGTGGAGAACATCTATCGGCTCAGGCAGACCAGATTTGACGGAAAAAAATCTGCCAAATACGGAACGGGAGAGGTAGCCCTGCCCATAATCGCCTCCACGGCCACCACCCTTGCGGCCTTTTTGCCTTTGGCGTTTTGGCCCGGATTGATGGGCAGTTTTATGAAATATTTACCCATTACCCTCATCATTGTTTTGACTTCCTCCCTCTTTGTGGCACTGGTAATTAATCCTGTATTGACCAGCCTGTATATGAAAGTGGATCAAAGAGCCAAAGATCCTGAAGTACGAGCCCGCCGCAAAAGGAATGCGCTACTCGGGGTGGTGTCCATGGTGCTTTTTGCAGGGCTTTTCCACCTTGTAGAAGTCCAGTGGATGCGGAATATACTGGTGATTGGGGCCATTATATCGCTCCTCAATATTTTTGTTCTTCGCGGAGCTACTTTTTGGTTTCAAAATACACTCATCCCCTGGCTGGAAAAAATATACGACCGTTTCATCCGACTGGCTTTGCACAGATTCATGCCCGTGGTGGTTTTTCTCGGCACCCTTGCCCTGCTGATTTTCGCACTGGTCTTACTGTCCATCCACTCCCCTAAGGTGGAGCTTTTTCCCGAAACCCAACCCGCTTTTGTCAATGTCTTTGTGGAATTGCCTCTCGGCACGGATATCCTGAAAACCAACGAAATAGTCGGGGAATTAGAAGAACGAATTACAGAGGCCATTGAGCCTTACAGAGATGTGGTAGAAGCCGTATTGGCACAAATAGGACAAAATACCGCCGACCCCAATTCCGGTCCGGATTTTGGCTCCTCCCCACAACGGGCCAGAATTACGGTCTCCTTTGTCCCTCCGAATCAGCGATTGGACGTTTCCACCTTCACCATCATGGAGGAAATCAGGGCCGGTATTCAGGGGATTCCCGGCGTGGAAATATCGGTAGACCGCAATACAGACGGACCACCCGTAGGTCGACCCATCAATATTGAGGTGGCGGGAGAAAATCTCGAAGAGTTGGCCGAGATTACTGAGAAAATGCGCGTTTTTATCAACTCCCAGCAGATCGGTGGGATCGAAGAGCTTCGCTCCGACCTCCTGCTGGGCAAACCCGAGCTGCTGATCAATATAGACAGAGAGGCGGCGCGGAGGTATGGCCTGAGTACTTTTGCCATAGCCGATGCCATGAGGTCGGCTGTATTCGGTAAGGAAGTGACCAAATATAAAATAGGGGAAGACGAATATCCCATTATGATCCGACTTGACGAGAAATACCGGCACAACATTACCGATCTGCTGAATCAACAAGTGGTTTTTCGCAGCCCCTCCAGCGGTCAACTCATCACCGTACCCATCTCCGCCGTGGCAGATATTGAGTACACCTCTACTTACAATTCTGTCAACAGGAAAAACGAAGAGCGCGTAGTGGCACTCTACTCCAATATAATCGAAGGGTATAACGCCAATGAAGTAGTCTCCAGAATTAAAAATGTCCTGCAGGATTTTGAAATGCCCGAACACCTCAGTTATGAGTTTACCGGTGAACAGGAGGAGCAGGCGGAAAACCTGGAGTTTCTCAATACCGCCTTCCTGGTGGCTATTTTTCTCATTTTTCTCATTATAGTCTCCCAATTCAACTCACTCGTCACTCCTTTTATCATCATTTTATCCGTGGTATTCAGTACCATAGGGGTATTTCTCGGCTATGTATTCAACAACATGGATATCGTCATTATCATGACCGGAGTGGGGATTATTTCTCTGGCGGGCATAGTCGTCAACAACGCCATAGTACTCATCGACT
>JAGTVA010000042.1 GCA_018224445.1 Saprospiraceae bacterium
AGAGGACGATTTTGTGCAGGTTCAAGTCGACACCAAAACCTATTTAAGAGTGGCCAAGTCATCAGTTTCTAAAGAAATGAGTGACTTAATTAAGGTTGAAAAAAAGGAAGAAGATTAAGGTTTATCCGTTCGGCCCATTCATTGGGTTTTCATTTTTTCACATAAAATCCTCTTAATTGGATTATGGTAAGTGGTTAATAAATAGACAATTTGAGCTCTTGCCTTTTTTCTACCTGATCAGAGAAACATTTCCCTTTTCGGAAAAATGAGCTCCACCTATACATTCAACCTCCAGATAATATCCATAGACACCTGAGGAGAGGTCTTCCCCTCTGAATTTTCCGTTCCACCCCCTGTCCAGTTCAACAGTCCTAAAGACCTCCTGGCCCCACCTGTTGTAAATGACCAGGACAAATTGATCTATATGGTCTCCAAGGAGGTATAATATATCATTCATCCCATCTCCGTTGGGAGAGAATGCATTGGGGAGGAAAATATAGGGGCTTTCACAGGGAAGGTTTTGTACGAATACCGTAACGCTATCCACTGAGGTGCATCCCTCCTCTGTAGTAATAGTAATTACATAAGTCGTGGTTTCCAAAGGAGTGGCCAGTGGATTGTGTATATTGGGGTTGTCCAGACTTATAGCAGGACGCCAAAGGATTGCAGTACCCTGAGGTTGAACCTCAGCAAATAACAAACTCTCCTCTCCCGGCAGCACAGTGATCGGATCAGCTGTCAGGGAAACAATAGCGGGATTTTCATTTACAATGACCAACACCTCTTTCTCCCCTGTACAATTGCCGATAATAATATTGGCTGTGTATAAAGTTGTTGCAGAGGGACTGGCGGAAGGATTGGAATGGGTGACCACATCGAGGAGTCCGGTCGCAGGAGACCAAATATAATCGAAGTCGGGATGGAAGTCCGGATTTAAAAATACAGTATCTCCTACACAAATGAATATTGTATCTCGCTCTGTTACTTCAAAAATATCATAATTCAATTCGATGGTGTGGGTATGGCTGCATCCAATGGAATCGGTAGCAATCAATTGGACTTTTAGATGTCCGATATTTTGAAGTTCCAGGGCTATAGAATCACCTGTTGTATGAATGGTAGTATCTCCCGAAATTAACCACTCAAAATCTAAATTATCAGGGGGCGAATCTCCCGTAACAAATGCCGACAGATCTAGCGTCAACTCATTCATCATACATTCAGTTCGATGAACTTCAATTCCGATATCCCACAAATCCCAATTGACAAGAGTAATTTGAGTATAAAATTTTTGGTTACATCCCGATTCAATATCGAATAAAACCAATTCCACATCATACTCACCGTAATCGTCAAATTCAATTCGGGGACTGATATCTGATCCAGTATAAACAGTATCTGTCTCCTGGAAGACAATCCAATAATAATCAGTATCATCCAGCGTATCCACTCTTAAATGAACAAACAATTTATCGCAAAAAATTAATTCAGGGAGAGTGAATTCTGTGTTGAACAACTCTACTTTCAGGAAAAAAGTAGCTTCACAATCAGCTCCTTCCACCATTAAACTGTATGTAATATCCGATTCCGGCACAGCCTTCGGGTTGTGGATGTCATTGGGGGTGATAAAATATTTATCAGGTTCCCATAGATATGAGTATTCTTCAGAAAATGGAACATTTAGCTGAAGAGTATCTCCTGTGCAGATTGCGGTTGTATCTCTAACTGGAATATCTGTTAAAAGCCCACTGGCAATTACAGTATCTCGTGTTTGGCTGCATCCGGAGTAATTGTGAACAGAAGTGCTAATGTGTATGATGCTGTCCACTCCTGATACAAAATGCTCCAACTCCGGGCTGGAATTATCCAGAGTGTCGCCATTAATCACCCATTGAAAGTAGTGGGACTCTACAATTTCCCCGCTTGAGACAAAAGCCCTGAGACAAAGCTGGAGACTGTCTTTACAGCTTTTACGCTCTATATCCAAATTCAATTCAATGTCCCAATCAAATAAATGAATATTCTGACGAACTGTGTCAAAGCATCCGTCAAAATCAAAATCCCTCGGATTTAAAATAACCTCAAAATCACCGTATTCCGGAAAGGTAAACGTGGGAAAGTGCATCCGACTGAATCCAATTTGAACACCGTCCTTTAAAAACCTCCACCAGATGTCGGATGCAAACCCTATAAAGGGATTGACATCAAAGGTAACGGTTCTGGTCCCGCAAATTGTATCGGGAATTATTTGCAGATTTTCAGGATTGTATACGCCAACCAGAATGGAAATTTCCCCACTACAATTTTGATTGGTCATTTGGGCTGTATATAATGTTTCTTGATCAGGACTTATCAGGGGACTTGGAACATCGGCAGGACCGATTATCTCAACCTCAGGACTCCATTGATAATGGTGACTGGCATTCCCGTTTTGAAAAATATTTGTGGTGTCTCCATTGCAAATAAAATCGGTAAGATAGAGCCCATCGTCCAAAATCAGGCCGGTTTCATACTCCAAATTAACAGTTTTCCAGCAGTCGAGTTCAGTATTAATTACTCTTAAATCAATCCGGATACTCTCTACACCGAAAACATTGATATTAAAAATCGAATCTGTGCTGAAATGTTTTTTATCTCCCACCTCCACTTCCCATAAATAATTGAATTCACTTAAGTTGTCAGACTCTATGACAGCGATTAACGACAGTGGTAGGGTGTCGAGGCACTTCCCTCTTTCTACCTTTATATCCACTTCAAAAGATTCGTCCAACAAATTGACAAATCTGGTTATAGTGTCATTGCATTCAGGTGAGTCATCAGAAGATACCAAAGTGACTTCATAGGTTCCAAAATCTGGAAAAGTAAAAGATGGGTTAACTTCAGTTGAGGTACCAAGCGGATCTGCCAGACCACCGAAAAACCATTTGTGATAAAAACAACCCGGACTTAGATTCTCAAAAGTAATTTCTAATTCATTGCAATAATTTTCAGGAACAAAAAAATCTGCCTCACACTTCCTGCATTCTCCCACGTTGTATTGAAAATCCCGATTGGTGGTGCTGATTAATTCCCCCTCTTTGTATTCCTCTAGACACACACCCACAATAAATGAACCAATAATGGTAGGGGTTCCTGTTATTATCCCGGTATGTGGATCTATTTTCAAGGAATCCGTACCACCCAATTTATTGTGAAGACTAAATTCCGGTGTATTCCATTCTATGGGGGGATAGGGCGGAGATTCAGGAGGATTGGGAAGGGGGTTAAATGGAGAAACGCCACCCAAAGGATCACACAATCTATACACTAACGAGTCACCCTCAGTACCTACCGCGGAATGGTCAAAATTAATGGGTTGGTTGATACAAATTAAAATAGGTGGCCAGTTTTTAAAAGTAGCGGCACTATTACATTCTATTAAGGAAGTCTCCGATATTCTAGTGGTATACGTCACACCTGTACCCGCCGGAGATTTCATATTCACAAGGGCCCTATTTCTGCAGCATCTTTGATAAACCAACAAATATCCACCTTCTCTGAATGGGAGTTCAACGGTATCTCTATAGGTGGTGGTCTCTACACACAGATCACCGGGCAATTCAATACAATCATCGTCAATTTCAGGAATAATTCTGGTTACCTCCCTCAATTTCATATATATTCGATTCGTATCTCCAACTATGGTATCTAAATTGTTATTACTGTCAAATAGCGCAATAGAAGCCGGGTCGTCATATGGTACTTGCCCGTAAAAACAATCGCGAATAAGTGTAAAGGTCACTTCATATTGATTGTTTCCCAAACACCTGTAATTGATTTCACCCCCTATTATATGAGAACCCTTTATTTCTGGTGAAATAAAAAAGCAAAGTAGAAGAAAGCCTGTATATTTAAATAAGCTATTCCACATTCTGTTTTCATATTTTCTGAAGTATCCCTTCGCACTTTCCAGTAAATTGTCAATTCTTACGCATAGTCCCGAAATAGTCTTGCCAGTATAGAAATTAAAAATTAGAAATTGGAAACCCCTTAATTTGAACTACCTCATAAGAGAAACATTTCCCTTTTCGGAAAAATGAGCTCCACCTATGCATTCAACCTCCAGATAATATCCGTATACATCAGGAGGGAGGTCTTCCCCTCTGAATTGTCCGTTCCACCCCCTGTCCAGCTCAACGGTCCTAAAGACCTCCTGGCCCCATCTGTTGTAAATAATCAGGACGAATCGCTCGATGTGATCTCCAAGGACATATAATACATCATTCATCCCATCTCCGTTGGGCGAGAATGCGTTGGGGAGGAAGACATAGGGAATTTCACAGGGAAGGTCTTGCACGAATACCGTAATACTATCCACTGTAGTGCATCCTTCCTCTGAAGTCACAGTGATAAAATAGGTTGTGGTTTCCATAGGTGTGGCCAGTGGATTGTGTATATTGGGATTGTCCAGGCTCCCAGCAGGACTCCACAGGATGGAAGCACCGGGAGGTTGAACTTCAGCAAACAACATACTCTCTCCTTCCGGCAACACAGTGATCGGATCTGCTGTCAGGGAAACAATAGTAGGGTTTTCATTTACGATTACCAAAACCTCTTTCTCCCCTGTACAACTACCATTAAAGATACTAGCCGTGTATAAGGTCGTTCCAGCGGGACTGGCCGAGGGGTTTGAGTGGGTAACCCCGTCGAGAAGTCCGGTTGCAGGCGACCAGACATAATCGAAGTCGGAATGGAAGTCCGGATTTAAAAATACTGTATCTCCCAGACACATGTAAAGGGTATCCCGCTCCATTATTTCAAAAATATCGTAATTGAGTTCAATAGTGTGGGTATGGGAGCACCCCAAAGAATCTGTCACGGTCAATTCAACCTCCAGATATTCGACTCCCATCAAGTTCAATTCAATGGAATCCCCGGTGAGGTGGATCACCGTATCTCCTGTTATTCTCCAATCAAAAGTAAATTCACCGTCCGGTAATTCGCCCTCCAATAGCGCCCCAAATCCCAACTGCACTTTATTGTACTCACATTCGTTTCTATTCAGCTCAATACTTATACCCCACAATTCAGAATTAATCAGCTGAACCTCGCTTTTAAAAGTATCTCTGCAACCGCTAAGTGTGTCGTGCAATATTAAAGCTACCGGGTAGGATCCGTAATCGTCAAATTCAATTTGAGGATTTATATCCGTGGATTCAGCCAGTGGGTTACTAAAACCTCCAAAAATCCAGTGGAAATTAACCCCGTGTAAGCTATCTACTTCAAAAACCGGATTCAAGTCATCGCAAATCACCCAATGGGGTAAGTTAAATTCAAAAAATTGGACTTCCACATCTACAAAATACATTTCTGTACACAATTGATTGGATATATCAACGCTGTATCTAATATTGGACTCCGGGGCAACGCTTGGGTTGTGTATATCGGAGGCTGTTAAAAAGTATTTGCCGGGTTCCCATTGGTATTCGTAATCGGGGGAAAACGGAACCTCCAATTGGATGGAATCTCCTCCGCAAATTAAAAAAGTATCAATGACCGTGCTCTCGGGAAATATTCCTGTGTAAATCAGAGTATCTTTAGTAACTGTGCAACCGTAGTCATTCATAACTGAAACACTGATTTGGAGGCTTTCACTTTCCGTGTACTCGTATTCAAATTCCGGTCCGGTGATTAATAGCGTATCCCCATTAATTACCCATTGAAATTCATGAGAACCGGGAATTAAAGTGTCTGAAGAACTTACAGAAAAGTTTAATTTGCACAATTCTCGCTCAACATCTAAATCCAAATTAAAATCCCAATCAAAAATATATATATCCTGATAGAGTAAATGCGGACAAGTTTCATAATCAAAACCTAGAGGTGCAATCCGAATCTCGTAATCACCGTATACCGGAAAAGTATAAGTGGGAAAATCCGCAAGTGTAGTTTCGGCAGTTGAATCAGTCGCAAATCGCCACTGGGTTCGGGTGGCAAAGCCAAAAAAGGGATTGTAATCAAAAGTAACCGTCCGGGAACCACATATGGTATCCGGTACTATCCGATCATTTTCGGTATCAAAAACACCTACCAAAACAGAAATTTCTCCATTGCAAAACTCATTACTTATTTGCGCGGTATATAAAGTCTCCTCTTCCGGACTAATTGAGGGATTAGGTACATCAGAAGGCCCGATAATTAAATTTTCCGGGCTCCAGGCATAATTATTACTGGTATCGGCATTTGGAAAGAGTCCAATAGTGTCCCGAGTGCAAAGAAAATTGGTAAACATTTCGCCATCCTCCAGGATTAGACTTGTAGGAAATTTCTGATCAACAGTTCGCCAACACCCCAATTCGGTACTGATTACTCTTAGACTTATTTCAATGGAATCTGCACCGGAAACCCTGATTTCAAAAAGTGAATCTGAACTGTTTACTTTTTGATTCCCCCACTCTACCTGCCATAAATAGGTAAAATCAGAGAGTGAATCGGATAAAACCTCCACTCCAAGGGTCAGGGATACCGTATCGGTACACTCCCCTACTTCTACATTAATTAAGGGATCGATGCCAATATCAAGTAACCTTATTTGTTTTGTTATGGTATCGTTACACCCACTTTCAAGTCCGAGGGACACGAGGGTAACATCGTAAGTGCCAAAATCGGGAAAAGTAAAAGTGGGATCGGATTGGATGGAGGTATCTAAGGGGTTGTCAACACCCCCAAAATACCAAATTTCCCCAAAACTATTTTCACTTAGATTCTCAAATGAAACTTCCAATTGATCGCAGTAACTATCCGCGGTAAAAAAGGCAGCTGTGGTGGTATTGCACTCCCCTACATTGTACTGAAAATCCCGATTGGTGGTGCTTATTAACTCCCCATCTCTGTATTCTTCCACGCATACCCCTACCACAAACTGCCCAACTATAGTAGGTGTTCCTGTCAATAAACCCGTTTGGGAATCAATTTTAAGGGGATCGGTTCCACCCAATTTATTATCAAAACTAAAGTCGGGTTCATTCCAGTTTACCGGTGGATAGGGAGGATTGTGGGGTGGCCATGGCCTCGGGTTGTTTGGAAAAACACCCATAAGGGGCTCACACAACTTGTACACCAAAGAATCCCCGTCAATATCGGTTGCAGAATGGTCAAAATCAATTGGCTGATTGGCACAAATATAGATGGGAGGCCACTCATTAAAAGTTGCACTGTTGTTGCACTCCAAAAGCGCTTTCTCCGATATTTTTGCGGTAAAGGAAGCCCCGGCATCATCCGGGTCTATAATATTTAAAATGGTCTCGTTTCGACAACATCTCTGATACGATAAAAAATACCCTCCCTCTAAATAAGGAAGCTCAATGGTGTCCAAATAAGTAGTTGTATGCACGCATACATCGGGAGGCACCACAATGCACCTTCCCTCCAGAATGGGAGAGAGAGTATCGTTGTTCCTCACGTACATCCTCAGTTGACCGTTGATTCCAACGGAGTTAACCAAATTATTATTCTGATCGAAAAAACCTACAGAAGCGGGGTTGTCGAAAAAGGGAACGCCGTAAAAACAATCCCTGTAAACGGTAAGGCTGACTTCAAATTGATCGTTGCCCAGACACTTGTAGTTGATCTCCCCGCCAATAATATGGGTACCTTTTATTTCTTTTGAAAATAAAAGCAAGAATCCAATTAAAGGAATTATAAAAAATAATTTCAGAAAATTCATTTAGAAATTCACTCTTTATTACCACTCATCCAAATTAAAGTAATCTCATCTGTTGATATTTAAAAGTCAAGGTGATTTTATTTTATTATACTCACATTTCCCTTCTGAACATCCTCATCTCCATTGTAGCAAAGCACCCACAAATAATATGCAAACACATCCGGAGGCAGTTCTTCACCCCTGAATGTACCGTCCCAGCCATCTCTTAAACTGACAGATTTAAAGACTTCCTGACCGTAGCGGTTGTATATTACCAGTTCCATTTCATCGATATCAATTCCCTGGACGTAGAGTTCATCATTAATCCCGTCTCCATTGGGAGAGAAAGCATTGGGTAAAAACACATAGGGAAACTCGCAGGGAAGATCTGAAGTATACACCGTGACGGAAGTGGTTCCCATACAGCCGTCCTCGTCCGTAACCGTCACCCAATAAGTCGTGGTCTCCAAAGGCGAAGCAATCGGGTTTCTTATGCCGGTATTGCTGAGAGTACTCTCTGCAGAAGTATCGTTCCAATGAAATATCCAATCGTCTGAAGCCCCAATAATGTCCAAAAATGAATCCTCACCGGGTTTAATGGTATCTGGATTTGCTACAGCGGATATCCCAAGTGATAAGTTCCTGGGTTCTACCTTAAAAGAATCTATTTTTGAACACCCATCCTGGTTGGTAACCGCAACAATATAAGTTACTGTTTCTTCTGGAAAAATTACTAGCGTATCGGAATTGTGCCCAGTGATGATGGAGGGATGATCCATCCATTCATAAATATATTCATCATCGGGATCAAGTCCGGTGATAATAATTGAAGTAGTATCAAAAATACAAGCCACCGGACGATCTAAAAATTCAAAGCCGAACTCGAGCAATTCAAAGGATACCGGTATTACGGACCGCTTCTCACAGCCGAATGTATCAGTAACTACAACTTCGTAAAACTCCGAATCTCCGGGAACTATAGTAATGCGGGGATCCACTCCAATAAGAGAGTCTTTGTCGTCATACCACTCAATAGAAACATCGGCATCTTCCGGCACAATAATCACTTCCATATCGTGGTCTTTAATTTCACATAATCTCAAGGTATCAGGTATGGAGGTAATATCAAAGATTGGTGGCACAATAATCTCAATGGTATCGTATAAAATACAACTCGTATCCGCTTGGGGATCAAATATAATTACAGTCACTCTGGTGTTTGTATCTACTTGAATGGTGGGAGAGGGCTCTGAGGGATCGTCGAATATATCTCCGGGGCTCCACTCGTATTCCAAATCCGGATCGCCTCCGGGATTTAAAGTTACCGGCTCGCCAAAACAAGAGAGAATAGTATCTTCAAGTTCAACCTCCAAAAGATTTACAGTTATCGCCATCGTATCCATATCGGGACACCGGCCTGTAGACTTCAGGGTTACAATGTACACCCCGGACTCATCGTATACGTGGACTGGATTTAATTCGGTACTCTCCGGGCTGCCGTCTCCAAAGTCCCATACTATCGGCCCTGTCCAGGGAGAGGTATAGGTAAACCGGACCTCCAGCTCTCCGCAGTCGTTTTCTGCCTCAAATGAAACCTCCTCTTGTTCGTGGTACTGAACAAAAATGGAATCCCGCAGCACACATCCAAACTGATTTTCCACTTCGAAGTATAGCCAGGTTGTAAGTGCAGCATCACTGAAAATAGTGATTTCCAGGCTGTCCAAACTAGAAATAATTATTGGATTGGACTCCCATTCAATCGCCAGGGTATCTCCCGGGTCTATATTCTCCACTACAATATCGCGCTGTTCAAACTGACATAGATCTTCAGCCTCATCGAATTCAAGATTTACCATAAAACTCACCAAATCGATGCTGTCCCTTATCAGGCAGTTGGAGATGGTGTCGAGTCCACTGAAATAAACTTTTTTCTCAAAGGGAACTTCAATATACAGGGTGTCCGTTGACGCAATTAAATCTGAATACTCAGGGTCGTGATACCAATTGCCGGAACCTTCTACCAATCCCTCTGCCACCACTATTCGCTCAAGGTCACAACTGTCGGCGTGGTCGGTTAAGCTGATTTCGCTTACGGGTTTCACCCTGACTAAAATAGAATCCACAATGGTACATATTCCATCCGTTACGGTTACATAATAAACGATAGAGGAATCGGTAATCACAATTGGGTTGTGTATATCACTGGTATCGAGGCCAATCAGAGGATCCCAGATATAAGTAAGAGATGAATCACTACTCAGTACTATCTGGGTAATTTCATAGGGACAAATAACCACAGAGTCCCCGACAAACTCAAAATCGATAAGATCGAACTCGAATCCATCTTTTTGTATGGAGTCAATACATCCGTTGGAAGAAGTTATAGTCAATTTAATATCTATTTCCACCTGTTCATCAAATAACCAGGTGGGATGCTGTTGGGTCGATGTAAAAGTATCGGTACCGGCGTACACCTCCCAATACCAACTGACTATATCTCCCACAGTATCCACAGATAGATCGATGGGGGCTAATATTATATTGTCTCTGCAATCCTCCAGGGCCACTTCAAAGTCAGGTACCAAGCCGTTTAACTGGACCGATATAAATTTTGAAAGAGTATCCAGGCAGGAGGTATCCTGAGAGGCTACCAATATTATTTCATACAGTCCGGTGTCCGGGAAGGTATAGGTGGGGTTTTCTTCATTGGAAAACAATTCGGGGCCATTGCCCAAATCCACAAACCACTGAAGTGAATCGTAAAACAAACTGTTGTTCACAATGTCCACCGTCAGTCCCTCGCAATACACTTCGGGCAATTCAAAGTCTGCAATGGCATCTCCAATGCAAGACCTGATATTGATTTGAAAATCTCTGCTCGTGGTTCCAATTAATATGCCGTTGCGATATTCTTCTACACATATCCCTATCAGAAATTGCCCATTAATCATTGGAGTCCCTGATAAATCACCAGTCTGCGGATCGATAACTAAAGGATCATCCGGGTTACCCAACATATCCAGCGTACTAAAAGTAGGGCCCACCCAACTGATGGAATCAAAGGGATAGGTGGGAGGGGGAAGTGAATTCTTTACGGGATTTGCCATGGTCGCGCCAAGAAACGGTGCACAAAGTTTGTAAACAACAGAATCCCCATCGGCATCCGTCGCTCCTTGGAAAAGTGAAAATTGTTCTCCCCGACAGGTATACAGAGCAGGAAAATCTCCCAAATCAGGAGCTGAATTGCAGCTTTCAATTGCTTCCTGTGTAATTCTGACCATATTGGTACTTCCGGTTAGAGTAGGATCGACCACATTATTTAGGGTAATGTTTCTGCAGCACCTTTGGTAGGCCATAATAAAACCTCCCCTTGGATTCCCCAACCTTACGGTATCTATATAAATAGCTCGCTCTACACAAACCTCGTCCTGCAGTTCTTCGGGTATACAACCGGAGGGAACTTGTTCCACGATCTGTTCAATAACGGGATTCCTCATAAAAAATCGAGGATTATTTGAAGACTCACCATTGCGGTTTAATGGATTTCCAAACTGATCGTATATCCATATAACTGCAGGATTATCAAAATCTGCACCCTCCAATGCGTTTTCGCAGTCGCGGAAATAGGTAAGGGTAAATTCAAAGTCACCCCCTCCCAAACACCTGTAGGTCAATTCTCCACCAACAATATGACTGCCGTGCACACTGGCTGGAACCATAAGTGCCAATGCAAATACAAAGAAACTCGCTAATTCGGCAATTCGGTTTTTTGTGGATATAGTATTAAATAGATTGTGCATGTTCATGTTTTCAAAAATTATCAATAACTGGTTTCAACTGTGGCTTAATTAATTCGCACGTGAATAATTTCAACCCTCCTCTCTTTAGAGGCTCCCAGACTGTAGATCGAATTTCTCTCGTCGTCGAGATCACCTACCACTTCACTGGGTGCAGTGGTTGACCCAAAGGACTCGAGCTCGATAGCAAGTTGTCCACTGTCCAAATATTGTTTAAAATACCCATCCCGGTAACTCATCAGATCGTTTTTAACACTGTTGACCCTGCGCATACCTAAACGCATATTGTATTCAGGTCGCGCCCGGGGGGAGGCATAACCCTTGAGATGGATTCTGACCTCATCCTGAGCTTCTAAATGTACTTCCAACCTTTCAAAAAATCTATCAAGGTCTTCATAGCCCTTCCGCGCTTCAGTTTCAAAAAACCGGGTCAATCCGGCAGAGGCCATGGTCTCCTCTTCACCTTCCAATGGTTCGGTAAATATTTCTATGAATTCATCCTTTTTGGCGTAATAGTCCGTAAAGGTCTGTGAATATCGCACATCAGTAGTTTCGCTCCAACTCCTTCTGTTGGGGAGGTCATTGTCAAAGTACAGTACCAATGGAAGATAGTCTGACAGACCACCTCTCACCAAATAAATTTCCCGTACCAATTTATCCACTCCCTTCATGTCCGAGGGCTCAATTCTCAGAGTTCCTGATTCATACCCCTTCCTGTTGGCCAAAACTCTGTACGTGTGATCCCTCTTCACTTCAAATTGGAAATCATTCCCGTCCTGATTGGTGATTTCCACCCTGTCCAGATCGCCTGAGGTGAGGTCCACAGAAGAGACAGTAGCTCCAACTAATGGAACCTTTGTTCCGGCGTCAAATACAAGGATTTCGAGTTCCACTACATCGGGTTTTAAATAGAATTGCTTTACTATATCCTCTCCCATCTCAATATCCTCGGTGTTAAAATACAGGGTATCGGGTAAATATCCTTCCCTTTCAGCAGTAACCATGTACGATCTGTCTCTATATAGGGGAAAGGTGTAAGCCACACTGTCCTCGTGGTATTGTTCCCAGATTAAATTCTCCGGATCGGCCAAATCAATTAATTGAATACCAACCCCTGCAAGGGAATCTCCTGTTTGACTGTCAAAACTCTGCACAATTAAATCGGCAACAGGTAAGACATGTACCTCGTAGATATCAAAACAACAAGCCTCCATATTGTCGTCTACAAATAAAGAACCGTCTCGATTGGAGGAGAATAATGCGGTTTGTTCATCGTCTGATAAGGCGTAGTAAGTATCGTCGTAACTCGAATTGAGTGGATATCCCAAATGGGTAACTTCTCCCCATCCCTCTTGAATTGGGTGGGACTTGTATATATCAAAACCTCCCATTCCACGGTAACCGCGGCTACTGAAATAGAGGATATTGGTATTGTGGTGGAAAAAGGGGGAAATATCGTCGTCAATTGTATTTATAGTTTCCAGATTGTAGGGAAGCCCAAATTCACCGTCTTCCAGTATTTCTGCAGCCCAAATATCCATTTCACCCTGTCCGCCCGGTCGGTCAGAGACGTAATACAGCACCTCATTCCCGGTAACCGGGTCTATACCCACATTGGGTTGTGTACTGGTAAATCCATCTATATTAATGGTGTCCGGCAACCTGACAGCACTTTCCCACTTGCCTTCGGTTATATTCCGGTAGTAAATATCGCATTCGATGCCCGTCACCGAGACATACTCGCAAAGGGTAAAATACACCCGATCCGCATTTCTGCTAAAAGCAGTATGTGCGGTGTGTTTACTGGCGAGGTTTATAGAGTCGGGCAAGGGCGATACCACTCCTTCTTCAGATACCATAATATGCGTAATGGAACGCTGGGGGTAATGGTCGTCCTCCTCATCTATAAAGGCCATGGATGAAAAGAATAAACTGTCTCCCTGACGAATGGCTCCGAACTCCGTATAGGGAGTATTTATTTGTTCCCCTTTGTGTCTGATATCCAATTCTTCCCAGGGATTTTCAATAACCTCCTTTGCCCATTCAGAAGCTTCCATTTCTCTGACAGCCCTTTCAGTGAAAACGAGACTGTCTCCTTCAAACTCACTTAAATAAACTCCATAAGCTTCAATTGCTTCATCGTATTTCCCCAACCTCTGTTTCATGGAGGCGAGGTAAAAGCCGGTGAGGGGATACTCCCGTTCTGTCTGCTCGTCGTAAACCCTCTGGTAATATTTTTCAGCCAAAGTATATGAATTGAATTTCCTTGCGGACTCTGCAGCACCGTATAAATAGGATAAATTGGTGCTGTCAAACTCGATGGCGTTTTGATAATACACCAGGGCAGAATAGTGATCTTCTACCTCCACCGCTTCCTCCGCAGCTTTTAAATACGCTTTGAGAGTCTGTCCATTCAATTGTTGAAAAGTCAGAAAACAGCACGCGATTACAATAGTATATCTTAATAAATTCATCAAAATGAAATTTGCGTTTGTTAGAAAATAGGACATGTCTTAAAGTTATTCAAGGGTTTAACATTGGTTATTCTGTACATAAATGAAATTTCGGGGCCTCCGTAATTGTCCGTTGCAATTTCAAACTCCGACAAGTTTATGTCGTAACTAAGCCCGACGTACCAATTCTTGAAATCGAATCCCACCATGGGAATAATGGCATCCATCTCTTCGTCATTTAACCTGACCATTCCACCAATATCCATTCTCAATTCTTTACCCCTCTGTCTGTCCAGGTGCAAACTCAATAATAAAGCGGGCACATATTCATGTGCAGGACCCTGAAATTGAGCCAAACCGTGAATTTGAATATCGACTCCATCGGAGAGTTGAAAACTGGAATTGATGTTGATGGTAAATCGGTTGGGCCTCTCAATACTTCCGTCTTCAAAAAAGGTGTGCTGCGGAGTATTGATGTGGTAAATGGCGCCACCGATGTTGACATTGGTCCTGGCTGATTGTTGCCAGCGGTAATTTAATCCTCCTCCAAAGGAAACAAAGCCAAAACCGTTTCGGCCGTCATCAAAATCCTCACCTGATGGAATTTGACCGTTGAACATCACTCCATCGAATTGATTGTGCCACCTGAGATTGCTGCCATACTTGAAGCTGCGGTGGGCCAAACTACCCTGTAATCCGGCAGTCAATAAGTTGTTTTTATTTAATAAATAGGTAAACGATCCCGACAGTGCGAGCTGCATCAGTGTCATTCTGGAATCACCAGCCTGGTCGTAATTCACCAAAGCACCACCACTCCAGAAATGATCCGGATTTTTTGGGTTTAAAAATTTCTGATCGTAGTAACCGGAAAAAGTCAGATAAGGCACGGGAACAGAATACCATTGATGTTTGTAATTAGCGCCTATTCGGATGTCGCCATTAAAAATTCCGGTCAAAGCCGGGTTTTTGTTTAGGGCACTGTTGAAAAACTGGCTGTAGTGTATATCCTGACCAAAAAGCCCTGAACTCAAAGCTAAAAACAGGACCAGCGATAAAATACTAATTTTCATGGGTAAAATTATTTTGCTCACGGGTTTATTATTTTATTACAATAACTTTTATTCCAAATTCCAATCAATAGCATTCAAAAAGAATAACTTGTTTAAAACTTTGAAATTCACACTATTCTTCGAATTTTATTAGACTTTTATAATTCAAGTTTTAATTCAAAGACCACGCAAATATTATAAATTTTTAGCATATTTAAGCATAAATACTGAAATAAATTTATATTTAATTTTTATTTTAAAGCTTGTAAATTCACGATTAAACAAAATCATTAAAGTATTCTTAACGTTTCTTAAAATTTATTAACATTTTTTAACGTATAATAATTTCACAAGATAAAAAAAATTAAATGAACTGTCCTATAAAGATCCCAAATTCAACACAAATCAAATCAGTCGATAATTATACCATAAAAAATGAACCAGTTAAATCCATTGATTTGATGGAACGGGCATCCGCTGTTTTCTGTGAATGGTTCTCTGAAAGGTATCCGTCGAGGGAATGTAATATTGCAGTCTTTTCAGGCTCTGGAAATAACGGTGGAGATGGTTTGGCTGTCGCTAGAATGTTAAAATTAAATTCCTATAAAGTAGACACTTTTTTTATAGGTGATATAAATAAAGCTTCAGCTGACTGCAAGACAAATTATTATAAATATAATGACATTTTTAGCAACATTATTGTATTGAATTCAAATTTTGAAGTGTTTTTTGCTAAAAAAAATTACAATATCATTATCGATGGAATACTTGGAGCCGGATTAGACCGCCCATTGAAGGGTGTTATTTTAAACCTGGTCCAATGGATCAATAAACAAGAAGCCGCCAAGATATCTATTGATATTCCCACGGGTTTATTTGTAGACCAGCCCACTACTTCGGAGTCCATAAATGCCGATCATGTCCTTTCCTTTGAGTTCCCGAAGCTGGCTTTCCTTCTGCCGGAAAACGCTCAAAGGGTGAAAAACTGGGAATTCAGGTCTATAGGTCTTCATCCCCGGGGAATTGAAAAAATTAATACCCCCCATTTGTTTATTACCCAAAAGGATATGCTCGAATTCGTTGGTGACCGAAGTACTTTTTCCCACAAGGGAACTTACGGAAAGGCCTTAATCATTGCAGGGCAGTACGGTTTTGCTGGAGCAGCCCTGCTGGCAGCCAGGGCATGTATGAAATCGGGTTGCGGATTACTCTACCTCCATCTCCCCTCTCAATGTGTGGATATTTTACAATCCGGTATCCCAGAGGCGGTGTGTTTCACCGACCCGCATTTACAGGTTTTTTCCACCCCTCCAAATCTCGAAAATATATCCGCGGTGGGATGTGGACCCGGAATAGGAACGTCCTCGACTACAGCAAAAGCCTTAAAAAAATTAATCACTGCCTCATCACTTCCATTGGTTATAGATGCTGATGCACTCAATATTATTGCCTCACATCAGTGGCTCGATCGATTGCCACCCCATACCATTATAACCCCCCATCCCGGAGAGTTTGAAAGGCTTTTCGGCAAATCCCAAAACCATTTTCAGAGATTGGAATTGCAAAAAAGAATGTCGGTGAAATATAAAATCATCATCGTACTCAAAGGCGCGTATACCACTATATCCAGTCCCGATGGTGAGGTATTTTTTAACTCTACCGGAAACCCGGGAATGGCCACTGCGGGAAGTGGAGATGTGCTCACGGGCATCCTTACCGCCATAGTCGCCAAAGGTCGACCTCCGCTGCAAGCTTCTATATTCGGTGTGTATTTACACGGATTAGCCGGGGACCTGGCATCGAAAAAAGTGGGTGAAGAATCATTAATGGCCTCGGATATAATCGACAATATTCCGAGTGCTTTTATGTACCTAAAAAACACCTACCATGCATAAAAAGAAAATTGCAGTTATTAGTGGGGCAGGTATGAGTGCGGAAAGTGGATTATCTACTTTCCGGGGTGCCGGTGGACTTTGGGAGGGTTATGATATTATGCAGGTCGCCTCCATCGAAGGCTGGCAAAAAGACCCTGAAACGGTACTCGAGTTCTACAATCAGAGAAGGAGACAACTACTTCAGGTCAAACCCAACCCCGCTCATCTGCTTTTGGCACAATTAGAAGATAGGGCAGAAGTAACTATTGTAACTCAAAATGTGGATGATCTGCACGAGAGGGCGGGTTCCTCCAATATCATTCACCTCCACGGGCAGCTCAATAAAGTGAGAAGTTCCACAGACCCCAACTACATCGCAGATTGGACAGACGATTTGAAGCTGGGTGAATGTTGTCCTAAAGGAGGACAACTCCGACCACATATCGTATGGTTTGGGGAAATGGTTCCCCTAATCGATGTCGCGGCACAAGTCGTAAGGAGTTCTGATATTGTGGTGGTAGTCGGCACTTCCCTTCAGGTATACCCCGCTGCGGGCCTCGTCCTCGAAGCCGCGACCGAAAGCCAAATCTGGTATATAGACCCACATCCCACCTCCGATCTCAATAGCTATTTTAGCCACAGGCTTACAGTGGTCCGGGAGGTTGCCAGTGTCGGACTATTGAAATTTAAAGATTGGTACTTGAAAAATTTATAAAATGGGTTTTACCAGGTAATGATTGCAGCTTCGCCCGGGTTATTCTGCGAGCAGAAGAACTGTGGCCCGGGCGACTTTTTGTCCATCCATAGCTGCCGATGCAATTCCCCCTGCGTATCCCGCGCCTTCTCCGCAGGGAAACAAGCCCACCACTTGCGGGTGCATAAGCGAATCTTTATCCCGTGGAATTTTCACCGGTGCACTCGTCCTGCTCTCAGTGGCAATTACTACTGCCTCCCGCGTATAATAGCCATTTAATTTACGATTAAACTGTTGAACTCCCTTTTGAAGTGCCAGTACAATGTGTCTCGGCAAAATTTCATCTACCCTGCGACTCAACAATCCCGGAATATAGGAACTGTTGGGGAGGTCTGCGGATAACACCCCATTGCAAAAATCAGTGAGTCTCTGCGCAGGTGCTGCTTGCGTGCCGTCACCTGCAGCAAATACCGTTTGTTCAACTTCGGCTTGAAAATCCATACACACAAAGGGGTCTGACTCAAAATTCACAAATTCCCGGGGGTCTACAGCCACTACAGTTCCCGCATTGGCATAGGGCGAATCCCGTTTGGAAAGGGACATTCCATTGACCACTATTTCTCCGGGTGCGGTGGAGGCGGGTACCACCAATCCTCCGGGACACATACAAAAGGAGAAGACCCCTTTATCATCCACCTGACACGCAAGCCCGTAACTACTGGCCGGTAGGTGTTCTCCCCTGACCTTCATATTGTACTGAATAGAATCAATCAAGGATTGAGGGTGTTCTACCCTCATCCCCAGGGCAAAGGGTTTGGCCTCGATTTTCAACTTGTGTTTATGCAAAAGATGGTAAATGTCTCTGGCAGAGTGACCGGTGGCCAGTATTACGGCCTCTCCCCTCATGCTTTTCTCCCCGTTTACCACTACCCCATTAATTTTTCCGCCTTCCAGGATAAAATCCGTCACCCAATGACCGAAGTGCACCTCCCCTCCGCAACGGACAATGGTCTCTCTTATCGCCTGAACAATGCGGGGCAATTTGTTCGATCCTATATGCGGATGAGCGTCAATTCTAATATCTTCAGGAGCTCCATGTTCAATCAGGATTTCAATCACTCTTTGATAATCACCCCTTTTTCTGGCCCGGGTATACAATTTTCCGTCGGAGTAGGTTCCGGCCCCTCCCTCTCCATAGCAATAATTGGAATGAGGGTCTACCAAACCCAATTGCTGGATATTTTTGAGGTCTCTCCTTCTGTCCCTTACATCCTTTCCCCTGTCGAGAACCACGGGCTTATATCCCTCCATGATCAGTTCCAGAGCAGCAAAATACCCCGCCGGTCCAGCACCTACCACAATAATTGATCTGGAGTTTTCCACCTGTCGGTAACCGGAATCCTGAGTGGTTCTCTCCACAGCTGGTGTTTCCGCCTCACCGATGCGTACCTTCAAACGATAAATTGGTTTTTTGCCTCGAGCATCAATTGACCTTTTTAACACCGTGATCACGGCATTGGGTGGTGGAGTTTTTTTTACTTTTTTAAAAGCGGCCAGACTGATGGCTTCCAGGTCGTTATGCGTACCCGGGGGAAGTGCTATTTCTACCACCTTACTTTTCATATAGTTTAGTTACTTACAGCAAGTTTTAGGATAATTCATCTACTTCTCATCTACTTCGGCCACGGCTTCTTTTAGTTTGACCAATTGGGTGAGCAAATTCTCCATTTGAGACAAGGGAAGCATATTGGCTCCGTCGCTTTTGGCTTCAGCCGGATTGGGGTGAGTCTCCATAAACAACCCATCTACCCCGGCTGCGATACCGGTCCGTGCCATCAGACCAATCAGCTTAGGCAATCCCCCTGTAACCCCGGACGATTGATTGGGTTTTTGCAGCGAATGGGTGCAGTCGAGCACTACCGGGACACCCGTGGACTGCATAGTGGGGATTCCCCTGAAATCTACCACCAAATCGGAATAGCCAAAAGTCGTACCTCTCTCGGTAAGGATAACCTTTGAATTGTCGCATTCCCTGACTTTCTCTACCGCAAATGCCATAGATTCAGGGCTCATAAACTGTCCTTTTTTAATATTCACCCATTTTCCAGTATTGGCAGCAGCTACCAAAAGGTCTGTCTGTCTGCATAAAAATGCGGGAATTTGCAGTACATCGACAAAGTCAGCGGCCATTCTGGCTTCTTCTGCAGTGTGAATATCCGTTACTACGGGAACATCAAATTCACTTTTAACGGTTGCCAAAATTTCAAGTGCTCTCTCATCGCCGATTCCGGTAAAGGAATCCAATCGGGTCCGGTTGGCTTTTTTATAAGAAGCCTTAAAAATAAGTGGGATGTTCAGCCAATCGCAAATTTTTACCAAAACTCCTGCGGTGTCCAGGGTAATTTTCTCTCCCTCCACCGCACAGGGCCCCGACATGAGGAAAAACCTGTTAGGAGCGGAGTTTATATATTTTAAATCCATATTGATTTTTTATCTGTTATAAAAAGATAATGAGCGATCCATCACAGGTGGAGTATTAAAAATAACACTTTTGTGGCCGGCAGGATATCTCAGGGTCATGCACTGTAAAATTAATCCATTACCCAGCTGCGTTCCTCTATCTTTTCACGCAACAGCGAGAGGTGGTTGTCGAGGTTTTCCGCACTGCAATCAATTACTACACCTACGCGCGTAAGGCTTCCTATAGGCTCTTCGTACAATGTGTACCCCATGTTTTCCAACTGAGTTTTCATGGAATTTATATTCCTATTCTGTGAAAATGAGCCGGTGATGATGACACACGAATCCCCTGTCAATTTCTCTGTATTCTCTTCATTTTCTGAAGGCTCTATTTCCTCGTACCCATTGTCCCCTTCCTGCTCAGGGGATGAACGCTGATCACTTTCGACTTCAGGGGTTTCTTCAATATCTTCATTATCGACATTCCCTTCACTTTCCGGCCGTTCTGAATTCTCTTCCCCCTCTTGCTGGAAGGAATCTACATACACTTTATCGGGCGGCTGGTTGAGCCTGTCGTGCGAGACGTGAAAAGGGATTTCAACTTTATCCTCCCCGCGATTGCAGGTATCGAAAAACAGCAGGCTTAGAAGGAATAGAACTGCAGCCCCTACCCACAAAATTATTTTCCAATTGAACCGACTTTTCCCGGGTGAAGCGGTCTTGGCTTGTGGGGAAACTGCATCCTTTGATTTGGGAAGATCCGGGGGAACAACCTCTTTTTCAGCTCCAAAATAAATGGCAACAGGTTTACAATCCAGTGCAGGCAGCGGATTGAACAGAAGGTCTCCTCCATTTGCACCCTGTACAAAAATAAGGGAATCTCTCATTCTGAATTCTCCAATCTTGCCCAGGGCGAGTGAGCTGCCCTTTTCCAATTCTTGAAATTCGCTGACAAACTGGTCAATTTCGGTATTCCAATAGGAGAAATCACCTCTGTGGCTTTCGGAGAGAATGTACGCCAGGTAGTAATCGGATATATTGGGCGCATCTAGAAACTCAACGGCCCAACCCGGCGGATAAATTTGCTGGGCTTTCAAATCAATTCGCGAGGGATAAGAGGTGAGAAAAAAAACACCCAGTCCCGGCACTACTGCCGATTTCCTGTCAAAGAGGATATCGCGCAACTGATTTGATATGATCGCTTTGCTATTCACGCTTCAAAGATACAAATTTAGCTGATTTTAACGACTCTAATTTCCCGGATTATTAAAATCTAATACATTACCCGGGTTAGAAGTTCGGGAATAAAAGCGATAAAATAAATTTGTCGAGGAGGAATCCTCTGCAACACGAAAATGGTTTGTAAATTTGATCTTTATATCTATGAATCAGAAACTCAGATTACTATCTTATGTAGTCATCGCTTATATGCTCCTTGCCTTTGCCTGGTGGACCATCTTATTGAACACCAAGAACGAGGAGGCTTACACCGCAAAAAAGGAGTCTTTGAAAATATCCATGATGGTCGACGGGACTTACACCACCGAGGCTGAGTTCATTCAAACTGAAAAATACACTGCACTAAAAGATCGATACAAAAGGAGGCAACTGATGATATTCGGAGAATCTCTGGTTTTTGTGATCAGCTTATTTATAGGTTTTTGGCTAATCAATAAAGGATATCGGGATATAATTAAAAATTCAAAAAATAAAACCAACTTCCTGTTGTCTATCAGCCATGAGTTAAAAAGCCCGGTGGCCAGTGTCCGACTCGCCTTAGAGACATTAATAAAGCGCGATTTGGAGAAATCACAGCTCAAAAAAATAAGCGCAGGTGCCCTGAAGGAGAACACCAGATTAGGGGCCTTGATTGAAAATCTCCTTCTGGCTGCAAAACTGGAGGAATCCTATGAGATCAACCGGGAAGTGGTAAGGGTAGCAGATATTATTCTCCCCATCGTTAACAATGAAAAATTAAAGTACCCCAGTGCGGAAATACAAATAAATATTGACGACAGTGTAAAGCTTATTCATACCGATAAATTCGCATTGCATACCATTCTCAATAATCTAATTGAAAATGCGTTGAAGTATTCTCCGGGGATCAAGAGGGTGCTCATTCAATTTAAAGCGGCTGACAACGACCTACTGATCGAGGTTGGTGATCAGGGAGTGGGAATTCCCAAAGAGGAGAAAGAAAGAGTTTTTGATAAATTCTACAGATTGGGGGCAGAGATTACGCGCACAACCAAGGGAACCGGTCTCGGACTTTTTATTATTTCGAAAATGGTTAAGGCCCTGGGAGGAAATATAGCCGTAAAAGACAACGATCCCCGCGGTTCTGTGTTTATAGTAAAATTGAAAAACCAAGTGGTAAAACAATTCCAATGAGCCGATTACTTTTAGTAGAGGATGAAGAACAACTCCGGGAATTACTGGAAATGAATTTAGAGATGGAAGGCTATGAGGTGGTAACTGCATCCGATGGAAAAAAAGCTTTTAAATTATTCTCCGAACAACACTTTGATTTGATCGTCCTCGATATCATGTTGCCGGAAATGGATGGCCTGGCAGTCTGTGAACAAATAAGGTTGCGAAACAAAGAAGTACCCATAATTTTTCTCACTGCAAAAGACACCACAGGAGAACGCGTGGAGGGTCTGAAAAAAGGAGGAGATGATTATTTAACCAAGCCTTTTGACCTGGAAGAATTGATGATTCGAATTCAGAATCTGCTAAGGCGGTCCTCAAATTCAAGACAAACTGCTGAATTTGACAGTTTTCGAATTGGTGAACACACCGTCAATTTCAAGACTTACGAGGCTCAATCCAACAACGGCCCCATTACGCTTACCCAGAAGGAAGCCATGTTGCTCAAATTGTTAATTGACAGAAAAAATGAGGTGGTTTCCAGGAATCAAATTCTTCAAGTAGTTTGGGGCTACGATGTCTACCCCTCTACCCGAACCATTGATAATTTTTTGTTGTCCTTTAGAAAGTATTTTGAACCCGACCCAAAAAATCCACGGCATTTTATATCCATCAGGGGAATCGGTTACAAGTTTGTAGATTCATAAAGAACACCTAACCTACTTGCAGTGTATATTTATATTCAAAAAGTTTTCTCGGTAAACAATCAGCTCTAGGGCCTCAGCCTGTATATCTGCCCGGGAAGAGATTGCACGTGTCCTTTTAATTCCAACTCCAGTAAAATATTCGCCAGCAATCCGGGGCGAAACTTACTCAACATCCCCAGCTTGTCGATATGCACTCTCCCCTCTACCCTCATGATCTCCACGAGTTGTTTTTCTCTCTCGGACAACTCCTCAAAAAGCAGGCCCTGAATGTGACCCGGTTGATCTTCCCCAAGGTCCCAATTCAACAATTGTGCGATGTCTTCAGCCGACTCCAGCAGAGAAGCCACATGGGTTTTTATCAATTTATTACATCCTCTGGATTTTTCATCGCTTATTCTGCCCGGAAAAGCAAAAACGTACCTGTTGTAATCAAAGGCCAGTTGAGCGGTAATCATGGAACCTCCTTTTTCTTTGGATTCCACCACAATCAGGGCATCGGATAAACCGGCAATGATTCGGTTCCTCACGGGGAAATTCTCCCTGATCATTTCAACCCCTGAGTGATATTCAGTAATTAAGCCGCCATTTTCCATCATTTTTCGGGACAGAGGCCGGTTGGAAGGCGGATAAATATTGGGCAAGCCCCCGGCCAAAACTCCAATAGTAGGGATTCCGTGATCCAGAGAATATTTGTGGCAACTGGCATCAATTCCATATGCAAGGCCACTGACGGTGACGACGTTGTAAGCTTTTAGCTGAGACAGCAGCTTGTCTACTCTGAGTGGGCCATCCTCACTGGGATTCCTGGTACCGACTATACCCACCGTTCTCCTGGGGTTCAAATCCTGAGACCCCCTGTAAAACAATACCATGGGGCCATCTGCCATTCTGCGGAGACGAGAGGGGTAGGAAGGGTGCGTAAAGGGTATTACAGTTGCCCCCTGATCTGTTTCCCTCCTGTAAATTTTCTCCGCTTCCTCCAGGTCAATCTCGTGCTTAATCAGTCTTGCCAGGTTTTTTCTAACTTTTGGAACCGCGGCCAGGTCAGTGGCCTTAGCCCTGACAATATCAGAAACCGAATCAAATTCTTTCAGCAATCTCCTGAAGTTTTTGCTGCCCATTCCCTTAACTCTGCTCAGTGCAATGTAGTTGATGATCTCCTGCTCCTTCATTTACCTGATAATTTATCCTTAAAAACCCTGGTCAGGGGGTGTTGTGAGTTTTTTGTACTTTTGAGCTTCTGTCGGATTTCCCGCCTTTTCCAGCACCTCTACCAGTGCAGCATTTATCCTCTCGTGAAAAGGATCTAACTCGTAACCCATTTTCAAATATACATAAGCTTCTGTTGTATATCCAAGTGGATAAAGAGTTTTGTACCCGAGGTCGTAATAAAAGGGAATCAATTTATCCCTATTTGAGGATCTCCTGTTGAGAAATTCAAGGTACTCCCTTACGTACTCTACTCTGGGATCTACCTTTAAAATGTCTTTAAACTCGTGCAGCAACCGCTCCAAATCTCCATGAGATCGATATCTCTCCACCACTACTCCACTTTGCATTTGCAATGCAGCCGGATAAGCGGGATATACTTCAAGAGCCCGGCCGATATAATGCGAAGATTGATTTAACAACCTGTCTTTTTGATCGCCGGGATCAACATCCCGATATTGATGGTACAGCGCAATTCCGTAAAAAAGATTTGCACGGGCGGAATTGGGATAAGCTACAACCGCACTGGCATTTAAATCAAGCGTACTGCTCCAGACGGGGATCCGATAAGAACTCATGGCTGTGAATGCAGCCAGGTAAAGTGTACAAAACACCAGGCCCAATCTCTTGTATCTTTGATGGTTCTCAAAAATGACGGGAATTTTATCTATTGCGTAGTAGGGAATCAGGGCGCAAAAGGCCAGGGACGAGAAATAGGCAAAACGCTCATTCATAAAGGTACCTACCGGAAAAAATACGTTGGAAACTATGGAAAGGGTGGCCAGGTAGTAAAGAATCCAAAAAGAGGATACCCATTTTTTTCGAAAACCATAAAGAGCCACTCCCACCAGTGCCAAATGAAACAGAAAACTCAAAATCACCTTTATGTTCACCCACTCCTTTATGGCTATCGCGTATGGGTAGTAATCGTGGGAAAGTGGAAAAGGGACAAACAACAATTGTATGTATTTCCCCAGGGTATAAACCACCGTCGCGTACTTTTGAGGACCATTCATCTCCACAAAGGGGTTATTCATCAGGTCGGTAATCTCCGCCCCACCGGTAAAAAAGGACCCCACTGCCGCTGTCCGAATAAGGAGAAATATTCCCACTGCTAGAGCGGCAACAATTGAAACAGAAACTATCCTCCCGGCAGTACTTTTAGTGAAAAAGTACAGCGACAGGGGTATGACTGCCAAAAAGGTAATTGCATTTTCCTTGGACATCAAACCCAAAAATAAGGTAATAAAAACACCAATAAGGAATAGCCGCTTCCCTTTATCTACATACCTGAAGCTGAAATACAATGCCCCCAGAGCACCCAAAAATGCCATAATCTCGTCTCTTCCCTTGATATTGGCAACTACTTCTGTATGAATGGGATGCACCGCAAAAAACAATGCCGCAACCAGTGGAACACCCAGGTAAAATACAGGCCCCTTATTCCCACTCCTCGGAAAAAGAAGAAAAAACAAGCGAAACAAGAGCACACAGGTAAGTCCGTAAAGAATACCGTTGACGATGTGGCTGACCGAGGGACTCAAACCAAAAAACTCGTATTCAATCGCAAAGCTGACTATGCTCAAGGGTCGATATCTCGACCCTGCGACCAAATTCTGTTGTGAACCCAGGTACCCCTCAAAACTTTCCTTGCTCAGTATATCCCATATGCCGTCAATTCCTGAAGTGGTAAAAGTGTTTTCGGAAATAACTACTTTGTCGTCGAGAATATAGTCGTAGGGAATGGCCGGTGCATACAGGGCAAATGCAATGACAAAGATTACCGCAGCTGCTGCCAGGGTGTTTTTTGTCCAAAAAACACGGGAGAAGAGTTTTAAATCAAGAGGAGCAGGCTGATCTTTTCGAAAAACCTTTTTTTTTGGCCGCGATTTTGGCTTTTTGCCCATCCTTCCTGGCTTACCCATTTCAATAGGTGTTACATCTTCAGATTATTTTCAGATCAAGTCACATCAAAGGCCTTTTCCATAATTTCCCGCTGTTGCTTTTCATGGACTTTTTTATACCCGGTAGCGGGCGAAGCACTGTTTTTCCTTCCAATACACTTTATTTTTTCACATCCCAAAGTAATGGAAATAAACCACCATGCACCCATGTTCAATGGCTCTTCCTGCACCCAATAGAGCTCAGCTTTGCCGTACTTTTTAATGAGGGCATCTATTTGTTTTTGCGGAAAGGGATAGAGTTGCTCCACTCTTACCAATGCTACATTTTTCAATTGATTTTCCTCCCGGTACTCTTTCAGGTCGTAATATATTTTTCCACTACAAAGGACCAGTCGCTTCACCTCCGGTTTTTTACTGGCGATAAAAACAGGATCGTCTATCACTTCCTGAAATCCCTTGTTGGAGAGAAAATCTCTGATATTACTTACACATTCTGAATGTCTCAGCAAGGATTTGGGAGACATCACAATCAACGGTTTTCTGAATGACCAGGTCATTTGTCTGCGCAAAGCGTGAAAAAGATTGGCCGGGGTGGTCATGTTGACTACGACCATATTCTCATGGGCAGCAGCTTGTAAAAATCGCTCCAATCTGGCGCTGGAGTGTTCCGGTCCCTGTCCCTCAAATCCATGGGGCAACAGCATAACGAGCCCATTCATTCTCCGCCATTTACTCTCCGC
>JAGTVA010000043.1 GCA_018224445.1 Saprospiraceae bacterium
TGCTTGCATAAAATATGCAAAAAATTGGAATACATTCAGGAACTCGCATGCAACTTGTTTTAATCATTCCCCTTTGGGTATTTTTTGATTAAAAAAGTTCATGCTCGTTTCATCTGTTTAAATTTTTATTCCTGAGTTCAATGGCCCGTTCGTAAAGTTTTACATCCTCACTGTTTAACGCTTTGATTTCGACCAATTCCTCAGGTGATATTTCAAAATCTTTGGTATTGAAAAATCTATTTTTATTGGCATTGGGGACACTGTCAATATGCAGCCCCAGGGCTTTAGTTAAAATTGCAATATCTTCATCAAACGACTCCATCAGGCCCACAAAGAAAAGACTTTTGAGATCAATTCCATCTAAAAAAAAACTCATCCGGTTTTGGGATTGATCGAGTCTGGCGTAATCCAGAAGCGTTTCACTTGCGCGTTTCATTAATTTGTCCGGCACCTTACCGGTTAAGATCCGCTGTTTAAAAAACAAGAAATTTGAAATGACCCTATGCACGGGTTCCCTGAGAAAAGTAATGATTTTAACTCCGGGGTGGTCCGGGACAAGGGGTTCCACTTCCCTGAAGGTAAAATGGCCCAATAGTACTTTGGTTTCAGGGGCTACTACTTTGCGGAGAAACTCGGAGGGCGAAATATTGGCATTTTCTTTAAAATCTCCTCTCTTTACTACCTGTATTTCTGATTCATGGTAGTTTTGTCGAATAATTTCAAGCACACTGCTTCCCGCAGTTTTGGGAATGTGAATAAAGATGATTTCAAGCATAGCCGGAGGCTTTTTTTTCGCGCAATTCCAATGCCTCTCGGTACAGGTTCATATCCTCCTGATTGAGCAATTCAATTTCCCTCAATATTTCCGGATCCAAAGGAGGCCTTTGAGTAGGAGTTTTGTTTTGATGAATGGGTTCTGGTTGTTTCGGCCAGTTGAGCACTTTGGCTATTTCCACTAAATCGTCGTTAAAGTCCTCTTGAATACCCACGAAATCAAACTCTTCCAGGGTGATTCCCCTCAGAAACTTCCACTGCCTGTTTCTGTTTATCTCATCTCCAGCGTACTCGAGCAATGAGCGCTGCATTTTATTCAAAATATTTAGATTTTTTCGCTTTTCACTGAGAAGGGTTTTGAGTATTGAATCGAGATAGAAATAGTTGGAAACTACCCTCTGAACCGGATTCCGAAGCCACGTTATTTTCTTATACTCCTCAGGCAAGTCAAATCGATTGACAATGTCTCCGTAAACAAAATGACCGTGAAGGACTTTGGCTGAAGGGGGCTGTGGGTCTGTATAAATTTCCTGATTGAGCCTGGTCACCCCTCTGTTGTTGATATCCAGCCTCACCACAGCCCGATCTCCGTAGACCGATTTCAGTATGTTTCTAAAGGAGGTTCCGGCCGTTTTGGGTATGTGAAGCGAAACCAACTCAATCTCGTATTTTTTTCTAAAAAAAATCATAATTAGTCAACTTAAAAATTCTCTGGTGGACAGTTTTGCGCAGTTGTCAATGTAGAAGTTCATACCTTCTTTCACGTCGGTGCTTTCATAGACAAATTGACCTTTATCTAAGATCATGATTCGATTTGCCAGGACTTTCACTCTTTTGATATTGTGGGTGATAAAAATAATTCCACACTCTTTGGAAATGGCTTTTAGGTTTTGGAAACATTTCAGTCTGAAAGAAGCATCTCCTACCGCCAGGCCTTCATCAATGATCAGAATATCGGGCTGGGTGCCTACAGCTATCGAATAACCGAGACGAGAGCGCATACCGGCTGAGTAGGTACCGAGGGGCGAATCGATAAAATCCCGGAGTTCGGAAAATTCAATGATCCATTCCATTTTTTCCTTTATTTGCTTTTGGTTCAGGCCAAACATCCCCCCTTTGATGTAAATATTTTCCCGGCCCGAAAAATGGGGGTGCATTCCCGACCTGATGGCAAACAAACTCGAAATCTTACCGTGGATAGATATTTTCCCTTTGTCGATCGGATAAATACCGCTGATCAGCCTCATTAGAGTGGTTTTTCCCGAGCCGTTGTTTCCCAGAATACAAAGTATATCGCCCTTAAACAACTTTAGGTTAATATCGGTAAGCGCCCAAAATTCCTCGGCTCTCAATTGATCTCTCTTCAAGTCTCTGCAAAAAGTAATTTTTAGCATGTCGGTCATACCGTGAAACATACTCCACTTCAAGTCCTTACAGAACTTTTTACCTACCTTCTCAACTTCCAACAATAACTTTTGCTCCATAACTGCTTAAAGTGTTACTTTTTCAAAAACCCAGGGTAAAGCCAGGTAAAAAAAACGAAGAGCCAATATCATTAATACAAATGAAAGCAAGGAAAACAATAAATACAGCTCCCATGCATCCGTACCCACTCCCAACAACAATTTCCTGGGATAATCAATCAAATAGGTCAATGGATTCCATTTGATGATATTCTGAATCATATCACTTGCCACTGCAGTGGAGTACACTACGGGGGACAAGTATTTTAACACATCGATTATATTGTCAAATAAAACAGTAAAATCAACCGCTACCACTTTTATCACAGCAAAAACCAACCCAATGGCAATCCCGAGAAAAACCAATGGAAGCAATGCCGGTAGAAACAACAAGGCCTCCCAGCCAAAACTCGCTCCGAAGATCAACAACACCAATATGGACAATGCCAGGGGTATGACAAAATTGATAATGGAAACAATTATTCGTTCGAACACAATGATGATCTTCGGAAAATTATTTTGTAGCAGTTCTCCTCCGCGACCGAGTATACAATCACTTATGCCGTGGTAAAAAGAAACAAAAAACATCCATATGGAATTACTCAACAAAACAAAAGCCACATAGGGAACCGGCGTGTCTCCCGGGTTGAAAAGGCCGGAAGCATGAAGGAGGACCCAGACCACAACGGATAAAATGGGTGAAATAATCAACCATGAAATACCCAGTATCGATTTCTTGTATTGCTTAGTCAGCGAAAGAATCACAAGGTTCTTCAACAAATGTCTGAATTTTCGCAGGTCACTCCAGAGTTCCCTGAGGTTGTCTGCCAAACTTTTTTGGTGATTGCTCTCGGGAGTATATACGATACTTTTCATGGGCGCTAAGTTAAATTATAAATTCGACTCTGTGACATTCTCACAGAACAGAAATGGAAGTACTCTTCCCGCGGAATTTTATTGCCCGGAGATAATTCCGTAAACGGCGGGAACATTGACCCGGTCGGTGGCACTGATTTTGAGCGCGATGCTGTCTCTCCCTTTTTCATGAATAATAAAATCAGATGAATCAAAGATATTGGTTACTTCTTCCAGGCCTACACCCACCATTTTTGTGACCTTTTCCGCCAAAACGCGCTTTAACTGAGCCGGCAACCCACCCAGTTCTCTGTGAAGTCCTAGAAAAAATGACCTGGCATCGGGTGATAATTCAATAAAATACAAATGACCGTTCTCTCCCAATAAGCGCTTAACAGACCGACTGAAATTCCCGCGGTCACTCTTTAAAATTTGTTGCAGAGTGCCCCGCATATACAAATTACAGTCTCCCAACTCTTCGTGTAATTCACTTACCTGCCCCTCATTTAATATATCCATCTGCCTAAACTCCGGGCCGGAGGGTCCATACCTGTTGCTCGCCATTTCGATCGCGCCAGCAGACACATCTGTTCCTATAACCCGCTCAAAAGTCTCGCTCAAAAACCGGGTTTGAGTACCCGTACCGCAACCCACATCCACGAGGGGCAGATTGGGGCGAAAGTATTTCACCATCCGAAAGCGATCCTTTTCAGCTGCCAGTTCAGGCACTACATCCCAGGGAACTTCTCCTATGTCACCTCCCACGGATTGGTAGTAGGCCTCCCAACTGTCCCGATAATATTCCTTTTTTCTGTCGCCCATAGTCGTTCCTTTATTCAGGCTCAAAATTAACACATTTATCAAAGAAGGCAGGTTTTTTGAGTTGGGAAAATTGTAGGTCGCGAAATTCTTTAGAAATCCGGATAATTTTTACTCAAAAATAATCTCCTATCTTTGCAATTCTTATATTATTAAAAATCCGATCGTGTTTGCGATAAAATACGAAAGGCTAAAAAATATAATCTTTAAATTTTGGTCCGAAGGCACGGCCTAAGTTAGGATTTAAACGAATGAGATAATGAAAGCTGGCAATTCTAAAAGAAGAGTGGTATTTCACCGCTTTTTCAATACTTATTACGGCGGCACCAATGGGGGCCCTATAAAAGTGAGAGATTGCTTCGAACACATAAGGCATTCTGAACAGTTTAGACCCGTGGTGTACTTTGACCCAAAAACCCAATGGTTTGATAACCCCGGCAATGTATGGCTGCCCTATAGAAATTCTGAAGATCGGATAAGGGAATGGAAGTTATCAAATAGCGATATCCTGTTCTTTTCAGGAAGCGATTGGAATATATTGAGCCCGGAAGAGAGAGAAGCTCCACCGGTCCCCATTCTCAATATCGCTCACCCGAGGCATACTCAATCGGAAGACAAGCGCAACGCTTTTTTACAACACCCCGCTATCCGCATTACCAAAAGCAGTCTCAGTAAAAAAATACTGGAAGAACACGGAGTTAACGGCCCCGTTTATTTTATCCCCGATGCCGTAGATCCAAGCCATATTCCCGCACCCAATCCCAATCCTGATCTGGATCTCTTAATAGTGGGATTAAAAAACCCCCAATTGGCAAAAAAAATTTACCGTCGATTGAAGTGGAAAAGTTGGTTGGGGAAAAAAAAGATTCGCGTAGAAATTCAAACTCCACCCAAACTCCCGACCAGACAAGACTTTCTCAGACTGGCAAACAGGGCTAAAACCGTTGTTTACCTACCCCTGGAGGAAAAATTTGGTGCAGAGGGATTTTACCTTCCCGCCCTGGAAGGCATGTTTATGGAAAAACTCGTAATTTGTCCCTTTGCAATAGGAAATGTAGATTTCTGCATCCCTGATCAAACTTGCATCATGCCCGACTATGAGTTCGGCTCAATAATGAATGCAATCAATCGCGCATTAAATATGCCTGTTGAAAAAAAGAAAAGAATTATCGAAAATGCTAAAAGCATTACGTCCAACCACTTGATTGAAAAGGAACGCGAATCGCTTTTGAAACTACTAAATGAAACAGATGATATCTGGAATCAAAGAAATCTATTCCGGTTTAAACAGAGATAAGTCCGGCAGTGATAGGGCGGTCACTATGACAGGATTTCCCCTACCCGGGATAATGAGAAAATGTAAAATCCCTGATTTAGTGGCTCCTATTCCATAGACAAATTGAATAACCGGAACAAAATTTGAAAATATGATACAAGCCCTGACTGTGTTACACAGCGAGAGACAAATAGTTTCCACTTTAAGGCAGATTTAAAAAATAAACAGATGAAA
>JAGTVA010000044.1 GCA_018224445.1 Saprospiraceae bacterium
ATTATCTGAAAACCTACCGCAAACTAGTAGATGATTATGCTCTGCCGGGTACTGCAGTCCCCCACGCTCCGTACTCCGTTTCTGAAAAGCTATTTAAAATGCTGTGGGAACTAAACGAGGACAACAGTCAGGCCCTTATCAGTATTCACAACATGGAGACACCGGCAGAAAACGAACTCTTTTTAAGTAACAGCGGTGAGTTGATCACTTTTTACGAAGAGTTCGGAATTCCAACCCATCACCTGAAACCCACCAATCAATCTTCAATTCATTACGCTTTACAAAATATGGACCCCCGTAAACCCACCCTTTTTGTACACAACACCCTGTGCCAAAGGTCAGAAATCCGAGCTGCAATGGAATGGAATCCTCAATCCTACTGGGTTACCTGTCCTTCTGCCAACCTTTACATCGAGAACAGGCTGCCGCGTTACAAAGAGTTCCTGGACGAGAAAGCCACCGTAGCCATTGGAACCGACAGCCTCACAAGCAATTGGGGTTTGTCCATACTGGAAGAAATGAAGGTAATTGCCAAATTCCAATCGTTTATTCCCTTTGAAGTATTGTTACAATGGAGCACCTACAACGGGGCACTCGCACTGGGATTGAGTGATAAATTGGGCAGCATTGAAATTGGCAAAAGACCGGGTATCAACCTGCTGTATTCAGAAGATGGATCGGAACCCGAGTCCCTCTCCGGAGAAGTGAAAGTAAGGAAATTGGTTTAACTTAAATTTTTCCTGAAGCTAAGTGAAAATCCTTTTCAATTGGTGCTAAATGTCCCCCTTTTTGTAATTATATACAACTTTCCGAACTATCTATTTTAGCTACTGTTAATGTAATTGAATGTTGTGAGTTAATTTGGTCACCTTAATTAATTGAATTAACTTTGCAGCTGGAAATCATTGTGGTTCAATAAAAAAGAAATGGAAAATATGTGGAAATTTATGTCCTTATTTGCAGTATTGTGTCTTTTTGTAGCCTGCCAAAGCGAAGGCAATCAATCCGGAGAAAGTCCGATGGAAGATGCTCCTGCAACACTAGATCAACCTGCTCAACAGCAACAGGATATTCAGCAAAACCAGACCGATAGACCTCAGACGGTAAATATTCCCGCAGGCCCGGATGGTGTCGTTCATCATTACATCTGTTCAGACCTCTGTGAAGGTGGTCACTCGGAAACTCCCGGGAATTGCCCTGTATGCAATAACCCGCTGGCGCACAACCAGGCGTGGCACGATCAACCTGCTCAACAGCAGCAACCGCAATCTCAGGACGGACAAGATCCGAGGTCTCAATTTGACCCCATGAGGGGAGGCGATGCTCCACAGGGACAGCAACAAATGGAAGCACCTAAACAGGTGAATGTCCCCGCAGGACCTGATGGCGTCGTACATCACTACATCTGCTCAGACGGATGTCAAGGTGGTCATTCGGAAAGCCCCGGAATGTGTCCTGTATGCAACAAGCAACTGTCGCACAACCAGGCGTGGCACAATCAGTAACCTGATTTTTTATTATTGGTAGTTCTATATTAAGGTCAATCGGCTTGTGAGAAATAAAGCTCTGAACTGATTTTTTCTATACCCATAAAACGTCACATCAGTAAAAAGACAGAAGAGATTGACTACTCATGGAATCAATGAGTATTTAACCCGCATTATTTTTTCACCACAGATTTTTCTTTTCCAATTTCTCTGGCTTGGTAAGAGTTGGGAAACCAGATTGATCATAATCTCATCTCGTTAAGCCAGCTCACTGCGGTCGGTGTCTTCCCGAGAACCACAAGTAATTATACTCGGTACTTTATCCTGAACAGCACCAGGCAATGAAACTCCACCCAGCCCTTACTATTGACGTATATTCCAAATTTCACTAAACAAACTCAAAACTAATTATTCACTTCGCTGCGCTCTGCGATTCTCCTGGTATCTCAAAAACAGCTAAAGTGTCCGGGTGTTCCAGTGTCGATTTCAAGGCAGGTATTAAACAATCAATAATCAATACGCCCTTACATCCTTTTTTTCCATGTAATTCATAAAAGCGCGATTGGCCACTGCATTTCCACCGGCCGTAGGATAGTGACCGGTAAAATACCAATCACCTAAATGATTTGGACAGGCTTTGTGCAATCCCTCCACTGTTTGGTAAATAACTTTCACCTCGACCTCCACCTCCGGAGGGGTTAGGAGCAGGGCGATGCGATCAGATATATCTTCATCAGTAAATTGATTGTACAGTGGAATCAATTCATTCTTAATCTGATCCTTTGGAAGGAATTGTTGATCGATACATTTTTGATAGGCTTCTTCCAGCATGTGTTCCCTATCGCTTTCGCGCAGTAATTCCACCATGGCCCTAAAAGCGACAAATTGGCTCATTTGAGACATATCGATACCATAGCAGTCTGGATATCTTATTTGAGGGGCAGAGGAGAGGATTACCATCATAGAGGGTTTGAGGCGGTTGGCAATCCGTATGATGCTGTTCCGCAGGGTGGTTCCCCTGACAATGGAGTCGTCCAGCAAAACCAACTTATCCACGTGATTTTTAACTATGCCGTAAGTGACGTCATAGACGTGGGAAACCATATCGCCCCGCACCACTTCGTCGGCTATAAAGGTGCGCATCTTAGCATCTTTGACGATAATCTTTTCAACCCTGGGCCGCACATTTAGAATTTTCTTCAAGGCGCTGTCTTTGGGTTTGTCTCCCAGTTCAGCAATTTGCTTTATTTTTCTTTTGTTGAGGTATTTTTCTATCCCGTCAATCAACCCATAAAAGGCCGTTTCCGCCGTATTGGGTACAGAGGACCAAACGGTATTTTCTATATCGTGCTCGATGGCATTCAACACATTGCCGGTCAATTGTTCGCCCAGTTGTTTGCGCTCTAAATAAATATCCCTGTCGGTACCCCTGGAAAAGTAAATGCGCTCGAAAGAGCAACACAGCCTGGTTCCCACTTCAATAAAAGGCTCTTCTGAAATTCTTCCGTCCTTTTTTACAATCAAGGCATGTCCGGGTTTCACCTCCTTGACCTGATGATACCTCACATTCATAGCTGTTTGAATGGTTGGACGCTCGGAGGCCGCCACTACCACTTCGTCGTCGTAATAGTAATAAGCCGGCCGAATCCCATTGGGATCTCGCAGAATAAAAGCATCTCCGTGGCCTATCATTCCCCCCATCACATATCCCCCGTCAAATTTTCTGCAGGCGCGCTTGAGCAACCGGCTGATGTCCAGATGCTCAAAAATTAATTCGTTGATTTCTGCATTTGAGCACCCATCGGGTTTAAACCAAGTGTAGAGTCTCTCCACTTCATCGTCGAGAAAATGGCCTAATTTTTCAAGTACGGTTACGGTATCGGATTGTTCTTTGGGGAATTGTCCCAATTCAACCAATTCCCTAAACAATTCGTCCACATTGGTGAGATTGAAATTTCCCGCCAATACCAGGTTTCTGGTCATCCAGTTATTTTGTCTGATAAATGGATGGACGCTCTCTATGCTGTTGCTTCCATGGGTTCCATATCTGAGGTGTCCCAGATATACTTCACCCACATAGGGTTTATTGAGTTTTAACCACTCAGGATCCCGGTATTGTTCTTCGGTCACATCGTCAAAATGGCTGTAAATACCTGCAAAAAGGTCTTTGAGGTAATTGGCAGAATGGCTTCTTCTCCTCGAAATATAACGAGAACCCGGGGGCAAGTCTAGTTTTATGGTAGCTATACCGGCTCCATCCTGACCGCGATTTCGCTGTTTTTGGAGCAGGAGTTGCATTTTATTCAGCCCAAAAAGAGCAGTACCGTATTTTTCCCGGTAAAAAGAAAGCGGTTTTAAGAGTCTTAAAAATGCGAGCCCACATTCGTGCTTGATTTGGTCGGACATATCCCTTTGAGTGATTTTTGGCAAAATTAAGCCCAAATTATCAATTCGGTCCTGTAAAATTAGAATATTTTATAGTCTCACCTTTTATAGAAAGCAAAAGTATACTGTCCAAACTAATTTGCTCTCAAAGTAATTCCCAATAAGACATCGTATTTTTCACCTGAGTCGGTATCGGTTAAATCAATAATATTTACTTCCAGGTCTAAAGGTCCTCCGGTGTAGTCCAATTCAGAAAAAGTGATTTGTACAAACTCACTATTCAATTCGTATTCAAATCCCAAACAATAAAAATTCAGAATCTTGCTGACCCAGTCGTTGGGAAATCCCGGATGCAGCTCAAACTCAAATCCGATACATTCGCTTTCGCAGTCCATTCTCAACCAGGTAATCTGGTCCTCCTGGTCAACTTCTACTTCAAAAACCAATCGATCATCGGGATTATTTAATTCGTAGTAAACTGAATCTATTTGTTCTCCGGTGGATTTGGAATACATTTGAAAATCAATGTCCATACTCACCGGGGTATCGAAACAATTATAAAAATAAACTGCAGTAAATTCGGTATTATCCAAATCTACTTCAACTGGCCCTTTAACCGGAATTCCAGAATTATCGAGTACGGTGAATTCCCCCGATTCCCAATTCAGACAAAGTGGGAAAATCCAATTCTGTATTCCGTTTTCCAAAGGCCTAATAAGTGTGTGATTGCCGTCAAATACCATTTGTATAAACCCGTTATTGGGAGTCTGCCCTTCACAATCTTTGGCATCTGTAGTAATTGTGAGTTTGTCCATTTCCGAAATCAAAAGATTTCCGAGGTCTGTATTTGCAGTAAGCGGCTGGCGATTAATGTGGAGAGCTTCGCCCCCACACGAATTCAAGACCTTTATGTCAAGGGGAGAACCGGGAGGGATATCACTAATGGAAAAATGGCCATTGGAATTAATAACAGCAATGAACCTTACACTTGGATCTTCTGAAAGATTCACCATTACCTTGCCCTCGGCCGGCTGCATTTCATTCTCATAATGGACTCGGCCACTGAGGGTGTAGGTTTCCGTCTGAGCCCTACCAAAATTCCAAAAAGTACTGCTTCCTATCTTGAATTTGAGATTTTGATTCTCTATATTCACTTTTGATTCATGCAACCAAGTGGCAGCCTCTTCGTATAAATACCAAGCTGATACTTCCTCAAGATGCATTTCATCGAATTGAGCGGGCAGGGGAAAAGAAATCTGTATGTCCTTCGCCAGCTCAATGGGATTGCCCGCTTCATCGGTAATTTCAAGGGCGAGCATTCCCAGCGATTGTACCGCTATTTCCACTCCCATCTCATTGATCGCGGTACGGCCTCCAATCTTTTGTTTGTAAAAGTTTTCATTTCCGGGATCGTACCAATGGGCCCTGACATTTACCTCCCCTTCGTAGGATCCAAATGCCTCAGCAGGAACCGCCAATGTCACTTCACCGGGCAGGTTGAAATTCCCTTCATCAGAAGAATGGAAATTCCCCAGGAATCCTTTTTCCACCATCATTATTTCGAGATTGGTGACTTCCTCCTTTTGGGCATCCGCGAGGTGATAGGAATTAAACGAGTCGGGGGACTCCACTAAAACCACCACTAATCTGCCTGCGTTTAGAAAATCGGGAATAAAAAAATACCCGTCTGCATTGGTGGTGGCATGTAGAATGTGGGGCCTGGCAGTAACTATGGAAATATTTAAATCTGAGGCCGGGTTGCCCGTTGCATCAGAAATATATCCCAGTAAGCTGGTTTCAATTATTTCCTTGGGATCGGGAATGACCGGATCGGTATTTTCAACGGGTTCTTCTTTTATACAAGCGGTCCCTGTGAGAAGGGCCATAAAAAAAAACAAACCCAGTGAAAGAGATGTGATGGAGTGGACTGAATTTTTCATTTTACTGATGGTGTTTTGAGTTTATAAAACCTTTTAGGTGTGCAATGTGGCGTTGGTGTAATAATAATTTAAAAATTTCTTCGCAATCCTGTGGTCAAGTGAATTCCCCTCATTTTTTTCTCCAGGGGAAAATGGTCATCAAAAGCATTTCCGAGACCGAAATGACCACCTGTCTGGAGGTATAATTCCCAATCTGCATTGAGCGTGTACCCCAAAGATACAGCTAATCTCAAATCTGAAAAAATTTGTTTGCGATAATCCTCTTTTTCAATGGATCTGAAACCTCCCTCCACACGGGGTATCAATCCACTGTGACTCTGCCATAAATGAATACTCGTTCCCAGGCTTACCCCCAGATTCCACTGGTCGAATGGGAGGGTGTAGGTTACCTGCAAAGGAATACTGATAAATTCGTGGGTGTTTGGAGCGACCAATCCGCTCTCTGTAAGGATAGGAGTATAAATACTGTCCCCCACCCAAACCGGATCGCCATTTTCTCCCTCGTAATAATAAGCCTTGTCATTGAATTGCATTTTGTAGGTCAAGGCTGTAGTTCGTCGGTCGTACTTCTCTGTAATACGACTGTATTCCAAACCCGTCGAAAAGCTCCAATTGGGAGATACTTTAATCCCCGCCCTAAATCCGGCGGCAATTGCGAAATAAGGTAGGATCGTCTCCTCCCACACTTCTTTATAGTTTTCAAATTGCGGTTCGGAGGCGGTGATTTTTATCTGATTAAAAGAAATTCTGCTGTAGAGGTCTAAAAACAATCGCCGCGAAGTAGTGGTTGCTGATTCCGAAGAGTAGGCCGGAGCAGTCAAAGGAGGTGAGTATAAGTCGATACCCTCTTCCTCCAATTGGAATTGAATCAAGGGAAGGGACGACAATTGGAAGAGAAGCGATAATGGGCTTATCTGATTATTCGCCAAAGCGATTTCACCGTCGCCACTCGCGATCTCCAAAAACGATTTTACCTCACCGACAGTCCCTGAAGAAGCGGTGGCAGATTTTTTTGTGTGACTCTTTTCTCGGGTATTTTGAATGGGATTCGAAATTTTCTCGGTGACTTGGTGATTTTCTGTAAATTCTCCTGAATCCCCTCTTCCGTAAACGATTTCAGAGGGATCGGACTCAAAACCGAAAGTCGCATGGCGACTCCAAACAGCATTCAATATATCCGGAGAAAGGACGTAGAATTCCCCGGGAAGCAAAAAGGAATGGGATGGGTTGTCCGACTTTATCGAGTAGTTCTCATCGGTCCCTGAATAAACGGTCGACTCTGCAACTTCCTGCTGGCCGACAGATGTATTTTTATCGAGGAGACGTGCATAGACTTCTTTTACAACCGTTGAGGTAGCGGAGTCCTGCCAGTGGTAGATTCCCGCACCTACCAGGAGCAGCAGGAAAAAACCCATGCTGAGCCAAAATCCGATAAATCGCCTTTTTCTCCGGCTGGAAATGAATCCCCATACCTGCTTTTTTTCATCCTCCGAGAGCGGGACATCAAATCCCGCAGCTTCTCTTTGAAATAACTCGTCCAATGGGTTTTTATCTGTGTTCATAATCCGATGTTGTATAAAAAACTCATTTTTTTACTTTATCATTCATTAAATCCTGTAATTTTTTTCTCGCGCGGGAAAGATGCGAACGAGAGGTTACTTCCGCAATTCCCGTTATTTCCTCAATCTCCTTGTGAGAATAGCTCTCAATAATGTACAAATTAAATACAATTCTATGTGCTTCGGGCAATTTATTCAAATATTCCATGAGGTCGCTTTGGAAAAAAGGATCCTCCTCCCTTGATTTGGATCCCGGATTTTCAAGGGGCACTTCCTCTGTCCAACTGTACCTCTGATTGGCTTTTATCCAACGGATAGCCTCTCTGGATACAATTTTACTCATCCACACTTGCAGACCCCTCTCCGATCGGTATTCAAACCCGGGTAATTTATCGTAAATTCGGATATAGGCTTCCTGAAGTACATCTTTTGAGGTATTCCGGTCTTTGGTATATCTCATCGCAACCCCCATCATTCTATCGGCAGTGAGCTCAAAGAATTTCCATTGGGCTTTTTCATTTCCCTTAATCAGATCCAGAATGAGTTGTTTCAGATCCACTTATGGCATTAATTTCCATAAAGATAAAAGAAGTTATAGGCGAATTGTGGCAGGAACAGAAAACATTACCGGTAAATTCTTAAAAAGGGCCCTCCTCAGGGCTGTCTGTACATTGGAAAATGGACTTTCGCTGGACTTTTTTCTATAAAAAACTCACGGCAGAAAACAGAGTTTGGCGCAATATAAAAAAAGAAAATTCAACTTTCTTAACCCGCATTATTCAAAAAACTTTACAATTGAAAGGCCTTAATTTCAATTTACCTCGGATTTATTCCGGAATCACAAAATCTGATCAATAATCTGATCTTCGTTCATTCCCTCCGCTTCGGCCTTAAAGTTGCGCACTATCCGGTGTCGGAGCACATTTTTCGCCACCGCTTTTACATCCTCTATGTCCGGTGAATACTTACCGTGAATAGCCGCGTGACACTTGGCACCAAGTACTAGGTACTGCGAAGCGCGAGGTCCCGCTCCCCAACTGATAAAATCATTGACCACCGGGGCGGCATTCGGAGTTTGAGGCCTGGTTTTGCTCACTGTAGAAACCGCGTATTCCAACACATTGTCGGCAATCGGAATCTTGCGAATAAGGGCTTGAAATTCGAGAATCTGTTCAGCGGATAAAATGTGAGAGAGCTCCTTTTTGTCTGCTCCGGTGGTGCTTTTTACCACTTGAAGCTCCTCGTCATAAGAGGGGTAATCCAGCGGTATATTGAACATAAATCGATCCAGCTGAGCCTCGGGAAGTGGGTAAGTCCCCTCCTGCTCAATGGGATTTTGGGTGGCGAGGACAAAAAACGGAGCGTCCAGCTTATACATTCTACCGCCGGAAGTGATCTGTCTTTCCTGCATAGCTTCCAACAGAGCTGCCTGAGTCTTGGGAGGAGTACGGTTGATCTCATCCGCCAACACAATGTTGGAAAACAATGGACCTTTATTGAATTGAAATTGTCTGTTTTCCCCCAAAATTTCAGAACCTGTAATATCGGAGGGCATCAAATCCGGTGTAAACTGAATTCGTTTAAAATTCAGGTCGAGTACCTCTGCAATGGTACTCACCAGGAGGGTTTTTGCCAGACCGGGTACCCCTACCAACAAGCTGTGTCCATTGGAAAAAAGTGAGATAACTACTGCCTCCACTACCTTGTCCTGACCTACGATTACTTTGGATATTTCTTTTCTAAGCGTTTGATATGATGATGCGAGCGCGTCCACTGCCTTTACTTCTGAACCATTGTTAACTGCCATAAAATGTCGATTGGTTTTTTTAAAAAATAAGCCCAAAGATAGCAAAAATAGGTCCCCTCTTCTAAAAGAAACGAATTTGCTTTTCCGGCAACTACAATCAAACGACAGACTTGGTGAAATGTTTTTTTAAATAGGGTTTCTTCTCCGGAGGTAATAGGTTGGTTACTATTTTCACTACAATCCATAAATTTTTAATTGAGTGAAGGCGTAAAAAGAACATGCATAAACATTTTATTTTATTAAAATAATCTTATCTTCATAAAAGTTTTTAATCATATATGATATGCAAGAAATTGAAACCTTCACCATTGTTCGCCAATAAAAATTACACCATTATGAGATATTTTTTTCTGCTTTTAGGTATTCCCCTGCTGACTATAGGCTGTCAAAAAGACGATGATTTCCCCACCACAGACGGGGACCACCTCGTGCAGTATTTCGAATCGTGGGGCTCTGGCTTTAGGGATTACACCTATTCTTACGATGAATTAGGCAACTTGGCAAGGTTTCAAGCTAATATAAACGATGAATTTTTTGGTGAAGTGGAATACTTTTATGATTCTGAAAATCAGTTAATCGAACATATCAATACAAGTCCTTTTGTGGATAGTTTACGTGGGAAATCAAAATACGTATACGATTCGGAGGGAAGGATGCAGGAATTAATAGGTTATACTTCAAAGGACTTTGGAATGACTTTTAGGGAGACCGGGCGGGGTCTTAAGTTTCACTACGACGAGCAGGGGAATCTTTATAGAAGAGAGGATCTTTTCAAAGATACTTCGGCCACTCCAAGCACTTGGGCTTATGCCGGAATCAACATTTTCTACGAATGGGAGGACGGAAATATAATCAAGGAAGAATACTACAATGCAGAAGGTGTAAAAGCCCTGACTATGCTATATAAATACGACAACAAGGTGAATTTCAGGAAAGATTTACCCCCTTATATCACTTGGCCATTGTATCAGACTCGCAACAACATTATTCGCAAGAGATACATCGATCACCTGGGACATTACCCCAGCGTAATCTGTAAAGACTGCACTTATAAGTACCACTACAATCGCAGCGGAAAGCCGGTGAGGTACTACAATACAGCCGAAAAAGAAAGAATGTTCACCCTGACATACGAGTGATTGGGGGTAATTAATCCTGATTATCAACTACACTACCGCAATCAATTGCAATTCCACCTCATGGTGTCCAGAGGATAATTTAATCCCCTCATTGAAAAGTGCCACCATTCGGTCTGTATCCCCTTCAATCCGTAATTTTCCATAGTCTCCCTGAGTAAAGCCCTGTTATCGAGAACTTCATCAGAGTGTTCGAGATAATCCACATGGGACTCTATCCCAAAATGATCAAAATCCGTACCCATATTTATTTCTTTGCCCTCGCTGTTGACTATGGTCACGTCCACAGCCACTCCCCTGGTGTGCATCGAACCGTGTTGGGGATTGGCCACGTAATTGGGGTTGGGCTTTATTTCCCACATTTTTTTCTGAACAAATTGCGGCCGGTAACAATCGAAAACCTTAATACTCATTCCCTTTTCCTGCAGGTCCCAATGAACCCGCTGAAGTGCCAATGCCACTTCGGGTCTCAGCAAACAGCGGGGGCAATCGTACAACACCTCTCCGAGGAAGTTATTTTTGGTGGCGTATCGCAGGTCGAGTATTACATCCTCCTGAATAAAACTAATGTCCGTCCAAAGCGTGGTGTCGTAATCGATGGCGAAGATTTCCCCCAACTCCTCTTCTTCCTCTACCTCTTCCAACAGAGGATCGGTTTCCACTACGGGTTCCTGATCCGGGACCAATTTGACCTTGTCGCTGTCTCCGCTCCCACACGAAACCATAATGACCACCGGAAAAAACATCCATAGTCTTGTTATCATTCTTCCAGAATTTTGTAAAATTCGTCTTCCGTAATTATTTCTACCGTTCCTAATTCACGGGCTTTTTTTAGTTTAGACCCCGCTTTTTCACCCACAACCAAATAATCCAGATTAGAGGAAACCGCTGAAATATTTTTGGCGCCGGCCTGTTCGGCAGCTTTTTGAGCTTCCTTTCTGGAAACCTGTTGCAGTGCACCGGTAAACAATATGGTCTTCCCACTCAGGGGGCCGTCCTTAATCTCTGTCGGTCGGTCCTCTTCCGTACTGTAGGTGTTTACCCCCAATTCCTTTAGCCGATGAATCATATCCAGATTTTTCTTTTCCTGAAAAAAATCGGTCATGTTTTTGGCAAGTACCGGACCGATGTCTTTCAGGTTGTTGTATTTCTCCTCGTCCCAGTCCTCAAGGTCAAAAATCTCATTCACCTCGGCGGCAATTATGGCAGAACTCCTCTTGCCCAGATGATGAATTCCAAGTGCGTAGAGCAGCCTTTTCAACGATCTGTTTTTAGAGGCTTCGATAGATTTTTTCAGATTTTCGGCCGACTTCTCTCCAAACCCCTCCATGCGACTGATTTTTTCGTAATCCAGTTGGTATAGATCCGGGATGGTCGCCACCATTTTTTCGGTAAAAAACCGCTCTACCAAACTCTTTCCCAGGCCGGCTACATCCATGGCGTCTTTGGAAACGAAAAAAATCATTTTTTGAAGCGGTTGTTGACCGCAGATACACCGGGGGCACCTCCAGGCGGCTTCATCCTGCATTTTTACAAGTTCTACTTTCTCCTCAGTGTCGTTGACAGGACAGTACTTCGGAAAATGAATTTCCACCTGACTGTCGTCTCTGAATTCGGGCAGGGTCTTTACAATATAGGGAATAACGTCGCCGGCACGCTCTACAAGTACCCGGTCGCCGAGGCGGATGTCTTTACTTCGGATAAATTCCTCGTTGTGAAGGGAAACACTGGAAATAGTCACTCCTGCCAGCGAAACAGGCTGAATCTTGGCCACCGGAGTTATGGTTCCCACCTTTCCCACCTGGTAATCGACCTTCAGCAATCTGCTGGTAGCCTGACGGGCTTTGAATTTATAGGCTATGGCCCACCTCGGATGGTGGCTGGTACTGCCCAATTTACGGTGTAAATCGAGTGGATTGACTTTTACCACCATGCCGTCTATCTCGTATGGATAATCACTTCGTGCGGTCTCCCATTTTTCCAAAAAGGGGAACAAATCATCCACATTGTCAAAGACTTTGTGGTCGGGAAAGGAGGTTTTAAAGCCCAGTTGATCGAGTACCTTCAACGTTTCAGCATGGGTATTAAATCGACTCAAAACCTCCTCTTCTTCGCGATTTTCAGCATAGCCTATTTGGTAGACAAACATTTCTATTCCACGGGCAGCGGTATCTCTTGGATCTTTCATGCGCAGCCCTCCCGCTGCTGCATTGCGCGGATTGGCAAAAAGTGCTTCTCCATTTTTCTCCCTGGCCTGGTTTATTTTTTCAAAAAAATCCAGTCGAATCAGGGCCTCTCCCCTCAGTTCAGCGCGGTAAATATCGAATTTTGAAAAGGGCACATGCAGAGGAACCGTCCGCAGGGTTCGGACATTTTGGGTAATGTCGTCTCCCTGGATTCCATTTCCACGAGTGGCGGCTCGGACCAATACATCGTTTTCATAGAGCAGAGAAATGCTGCTGCCGTCGTATTTGGGTTCAGCCGCATACTGAATGGCAATATCTTCTTCCTCTTTTAATTTCCTTATCACTTGATCGTGAAATTTTCTAAGATCTTCTAGATTGTAGGAATTGGAGAGGGAAAGCATGGGTTCCAGGTGTCTGACGGTGGGGAAATCCCCGGACGCATCTGCAGAGATGCGCTGAGTAGGGGAGTCAGAGGAAATCAAATGTGGATGTGCTGCCTCGGTTTTTTCAAGAGACTTGAACAATTCGTCGTATTCTTTATCCGAAATGACCGGGTCGTTCTTCACGTAGTATTTCCACTCGTGGTAGCCAAGCACCTTTTTGAGGGGCTCCACATCTTCGGCATTGAGTACGGTGGCGGAGTCTTTTATCTGGCTCAAATAGTATTCTGTCTTTTGAAGGAGTTCCCTTTGCTCTTGTGCACTGTACATTGAAAGCGAATTTATCAACCTGAGTTCAATTATTCTAACTCGGATAAATTAATGTAAATTAAAGTTTTGTAAATAATTAAAACAAAAACTGTATTGATGTACCCTATCTTCAAACCATTTTAGTCAATTGAAAACAAACTATCCATTGAATTCCTCCCTATTCGTCCTTGCTTTTCCTTGATTTAGCCCGCTAAATCTTCTATAAAGCGCCTAGCCCAGGAAGTTTTTTATGAATTATGCCATCGCGATAATAATCGAACTCAGGTTATTAAAAAAACCCGGCTGGGTAATCGTATTTTAAACGAAGTTACAAATGTAAACAATCTATTACTTAACCACGAGATTTAAGGAAACCCTTTTTGGGGATAAAAACCCTTCATATTTTTCCAATAAGCTCTGATTTTTTGCACTTCGGAATTGAAATCCTCCCCGGGGAAATAGGGCGTCCCAAAATATACGGTTTTGGTGCCGTAGTCCATGCCTGTGAGTTGTATAGGAATATTTCCCAATCTGGACAAATGGTAAAAACCGGACTTCAGTTTGGTCACCTTTCGCCGTGTGCCCTCAGGAGTGATGGCGATGGCAAATTTTTCC